>NZ_VDAS01000010.1:0-176432 GCF_019584165.1 Enterobacter sp. EC_64
TGTCTCCTTTTACTTGTGGTGAGTAAGAAGAGATATTCCGGCATGGGCATTCTTCAGGCTATAGCCTTACAGGATCAATCACCACCTCCCCAGGAGGTGGTTTAGGGATGACAATCAAAAAGGAGCCTCCACGGCTCCTTTTTTTGTTAAAGACCCAGCGCGGTTCCCACTAACAACCACAGGTTCAGCGCAACGACCACCACCACGATGGCCCACCCGGTTCGTTTCACCAGCGTTGAGTTGACCAGCTCGCCCATCAGAGTTTTGTTGCTGGTAAAGATCAGCAGCGGCACCAGCGCCAGCGCAATACCAAAACTCAGCAGCACCTGGCTCATGACCAGAATTCGCGTTGGGTCGAGTCCCATCAGAATCACCACAAATGACGGCAGCATGGTGACGGAACGACGAACCCACAGCGGAATATGGAACCGGACAAACCCCTGCATCACCACCTGGCCTGCCAGCGTACCCACCACCGTAGAAGAGAGACCAGCAGCCACCAGGCTAAGGCCAAATATCGTGGCGGCAGCATGGCTCAGCAACGGCTCCAGCGTGAGATATGCCTGGTCGAGATCGGCAATACCGGTATGACCGTTAAAGTGGAAAGCTGCGGCTGCAGTAGCCATCATCGCCAGGTTGACAAACCCCGCGATGGTCATGGCGATCGCCACGTCCCACTTGGTGGCGGAGTAACGTTCTTTACGCGTCCCACCGTGGAGATGCTGAGTCAGCGAGGAGTGGAGATAGATCACATGCGGCATGATGGTCGCCCCCAGCACCCCGGCGGCCAGGAACACCGCTTCCGAGGTCGGCAGGCTTGGGATCGCCATCCCTTTACCGAGCTGCGCCAGATTCGGCTGTGAGAAGATTAGCTCAACGATATAGGCCGCCGCTACAAACAGCAGCAGACCGCCAATGACCTTCTCCAGCGGCTTTTGACCCCGACGCTGCAGCATCAGGATCAGGAACGTGGCAATCCCGGTGAGGACCGCCCCCTGCAACAGCGACACACCCAGAATCAGCTTAAAGCCGATCGCTGCGCCGATAAATTCAGCAAGGTCAGTGGCCATGGCGATGATTTCAGCCTGAACCCAGTAGAGCCAGACCGCGGGACGCGGATAATGGTCGCGAATTTGCTCCGCCAGGTTTTTGCCCGTCGCAATCCCCAGCTTTGCGGAGAGCATCTGAATCAGCATTGCCATCAGGTTTGCCCAGACGACCACCCAGAGCAGCTTATAACCGAAGCTGGCCCCGGCCTGAATATTGGTCGCAAAGTTACCTGGATCGATATAACCAATGGCAGCGATGAACGCAGGCCCCATTAATGCGAACCGCAACTTGCGCGCTGCTCTGCCACTGCTACCCTCTACGCGACTGTTTGTCATTTCTGCCTCTGAAATATAGCCTTTGCTATGTTTAATGCTATCAAAATGAGAATGATTATCAAGATCATTTATGAAGTTTGCAGTGATTTCTCTGATAGCTTTGAACGATAGACGGGCGGGTAAGTGGGGCGATCTAACTGAAACTGAAATCGCGCATGCTTTTGTGAAGACTAGCACACAAACTTAACTTTTCACTCATTTACCTAACATAACAAAAATGTATTGTGGATCACTATTTTTGAGACTCGTCACAGGATGTAACTATAGTGTGTCCTCGATCTCGTTTTCTTTTCGCTTGTTACATAGAATGTGCACGAAAATTAAACCTGCCTCATATTTGGAGCAAATATGGACCGCGTCCTTCATTTTGTCCTGGCACTTGTTGTCGTTACTGCACTCGCATTGCTGGTCAGCACAGACCGCAAAAAAATTCGTATTCGTTATGTTGTCCAACTGCTGGTCATTGAAGTTTTACTTGCGTGGTTCTTCCTGAACTCCAACGTAGGCCTCGGCTTCGTGAAAGGCTTCTCCGAAATGTTCGAAAAACTGCTCGGATTCGCCAATGAAGGGACCAACTTTGTCTTCGGTAAAATGAACGACGAAGGTCTGGCGTTCTTCTTCCTGAAGGTTCTCTGCCCTATCGTCTTCATCTCCGCGCTGATCGGTATTCTGCAGCACATCCGCGTTCTGCCGTTCGTGATTCGTGGAATTGGTTTCCTGTTATCCAAAGTGAACGGCATGGGTAAGCTGGAATCCTTCAACGCCGTCAGTTCCCTGATCCTCGGTCAGTCTGAGAACTTCATCGCGTATAAAGATATTCTCGGCAAGATGTCCCGCAACCGCATGTACACCATGGCGGCAACCGCAATGTCTACCGTTTCCATGTCTATCGTGGGCGCGTATATGACCATGCTGGAACCAAAATACGTGGTGGCTGCGCTGGTACTGAACATGTTCAGCACCTTTATCGTTCTGTCGCTGATCAACCCGTACCGCGTTGACGCCAGCGAAGAGAACATCCAGATGTCTAACCTGCACGAAGGCCAGAGCTTCTTCGAAATGCTGGGTGAATACATCCTGGCCGGTTTCAAAGTCGCGATTATCGTTGCCGCCATGCTGATCGGCTTCATTGCGCTGATTTCTGCACTGAATGCCCTGTTCGCCGCGGTGCTGGGTATCTCCTTCCAGGGTATTCTGGGCTACATCTTCTACCCTGTTGCATGGGTGATGGGTGTTCCGGCTCACGAAGCGCTGCAGGTGGGCAGTATCATGGCAACCAAACTGGTTTCTAACGAATTCGTTGCGATGATGGATCTGCAGAAAATTGCCAGCACGCTTTCTCCACGCGCGGAAGGTATTCTCTCCGTGTTCCTGGTCTCCTTCGCGAACTTCTCGTCTATCGGTATCATCGCCGGTGCGATTAAGGGTCTGAACGAAGAGCAGGGTAACGTGGTTTCTCGCTTTGGCCTGAAGCTGGTTTACGGCTCTACGCTGGTAAGCGTCCTATCCGCATCCATCGCGGCACTGGTTCTATAACGTTTACCGTTAAACAAAAACCGGGAGCCTGGCTCCCGGTTTTTTTATGCCCGCAATTCTTCCAGCGGTTTGGGTTTGCCTATCAGGTATCCCTGCAGGTAATCCACACCAAAGCGAAGCAGCATCTCCCGCTGGGCCGGCGTTTCGACGTATTCCGCGACGACGCACAGCGATTTCGCCTTCGCCAGATTACACATCGACTGGACGATCATTGCATCCATGTCGTCTGTACAAATGTCTTTCACAAAGCAGCCGTCAATTTTAATGATGTCCGCCTGCAGGCGTCTGAGGCGCTCGTAGTTGGCGTAGCCAGTACCAAAATCATCTATGGCGATTCGGAAACCGTAATCCCGCAGCTGCTGAATATTGTTGATACTTGTGCCTGAATTTGAAAAAGCCTGCTCCTCGGTGATCTCAATCACGACGGCCTGAGATGCCACGCCGTACCGTTCAAACAGCGCGCAAATCTCGGTCGCCACCTCTTTTTGCATCAGCGTGAGCGGCATCAGATTGACGGAGAAACGGGCGTCAGCCTGTGTTGCAGGGTGATCGCGCAGCCACAGCAGTAATTTCTCCATAATGCACATATCAAACCGATGGCTGAGGTTGAACTGGGCAATCAGCGGAATAAAGCGGTCAGGGGTGAAGATCTCGCCCTCGCTCTCCATACGCGCCAGGATTTCGTAATACCCGCTCCCGTCCGCCTTCTGGATCGGTTGCGCGTATAAATGGAACTGCCCTGCCTCAAGGGCATGCTTAATCCGCGCCAGCATCAGGACACGCTCTGTCGTTTGTCCTGATGCCGCCTCAAGGCTATTCGTGAGCGCGAGAACGTTTTGCTCTCCGCAGGCCTGCTCTGCCAGCCAGCTCAGCTGTCCCAGCGTGTGATGAAGCTTTTCGCCGTTTTCGACCATTCCCCACGATGCGCCAAATTCAATATCCAGCCCGGTGTTGTTCCAGAAAATCTTACGGCTGTTCAGCCGATCGACCATATGCTGGAGACGCTCGGCGGTTCCCGGCCCCAGTAATACCAACACCAGTTCGCTTCCCGGAAGCTGGAAGAGCGTCTCATCTTTCTGCAAAAGTGGCTGTAGCGACGTGGCGATCGTACGTTTGCAGTGGACCCGCATGATAATCCCGTAGTGACGGCTCAAAAACTCCAGGTTATCCATGCGCAGAATGCACACTTTGGCATCCGGGTGAATCTCAAGATAATCTTCCAGCGCACGAATATTGGGCAAACCGGTAAGGGGATCGGTAAGCGCCCTGCCCTGCCAGCCCCGCTTCAGCCACTCGCTGCGCTGGTAAATGCGCGACATGTAAAGCAAGCAGATAGCGAAAGAAATCAGCACGGAGAGGATAAAGGAGAGTGAATGGCCCGACTCGACCCCGTTCAGGAAGTTGTAGTTGTAGGTCAACAGCAGGAGCGCTGAGGTGGCCCACAGCAGAGAAATCAACGCATAGGTCAGGCGGCTTATTGCCAGGGTAAAAAGAATAAAAATCAGCGGCATCAAATAGCCCGCAATGACCGGTGATTCAAAAGGACCACATAAAATGATGAGAATGGCGCCTAAAAGCATCAGCCAGACAAAAATATATAATGGATTCTTGTGATAAAACACGGGCTTCACGCTTCGCCGCCAGAAGGTGACGGCATAACGAGGATTAATTATCATTCTTAATGGGTAATAGAACATCATGGTAAAAATCAGCCCCGCGCATATCAGGCTTTGAATATCCACAACATTATAAATTACCATCCCTTCGCCGAAATAGGTTGAGATAGTCACCGGAAAATCAAACAAATAGCCTGCCATATACATCGACAGCTTAATACCAAATGGCACAATAAAACCGAGCCAGAATATACGTAGCCCGATGTGCTTGTTAGGGATGGAGTGGCGCCAGCGCTTGCCCAGCATGAGGCGTAGCAGACCGCAGGCCGCGAACAACGCAAAGGTCTGACAGAACAGCAAAACTGAATATTGTAGCGGTGCTAAATTAATATAGAATAAATTAGTGACAGTAAAACCTAACAAAATGGGAAGAATAGCCCTGCGCCCAAATAGCAGAATTACCGCCAGCATCACGCTGAGCGGCAGCCATGCTAAATAAACGTCATGACCATTAACAATTGCGCGTGGAGAGAGATAACGGGAGACAGGTACCGCAATCAGACAAAGTGTCAGGGCAATTATAAATATCTTTACATTATTGTACGTTTTTCTATTCATTAAGCTGATGAGTATATTATCCGTCTGAATCATTGACCGGATGGATAATAGGTTTATTAATTGCGCGAATCAAGTTCAAGTCTATTTATAGACACGTTTATTGATTTCGATTGAGGTGAGGTATGGGAATACCTTCTTTTTGATAACAAAAACCAGTGGCGGGCGTTACAAATACATAAAAAAAACCCTCGTCATTTGACGAGGGTTTACAATTTTGGTGGAGCTAAGCGGGATCGAACCGCTGACCTCTTGCATGCCATGCAAGCGCTCTCCCAGCTGAGCTATAGCCCCACATGTGACTTTACTGACCGCACTCTGTTGGGTTCAGAGTTTGGTGGAGCTAAGCGGGATCGAACCGCTGACCTCTTGCATGCCATGCAAGCGCTCTCCCAGCTGAGCTATAGCCCCATCGTAAAGCTGTCATGTTGACGGGCGGCATAATATGAATTCCGCTGCGGAGTGTCAACGGCAAAATCAATGACCGCCGTTCGATCGCCGAAAAATCATGCAAATGAATCACTTTGCGAGCGTGCTCGTAATCAGGAGTTAAGCCTGTCACGTTTTCATGTAAAACGGTGCTATAAAATGAGCCGTTAATTAACCCCACTGATATTCAGGAAATTGCATGATCAAGGAACGAATGACGCCAGAAGAGTTAGCCCTGCTCACTGGCTATAGCCGACAGACCATCAATAAATGGGTACGCAAAGAGGGTTGGATTACGTCACCAAAACCTGGCGTTCAGGGCGGGAAAGCGCGACTGGTACATGTGAACGAAAAAGTCCGCGACTTTATCCGCAGCGCACGTCGGGCAAGCGAAACGTCCGATATGGCAGAAGGTACCAGCCATAACAGTTCGCTTCACACCCTACTCCTGACGCTGGCTGATGAAATGACGCCGGAAGAGCAGAAACAGATGACATCGCTCTTACTGCGGGAAGGGATCACCGGATTGTTGCAACGTTTAGGGATTCGCGATCGGGACTGATATGAAAAAATTACGGAGCAAAATGACCACGGAAGAGCTGGCGGAGAGTTTGGGCGTTGCCAGGCAAACGGTTAATCGCTGGGTTCGCCAGCAGGGCTGGAAAACAGAAGGACTCAACGGCGTGAAAGGCGGCCGCGCGCGGCTCATTCATGTCGATGCGCGCGTGAAGGAACACATTATGAGTCTCCCGGCGATTCGCAACCGTCAGGCGGTATACCATCTCGCGGAGGCCACCTCCGCCTACAATGCCCCCTCTGCAAACCTGTTTCCGGGCATAATTGAGACGCTGGAGAATATGACTGCAGCAGAGCAGAAGCGTCTGGACACCTTCCTGAAGCGCGAAGGCATTCACGGCTTTCTTAAGCGTCTGGGTATTGCAGAAGAAGAAGCATAAAAAAACGGCAGGTTCCCCTGCCGTTTGTTTTCTCTGAGACGTTATTACTGCTGATTTTCTCGTTCAGCGATAAAGTCCAGAGCCTTGTTAATGCGCGCTACGCTGCGTGATTTGCCGATAGCATGAACCGTTACGTCCAGCGCCGGAGACTGACCCGCACCGGTCACCGCAACGCGCAGTGGCATACCGACTTTACCCATGCCAACTTCCAGCTCGTCCGCCGTCGCCTGAATGGCGTGATGCACATTCTCTGCGGTCCACTCGGTAATGGCAGCCAGCTTGTCACGCACCACTTCCAGAGGCTGACGCGCAACCGGGCGAAGGTGTTTCTTCGCGGCGTCCGCATCAAACGCATCAAACTCTTCATAGAAGTAGCGGCAGCTTTCAGCAATCTCTTTCAGCGTTTTGCAGCGCTCGCCGAGCAGTTTCACCAGATCCGCCAGCTCAGGGCCTGTGCGGGTATCAATATTTGCCTGCTCAATGTGCCACTGCAGATACGTCGCCACATATTCTGGCGGCATGGTATTGATGTAGTGATGGTTCAGCCACAGGAGCTTGTCGGTGTTAAACGCGCTGGCGGATTTGCTGACAGAGCTCAGAGAGAACAGTTCGATCATCTCTTCGCGGCTGAAGATCTCCTGGTCACCGTGAGCCCAGCCCAGACGCACCAGATAGTTCAGCAGCGCTTCTGGCAGATAGCCGTCGTCGCGATACTGCATCACGCTCACCGCACCGTGACGTTTAGACAGCTTTTTCCCGTCGTCGCCGTTGATCATGGAGACGTGCGCATAAACAGGCACAGGGGCGTTCAGCGCCTTCAGGATGTTGATCTGACGTGGCGTGTTGTTGATATGGTCTTCACCGCGCACAACATGGGTAATTTCCATATCCCAGTCGTCAACCACGACGCAGAAGTTGTAGGTTGGAGAACCATCGGTACGACGGATGATCAGATCGTCGAGCTCCTGGTTGCTGAATTCGATCGGGCCACGAATCTGATCGTCAAAAATCACAGACCCCTCTTGCGGGTTAGCAAAACGCACAACGCAAGGCTCATCTGCAGCATGCTCGCTGTGGTCGTGGCGGCAGCGGCCGTCATAACGCGGTTTTTCACCGTTCGCCATCTGCTCTTCACGCAGCGCATCCAGACGCTCTTTGGAGCAGTAGCACTTATACGCCGTGCCCGCGACCAGCATCTCATCAATAACGGCGTTATAGCGGTCAAAGCGTTTGGTCTGGAAGTAGGGACCTTCATCCCATTCCAGGTTCAGCCAGTTCATCCCATCCATAATGGCTTCAATTGCTTCTGGCGTGGAGCGCTCAAGATCGGTGTCTTCAATACGCAGCACGAACTCACCTTTGTTGTGGCGTGCGAAAAGCCAGGAATAGAGAGCGGTACGTGCACCACCGACGTGCAGATAGCCTGTCGGGCTCGGCGCGAAGCGAGTTTTGATTTTCATGAAATGGCCTTACGTTATAAAGATGCCGGTAATCGGCAAATCCTGGGGAAAAAACAATGGGCAATATTCTATCACTGTGCGGCGATTCCTCAATGTTGTTCCCTGAATCGGGCCCGAGTTTGCGATTTTTGTTTAGAAATCATGCGCCACTGCCCGTTTCGCGATCGTTTTGCTTAATTTTACGACGAACGAATAAAAACTTTAGAAAATGCGTTGACTCATTTTCAACTCTCCCTATAATGCGACTCCACACAGCGGGGGTGATTAGCTCAGTTGGTAGAGCATCTCCTTTACACGGAGGGGGTCGGCGGTTCGAGCCCGTCATCACCCACCATCTACTTCGGTAGACTCGCAGTGTAGATAAAGATTGAGATTGGGCGATTAGCTCAGTTGGTAGAGCATCTCCTTTACACGGAGGGGGTCGGCGGTTCGAGCCCGTCATCGCCCACCATTCTCATCTTATCGCAGCAGTTCCGAAATGGGCGATTAGCTCAGTTGGTAGAGCATCTCCTTTACACGGAGGGGGTCGGCGGTTCGAGCCCGTCATCGCCCACCATTTCGGGTCGTTAGCTCAGTTGGTAGAGCAGTTGACTTTTAATCAATTGGTCGCAGGTTCGAATCCTGCACGACCCACCAATGTAAAAAAGCGCCCTAAAGGCGCTTTTTTGCTATCTGCGATCTGGATGATTCGAACCTGCAGCAGGTTCGAGCCGAACGCAGTGAGGCACCGGAGCCGTTTACGGCGACGGCCCGAAGGGCGAGCGAAGCGAGTCATCCTGCACGACCCACCAATGCAAAAAAGCGCCCTAAAGGCGCTTTTTTGCTATCTGCGATATAAAAAATGTGAACCTGCCCCATTTTCCTCAAGCTAATCCCGCCGGTGCCGATACCTCTGTTTTATAACGCGAGGAAAAAGTATGACGACCATTCAGGCATCAACCCAACCTATTCAAACCAGCAGTGGCGGGAATGGGGCTTCTGGCGGTAACGATATCGCCGCGCAAATCACCCGCATTCTCGACAAAATCCAAAAGCTGACTCAGCAGCTAAAAGAGCTGGCGAACAGTCCCGGCAGCACGGAAGATAAGAAAAAGCAGCAGGAACTGATTCAGACCCAGATCAAAGTGCTGCAGGCGCAGCTCGCCGCACTGCAGCGCCAGCAGGCCGAAGAGGCCCAGAAAAAGCAGGAGCAAAAACTGGGTAAAGTGGAAGGTGTGAATAGCCCATCAGACAATAACCAGATTGATATCTACATCTGATCTTCTGAAGCGTTAAACAGTGGATCGCGTATGCGGGCCTCGGTCAATCGCTGTGCCTGGATACGCACCACTTCCCAGATAGCCTGCGCCGCCCCCGAGAGTGAACGATTTTTTCGCCGCACCAGCATTAGCTTTCGTTCGACAACGGGCGTCAACCGCTTCACGGCCAGTCGACTTCCCTGAGGCAGGGGAAGCGCCAGGGCGGGCAACACGCTGATGCCGATCCCGGCTTCCACCATGGGAAACAGCGTTGCCGGGTGGCCAATCTCCTGCACGATCGCTGCCTTTACCCCCTGATTCATCAGCGCGGAATCAATCAGCGGGCGACTGCCCGAGGCATAATCTTGTAAAACCAGGTTTGCGCCCTGCAGTGACTGCCACCTGACGTCAGGCAACGCGGCCAGCGGATCGTCGTCACGGCAGAGCAGCAAAAAGGGCTCCGAAAGTACGCTTTCGCACTCCAGATCGCTCACCTGGCCGGGATCGATAACAATACCAAAATCGACATCCCCCTGGCGGATGCTCTCCAGTACCCACTGCTGTGGCCGGTCATGCAGCACAAAGTCAATGTCCGGGTAGCGATGGTTCCCCTCGGCAATACACTGCGGGATAAGGTGTGCAGATATCGTCTGGCTGGCCGCGACCCGCACGGTACCCGAAAGCTGCTGCCCCAGCCTCCCCACGTCTCTGAGCGTGCTGTTCAGTTCATCCAGCAGCCGTTCAAGGCGCAGAGCAAGCTGCTGCCCGGCTTCGGTCAACACCACTTCGCGCGTGGTGCGGTCAAGCAACCGGACGCCGGTCTGATTTTCCAGTTCTTTCACGCTGTGGCTGACCGCCGACTGGCTCAGGCCAATCATCTCCCCTGCCCGGCTAAAGCTGCGGGCATTGGCGACGGTAACGAAAATGCGGAGCTGGCGTAAGGAATAATTCATCTGTTTAATTCATGAATGGATGCAATAAATCAATTTTATTTCTCAAATGGAAAAAAGCACAATAGCGACATCTGTTTTCAGGAGTCATTATGAAACTATTTCGTATTGTTGATCCGTTTACGCTCACCCTGGTCGTTACCGTTTTACTGGCCTCGTTCTTTCCCGCTCGCGGCGGGTTCGTTCCGTTCTTTGAAGGGCTGACGACGGCCGCCATTGCACTGCTGTTTTTTATGCACGGCGCGAAGCTGTCCCGAGAAGCGATTATCGCAGGGGGGAGCCACTGGCGGCTGCATCTCTGGGTGATGTGCAGCACGTTCATTCTCTTCCCGATCCTCGGCGTACTTTTTGCCTGGTGGGCACCGGTTAACGTCGACCCGGCGCTTTATACCGGTTTTCTGTATCTCTGTATTCTGCCGGCTACCGTGCAATCCGCCATTGCCTTTACCTCTCTGGCGGGAGGGAACGTTGCGGCCGCCGTCTGCTCGGCATCGGCATCCAGCCTGCTGGGGATTTTCGTCTCCCCGCTGCTGGTGGGCCTGCTGATGAACATGCACGGCGCGGAAGGTAACCTTGAGCAGGTCGGCAAAATCTGTTTGCAGCTGCTGCTGCCGTTTGTGCTGGGGCATCTCTCGCGTCCGTGGACGGGCGCATTTGTGGCAAAGCACAAGAAATGGATCTCAAAAACCGACCAGTCGTCGATCCTGCTGGTGGTCTATTCCGCCTTCAGCGAAGCGGTCGTGAACGGGATCTGGCATAAGGTGGGCGCTGGTTCGCTGCTCTTTATCGTGGTGGTCAGCCTCATCCTGCTGGCAATTGTCATTGCAGTAAACGTCTTTGTGGCACGCAAGTGCGGCTTCAACAAAGCGGATGAAATTACGATTGTGTTCTGCGGTTCGAAGAAGAGCCTGGCAAACGGTATCCCGATGGCCAACATTCTGTTCCCGACCTCGGTGATTGGAATGATGGTACTGCCGCTAATGATTTTCCATCAGATCCAGCTGATGGTCTGCGCGGTGCTGGCGCGTCGCTACAAGCGCCAGACAGAAAAACTGACGCAGGAAGGGACCCGCGCCGCGAAGGCTTAAGGACGTTTCAGAGGCTGCACCAGTTGGGTCAGCCCCTCGGTTTTGATCAGTAACGTGATAGCCATCAGCTCGCCCAGTCGCCCTGTCGGGAATTCATCCTTACGGGCAAACCACAGCAGATACTCCTCCGGTAAATCAATCAGCCTGCGGCCCTTGTATTTACCGAACGGCATCTCCGTATTGGCGATCTCAACGAGCTGCTCTTTCTCCACGTTACTCTCCTAACAGACGCATCATTTCTGCTTCATCGATAACCTCAATGCCCAGCTCCTGGGCTTTCGCCAGCTTGGAACCGGCGGCTTCCCCGGCGATCACCAGATCAGTTTTCTTCGACACGCTGCCCGCCACTTTGGCTCCCAGCGCCACCAGACGTGCCTTTGCATCATCACGGGATAGCTGGCTCAGGCTGCCGGTCAGCACCACCGTTTTACCGGCGAACGGGCTGTCGATCTCTTCGGCGTTGACGACGACCGGCGCAGGCCATTTGATGCCCTCTGCCAGCAGTTGGCCGATGACCTCGCGGTTGCTCTCTTCAGCAAAGAAGTTAAAGACGTGCGTGGCGACGACGATGCCGACATCCGGGACTTTCTGTAGCTCCTCGATGCTTGCCTTTTCCAGCGCCTCCAGCGTACCAAAGTACGCCGCCAGCCCTGCTGCCGTCGCTTCACCCACTTCACGAATGCCCAGCGCATAAAGGAAACGGGCGAAGGTGGTCTCTTTTGCCGCTTCCAGCGCGTTAACCACGTTCTGGGCTGACTTTGGCCCCATGCGATCCAGACCGGTTAGTTTACCTGCGGTCAGCCTGAAGAGATCCGCTGGCGTGTGGACGTACTCTTTCTCAACCAGCTGATCGATAATCTTGTCGCCCATGCCGTCCACGTCCATTGCGCGACGGGAAACAAAGTGCTTTAGCGACTCTTTACGCTGCGCGCCACAGATTAAGCCGCCCGTACAGCGCGCCACCGCTTCACCTTCTACGCGCTCAACGTCCGAGCCGCACACCGGGCAATGGGTCGGGAAGACAACCTCGCGCGTATCGTCAGGACGCTCTGACTCAACGACGTTAACCACCTGCGGGATCACATCACCCGCGCGGCGGATCACCACTTTGTCACCGATACGCAGGCCCAGGCGTTCGATCTCATCGGCATTATGCAGCGTGGCGTTACTCACCAGCACGCCGGCCACCTGTACGGGCTCCAGACGAGCGACCGGGGTAATGGCCCCCGTACGTCCCACCTGGAACTCCACGTCACGCACAAAGGTCATCTGTTCCTGGGCCGGGAACTTAAACGCCACCGCCCAGCGCGGCGCGCGCGCCACAAAGCCCAGCTGCTCCTGCAGCGCCAGCGAGTTCACCTTGATGACCACGCCATCAATATCAAAGCCGAGCGTCGGACGGTCCGCTTCCACCTTGTGGTAGAACGCCAGTACCGCTTCCGGCGAGTCGCAGAGCTGAACGCGGTTGTTCACCGGCAGGCCCCACGCCTTAAACTGCAGCAGACGCCCGAGATGGGTATCCGGCAGCTCGCCGCCCTCCAGAATACCGACGCCGTAGCAGAAGAACGTAAGCGGTCGCTTCGCGGTGATGCGCGGATCAAGCTGGCGCAGCGAGCCCGCCGCCGCGTTACGCGGGTTAGCAAACACCTTACCGCCGGTGCGACGTGCCTCTTCGTTAATTTTCTCGAAGCCCGCCTGGGGCAGAAACACCTCGCCGCGCACTTCCAGACGTGCAGGAATGTTGTCACCCTGCAGCTTCAGCGGGATCGCGCGGATGGTACGCACGTTGGTAGTGATGTCTTCGCCCGTCGTACCGTCGCCACGCGTTGCGGCACGCACCAGCACGCCGTTTTCATAGAGAAGACTGACCGCCAGGCCATCCAGCTTCAGTTCGCAGCACCAGGTGAGAGCGTCGCTGCTTTTCAGGCGATCCTGCACGCGCTTGTTAAACGCGAGAAAGCTCTCTTCATCGAAGACGTTATCCAGCGACAGCATCGGCACTTCATGACGCACCTGGCTGAAAGCGCCCAGCGGCTCAGCGCCGACGCGCTGGGTGGGGGAATCCGGTGTAATGAGTTCAGGATGCTGCGCCTCTAATTCGCGCAGCTCGCGCATCAGGCGGTCATACTCCGCATCCGGGACTTCCGGCGCGTCCATAACATGATAGAGATATTCATGATGGCGAAGCGTGGTTCGCAGTTCAGTGAGTTGTTGTTCGATTGAGTCCATATCACACCATCAATGAGAAAAAACCCCCGACATGCGGGGGTTGAGGAGGAGTTGAAGATAACGCGTCGGTTACGCGTTGGCTTCCTTAACTTCGCGGATGCGGTCCTGATACTCACGCAGCTTCTGCGGGGTCATCATGCGACGCTGATCGTCGAGCACCACACCACCCACTTCGTCAGCGATGTGCTGAGCGGATTGCAGCATCAGCTTAAAGTTCTGCAGTTCGTCGCCGTAGGACGGCACCTGCATAAAGATAGTGACACCCGGCGTCACGAAATCGCCCGTCATTTCTGGGTCGAATGTGCCAGGGTTAACCATATTGGCCAGGCTAAATAGCGCCGGGCCGCTACCGTCCGGGCTCAGGTGACGATGGAAGATATTCATATCACCAAACTTGAAGCCGGCCTGTTGAATACTGTTCAGCAGTACGTCACCGTTCAGATGGCTGCCGTGATGGGCGGCCACGTTCATGATGATCACCGCTTCTTTACGCTGCGGTTTTTCAACAACCGGCTCTGGCTCTACAACGGGCTCAGGCTCAACGTGCGGGGCCGGAGCGGGCTGCGGCGCAGGTTGAACATGAACAGGCTGCTGCGGTTGATGTACCGGTTGCGCAGGCTGCTGTTGCACAGGCTGCTGCACGGGTTGTTGTTGAACCGGCTGTGGCGCAGCAGGCTGCTGATACACAGGCTGTTGCGGCGGCTGGCGCACCGGTTCTTCCACAGGCTGTGGCGCTGGCTGGCGCGGCTGTGCAGAAGCATACGGCGGTTGATACTGGTGCTGCGAAGGACGAGGTGCTTCATGCTCCCCATGGCCTACGCCGGGCGCAGTATTGACCCGATGAACACGAACTTCACCCACGCCGTCATCGTCGCTTCCATCGATGTCATCTTCACTGTCATCGTCGTCACGACTGGACTTCATGCGCTTCAGTGGGCGATCGCGAAACATCGAGGAACGCTCTTTACGGCTGGTCCAGAAACCATGTACCAGTAAAGCGATTATGGCGATCGCGCCAACAATGATTAATATCAGACGCAAATCCTGCATCATTATATTCTCTGTTGTTCTAACACCTTGCCACCACGGCAAACATTTACTCACTAAGAGTATTTGCCGTTTACGTCAAGTGCAAGTGTGTGCAGAGCATTCACAGCATAAAGATGAAGGAAATCGTGCTTTTTGCTGGTTTTTCGAACATTTTCGAACTGGTCATTGGTCCGTAAGTGGATAATATAGGCGGGCAATTCCACTGGTTGTGTAAAAAGGAGTACAGCCTGGCTATGGTTTCAACATCTTCTTCTCCCCCGCGCAGCGGCGTCTGGTATTTTTCTCAGGGCTGGAAACTGGTCTCTCTGCCGGGTATTCGACGCTTCGTCATTCTGCCGCTGTTGATCAACATTATTCTGATGGGCGGCGCGTTCTGGTGGCTGTTCACAAAACTGGAAAGCTGGATCCCATCGCTGATGAGCTACGTGCCGGACTGGCTGCAATGGCTTAACTACCTGCTCTGGCCGGTGGCGGTGATCTCCGTTTTGCTGGTATTTGGCTACTTCTTCTCGACGATTGCCAACTGGATAGCCGCGCCGTTTAACGGTTTGCTGGCGGAACAGCTGGAAGCGCGCCTTACCGGCGCAACACCGCCGGACACGGGCATCCTGGGGATCATGAAAGACCTCCCTCGCATTATGAAGCGTGAATGGCAGAAGTTTGCCTGGTACCTGCCCCGCGCGGTTGTGCTGCTTATCCTCTATTTTGTGCCCGGCATTGGCCAGACGGTGGCACCGGTGCTGTGGTTCCTGTTCAGCGCCTGGATGCTGGCCATCCAGTACTGCGACTATCCGTTCGATAACCACAAGGTGCCGTTTAAAGAGATGCGCACCGCCCTGCGCAGCCAGAAGATCGCCAATATGCAGTTTGGCGCGCTGATCAGCCTGTTCACTATGATTCCGTTCCTGAATCTGTTCATCATGCCGGTTGCCGTTTGCGGCGCGACCGCCATGTGGGTCGACTGCTACCGTGCTAAGCACGCGTTATGGAAATAATGCAAAAATGTGTAAAGCAGGGGTGGCTTATGCCGCCCCTTATTCCATACTGATCCCCATTATTTCCTTGCAGTATATAGATATGCGAATTCCTTACTTCCCCCTACCTGCTTAGCAGGTATGCTGGGTCGGTATCCCAATTTCATACAGTTAAGGACAGGCCATGAGTAAGATTTATGAAGACAACTCGCTGACTATCGGTCATACGCCCCTGGTTCGACTGAACCGTATCGGTAATGGACGCATCCTGGCGAAGGTCGAATCACGTAACCCGAGCTTCAGCGTAAAATGCCGTATCGGTGCAAACATGATTTGGGATGCTGAAAAACGTGGCGTACTGAAGCCGGGCGTTGAGCTGGTGGAACCGACCAGCGGCAATACCGGGATCGCTCTGGCCTATGTTGCTGCCGCGCGCGGCTACAAGCTGACGCTGACCATGCCTGAAACCATGAGCATCGAGCGTCGTAAGCTGCTTAAAGCGCTGGGCGCGAACCTGGTGCTGACCGAAGGCGCGAAGGGCATGAAGGGTGCCATTCAGAAAGCCGAAGAGATTGTGGCCAGCGATCCGGCGAAATACCTGCTGCTGCAGCAGTTCAGCAACCCGGCTAACCCGGAAATTCACGAGAAGACCACCGGCCCGGAAATCTGGGAAGATACCGACGGCCAGGTTGACGTCTTTATCTCCGGCGTAGGTACCGGCGGCACGCTGACCGGCGTGTCACGCTATATTAAAGGCACCAAAGGTAAAAAAGAGCTGATCACCGTTGCCGTTGAGCCGACTGATTCACCGGTTATCACCCAGGCCCTGGCGGGGGAAGAGCTCAAACCCGGCCCGCACAAAATTCAGGGGATTGGCGCAGGCTTCATTCCGGGCAACCTGGATCTGAAGCTGATCGATAAAGTGGTCACTATCACGAACGAAGAAGCCATCTCTACCGCGCGTCGCCTGATGGATGAAGAAGGCATTCTGGCAGGTATATCTTCCGGTGCGGCCGTTGCGGCAGCGCTTAAACTTCAGGAAGATGAGGCCTTTACCAATAAGAATATTGTGGTAATCCTTCCTTCCTCGGGTGAGCGTTACTTGAGCACCGCACTGTTTGCCGATCTGTTCACTGAAAAAGAGCTGCAACAGTAGTGCCACTATGTTAATAACGCGTAAAAAAGCACCTTTTCAGGTGCTTTTTTGTGGCCTGCTTCAAACTTTTGCCCCTCCTGGCATTGCTTCACCCCGTTGGGTCTGGTATTTAAACCAGCAATTATTTTGATGCGTGAAATTAATCAGCGAACGAAATAGCCTTGCTGAATCGATTTTATGATTTGGTTCAAGTCTTGCTTTCGCTGCATAATGTTTAATGACGATCGAAACGTCAGCGCTAACAATACAGGCTAAAGTTCAGTCGCCAGGCTAGACTTTAGTTCCACAACACTAAACCTATAAGTTGGGGAAATACAATGTTCCAGCAAGAAGTTACCATTACCGCTCCGAACGGTCTGCACACCCGCCCTGCTGCTCAGTTTGTTAAAGAAGCGAAAGGCTTCACTTCTGAAATCACTGTGACTTCCAACGGCAAAAGCGCCAGCGCAAAAAGCCTGTTCAAACTGCAGACTCTGGGCCTGACTCAGGGCACCGTAGTCACCATCTCTGCGGAAGGTGAAGACGAGCAGAAAGCAGTTGAGCATCTGGTAAAACTGATGGCTGAGCTCGAGTAAGTTTCCGGGTTCTTTTAAATATCAGTCACAAGTAAGGTAGGGTTATGATTTCAGGCATTTTAGCATCCCCGGGTATCGCTTTCGGCAAAGCACTGCTGCTGAAAGAAGACGAGATCGTCATCGACCGGAAAAAAATTTCTGCCGACAAGGTTGATCAGGAAGTTGAACGTTTTCTGAGCGGTCGTGCCAAGGCATCTGCGCAACTGGAAGCAATCAAAACTAAAGCTGGCGAAACTTTCGGTGAAGAAAAAGAAGCCATCTTCGAAGGGCACATCATGCTGCTCGAAGATGAGGAGCTGGAGCAGGAAATCATAGCCCTGATTAAAGATAAAGGCATGACGGCCGACGCGGCTGCGCATGAAGTTATCGAAGGTCAGGCAACTGCCCTGGAAGAACTGGATGATGAATACCTGAAAGAGCGTGCGGCTGACGTACGTGACATCGGTAAGCGCCTGCTGCGCAACATCCTGGGTCTGGCCATTATCGACCTGAGCGCCATTCAGGATGAAGTGATCCTGGTTGCCGCTGACCTCACCCCGTCTGAAACCGCACAGCTGAACCTGAAAAAGGTCCTCGGTTTCATCACCGATGCGGGCGGCCGTACCTCCCACACCTCTATCATGGCGCGTTCTCTGGAACTGCCTGCCATCGTGGGTACCGGTAGCGTCACCTCTCAGGTGAAAAACGGCGATTATCTGATTCTGGATGCCGTAAACAATCTGGTTTACGTCAACCCAACTAACGAAGAGATCGAAAAACTGCGCGCGGTTCAGGAGCAGGTTGCGACTGAAAAAGCGGAACTCGCTAAGCTGAAAGACCTGCCAGCCATCACTCTGGACGGCCATCAGGTAGAAGTGTGCGCAAACATCGGTACCGTCCGCGACGTTGATGGCGCTGAGCGCAACGGTGCGGAAGGCGTTGGTCTCTATCGTACAGAATTCCTGTTCATGGACCGCGACGCGCTGCCAACGGAAGAAGAGCAGTTTGCTGCGTATAAAGCCGTTGCTGAAGCCTGTGGCTCTCAGGCGGTTATCGTCCGTACCATGGACATCGGTGGCGACAAAGAGCTGCCGTACATGAACTTCCCGAAAGAAGAGAACCCGTTCCTGGGCTGGCGTGCCGTGCGTATTGCGATGGATCGTAAAGAGATCCTGCGTGACCAGGTTCGCGCAATCCTGCGTGCGTCCGCTTTCGGTAAGCTGCGCATCATGTTCCCGATGATCATCTCTGTTGAAGAAGTGCGTGCACTGAAGAAAGAGATCGAAATCTACAAACAGGAACTGCGCGACGAAGGTAAAGCGTTTGACGAGTCAATCGAGATCGGCGTGATGGTGGAAACACCAGCGGCGGCGACCATTGCGCGTCATTTAGCCAAAGAAGTTGATTTCTTTAGTATCGGTACCAATGATTTAACGCAGTACACCCTGGCAGTTGACCGTGGTAATGATATGATTTCACATCTCTACCAGCCAATGTCACCGTCCGTACTGAACTTGATCAAGCAAGTTATTGATGCTTCTCATGCAGAAGGTAAATGGACTGGCATGTGTGGTGAGCTTGCAGGCGACGAACGTGCTACACTTCTGTTGCTGGGTATGGGTCTGGACGAATTCTCTATGAGCGCCATTTCCATCCCGCGCATTAAGAAGATTATCCGTAACACGAACTTCGAAGATGCGAAGGTGTTAGCAGAGCAGGCTCTTGCTCAACCGACAACGGACGAGTTAATGACGCTGGTTAACAAGTTCATTGAAGAAAAAACAATCTGCTAATCCACGAGATGCGGCCCAAATTACTGCTTAGGAGAAGATCATGGGTTTGTTCGATAAACTGAAATCTCTGGTTTCTGATGATAAGAAAGACTCCGGAACTATTGAGATTGTTGCTCCGCTCTCCGGCGAGATCGTCAACATCGAAGACGTGCCGGATGTAGTGTTTGCTGAGAAAATCGTTGGTGATGGCATTGCTATCAAACCAACTGGCAACAAAATGGTTGCTCCAGTTGACGGCACCATCGGTAAAATTTTTGAAACCAACCATGCGTTCTCTATCGAATCTGATAGCGGTATCGAACTGTTCGTTCACTTCGGTATCGACACCGTTGAACTGAAAGGCGAAGGCTTCAAACGTATCGCGGAAGAAGGCCAGCGTGTGAAAGTTGGCGACCCGGTGATTGAATTCGATCTGCCACTGCTGGAAGAAAAAGCCAAGTCTACCCTGACGCCGGTTGTTATCTCCAACATGGACGAAATCAAAGAACTGATCAAACTGTCTGGCAGCGTCACCGTGGGTGAAACCCCGGTTATCCGCATCAAGAAGTAATTCTTGCCGCACAGAAAAATGGCGCCTTCGGGCGCCATTTTTGTTTATGCCGGGAGGATAAGCTCGTCGTAGCCTTTCGACTGGGTATACAGCATCACGTCAGTCACCCGATCGCCGGCCATGCGAATGGCATCGGCAACGGTTTTCCCCTCAACAATGCCGCTCACCAGCTCTGAACAGAACAGGTCGCCCGTCCCTTTCAGATCGGTTTCTACGCGCGGATGCGCGCTGACGGTGACGCCCTCGCGTGAGACCAGCACCACGTGGATGTTTTGCGGATCGTCGGCAACCGGCGCACTGGTGATCGCCACCCATTTCAGGCTGTCTGAGAGCAGTCCTTGCGCCGCCGCGATGGCGCTTTCCGGCGTGCGGCACGGCTTGCCGCTTAACACTTCCAGCTCGTAGACATTGGGCGTGATCCCCTGCGCCAGCGGCAGCAGGTGCTCCCGATACGCTTCGGGGATCTCAGGCTTCACGTACATCCCGCTGTCGATATCGCCGATAACCGGATCGACCAGTACCAGCAGGTCAGGATGCTGCGCTTTGACCGCCTTCAGCCACTGCGCCAGCAGGACGATCTGGCTGGCGCTGCCCATATAGCCGGTGGTGACCGCCTTAAGCTCGCGCAGGATCTCTCGCTCTTCCAGCGCCTTAAGGTAGCCGCTGAACCACTCATCGGGGATCACGCCGCCGTAGAAGGTGTCATAGTGTGGCGTGTTGCTGAACAGTACCGTCGGTACGGCGGTGACGTTCAGCCTGTGGGTACGAATATTCGGTACCGCAATGCTGTTCCCCACGCTGCCGTACACCACCTGCGACTGCACCGCGACAATATCGGTTTGCTGCGCCCGGGTATTATCCCGGAATAGAATCATCTCCATGACGCTTAAATCCCCGCCCCCTGCGAATAACTCTCTTCTCCAAAGACGCCGGTAGAGAGATAGCGATCGCCGCGATCGCAAATAATCGCCACCACTACTGCACCCGGGTTTGCCTGCGCCACCCGAATCGCACCCGCTACCGCGCCGCCCGAGCTGACGCCACAGAAGATACCTTCGCGCACGGCCAGCTCACGCATGGTATTTTCCGCCTCGCGCTGGTGAAGATCCAGCACCTGGTCCACAAGCTGTGCATTAAAAATGCCCGGCATATACTCCGCAGGCCAGCGGCGAATGCCCGGAATGCTGCTCCCCTCTTCCGGCTGCAGGCCAACGACGGTGACGGTTTTCGCCTGCTCGCGCAGAAAACGGGATACGCCGGTAATGGTTCCCGTGGTGCCCATGCTGGAGACAAAATGGGTAATGCGCCCGTCGGTTTGCTGCCAGATTTCCGGGCCGGTGGTGGTGTAGTGCGCGTAAGGGTTGTCCGGGTTGTTAAACTGATCGAGCAGTTTACCTTCGCCGCGCTCGGCCATTTCTAACGCCAGGTCGCGCGCGCCTTCCATCCCCTGCTCTTTGGTCACCAGAATCAGCTCGGCTCCGTAGGCACGCATCGCGGCGCGACGCTCCTGACTCATATTGTCCGGCATCAGCAGCTTCATGCGGTAGCCTTTCAGCGCCGCAATCATCGCCAGGGCGATACCGGTGTTGCCGCTGGTGGCTTCAATCAGCACGTCGCCCGGCTTAATCTCGCCGCGCTTTTCAGCCTGGACGATCATCGACAGTGCGGCCCGATCTTTCACCGACCCCGCCGGGTTATTGCCTTCGAGTTTGACCCAGATTTCGCTGCCGTTATCCGGCCCCATGCGCTGAAGTTTGACCAGAGGGGTATTGCCGATGGTGTGTTCGAGTGTTTTCACGATTTTTACTCAATAAAAAAGCCGGGTTGCGCGCAGCGATCCCGGCCTACAAGACGCAGTTTTAGCTGTAGGCCCGGTCAGCGCAGCGCCACCGGGCGATAAACATCCTAATAACCTATCAGGCTGACTCCGCCAGAGCAATATCCTCGCGCGTCTCGATGCGTTCCTTGCCGTGATAAATACGGGCATGCTGAAGACCGACAAACAGGCGCTCTCCCCGATGCGGCGGGACGTCGTCGCGCATGACCACGGTCAGCGGCTCGGTATACCAGCCCAGCGGCTGAACCACCAGTTGGGTGTAGTGCCCTTTAGGGCTCGCTTCCAGCACCTGTACCGGCAGCGGTGAGTCCAGACTGGTTCGACGGCTCACATCCACTTCCCACGGACGCAGGAACAGATCGACCGGACCCTGGTGGGCGGAGGTATAGCCCAGCGGCCAGCGGTGCGCGCCGACGTGGAACTGCCCACCGCGGATAGTGCCCTGCAGACGGTTCACCTCGCCCATAAACTCCAGCACGAAGCGGGTCGCCGGTTCACGCCAGAGCTGCTCCGGCTCGTCAACCTGCTCAATGTTGCCCTGACTCATGACCACCACGCGATCCGCGACTTCCATCGCCTCTTCCTGGTCGTGGGTCACAAAGACGCTGGTGAATTTCAGCTCTTCATGGAGCTGACGCAGCCAGCGGCGCAGCTCTTTACGCACCTGTGCATCCAGCGCGCCAAAGGGTTCATCCAGCAGCAGAATTTGCGGCTCAACGGCCAGCGCGCGCGCCAGCGCCACGCGCTGTTTCTGCCCGCCGGACAGCTGGGCCGGGAAACGGTCCGCCAGATGCGCCAGCTGCACCATCTCCAGCAGTTTGGTCACTTTCGCCTTAATAGTTGCCGCATCCGGGCGCTCGCGACGCGGCAGCACCGTGAGGCCAAACGCAATGTTGTCAAACACGGTCATGTGGCGGAACAGCGCGTAGTGCTGGAACACAAAGCCCACTTTACGATCGCGGGCGTGCAGGCGGCTCACGTCGGTGCCGTGGAAGCGGATGTGTCCGCTGGTCTGGTGCTCAAGCCCGGCGATAATGCGCAACAGCGTGGTTTTGCCCGAGCCAGACGGCCCCAGCAGCGCCACCATTTGTCCGGAAGGGATATCCAGCGAGATATCATTCAGCACCTGGGTGCGACCAAAAGACTTCTTAATATTGGCAATCTCAATGCTCATGATTTCCCTCCTGATGCTGACGTTTTTCCTGATTTTCTAAACGCCACTGCACCACACTCTTCAAAAACAGGGTCAAAATCGCCATCAGCGTCAGCAACGCTGCGGCAGTAAAGGCGCCGATGGTGTTGTAGTCCTGCTGCAGGAGTTCAATCTGCAGCGGCAGCGACAGAGTTTCACCCCGAATGGAGCCAGAGACGACGGAAACGGCACCGAATTCACCAATCGCGCGGGCGTTGGTCAGCACCACGCCATAAAGCAGCGCCCAGCGGATGTTCGGCAGGGTCACGCGGCGGAACATCTGCCAGCCCGACGCACCCAGCAGCACCGCCGCTTCGTCTTCGTTGCTCCCCTGGCTTAACATCACCGGCACCAGCTCGCGCACCACAAACGGACAGGTCACGAAGATGGTGACCAGCACCATGCCCGGCCAGGCGAACATGATCTGCAGGTTATGCGCATCCAGCCAGCCGCCCAGCGGGCCGTTGGAGCCGTAGAAGAGCAGATACACCAGGCCCGCCACCACCGGCGACACGGCGAAGGGAATATCCAGCAGGGTCAGCAGCAGCTGACGTCCCGGGAAATTAAAGCGCGTCACCAGCCACGCCAGCAGGGTACCGAACACCAGGTTCACCGGAACGGTGATCAGGGCAATCAGCACGGTCAGCCAGATGGCGTGCAGCATATCCGGGTTCGCCAGGTTTTCCAGCGCGGGCATCAGGCCCTTGCTGAACGCCTGAACGAAGATATAAATCGTCGGCACGACGAGAATGAGGGCGGAAACCAGCACGCCCGCCCCAATCAGAAACCATTTACCCCAGTTGATGCGGGGCGCATCGTATCGCTTCAATTGCGTAACTTCCGCCATCAGTGACCTACCACACGTCGACCAAAGCGACTTTGCAGAGTGTTAATCGAGTACAGCAGCAGCAGCGATGCCGCGAGGATCACCGAAGCGATCGCGCTCGCCGCCGGATAATCAAACTCCTGCAGGCGAATGAAAATCATCAGCGAGGTCACTTCCGTTTTCCAGGCGATGTTCCCGGCGATAAAAATCACCGCGCCGAACTCGCCGAGGCTGCGGGTAAACGACAGCGCGACGCCCGCCATCAGCGCCGGAGACAGCTCCGGCAGCACCACTTTGCGGAAGCTCTGCCAGCGCGTGGCGCCCAGCGTTTCCGCCGCTTCTTCGTATTCCGGACCTAACTCTTCCAGCACCGGCTGCACGGTACGCACCACAAACGGGATGCTGGTAAAGGCCATCGCCACCGCGATACCGAGCCAGGTATAGGTCACCTTGATGTCAAATTTCGCCAGCCACTCGCCGTACAGCCCGTTCACGGAGAAGAGCGACGCGAGGGTTAAGCCCGCGACCGCCGTCGGCAGCGCAAACGGCAGATCCATCAGGGCGTCAAGCAGCGTGCGGCCCGGGAAGCGATAGCGGGTCAGGATCCACGCCATCAGCAGGCCGAACACGCCGTTAAAAATGGAGGCGACAAACGCCGACAGCAGCGTCACCTTATAGGCAGCCACCACCTGCGGGTTGGTGATCACGTCCCAGTACTGCGCCCAGCTCATCTGCGCAAGCTGCATCACCAGCGCGCTGAGCGGCAACAGCAGAATCAGGCAGACGAACAGCAGGCTGGTCCCGAGGCTTAATGTAAAGCCCGGCAGCACGCGTTTGGTCGAGACTGCAAACATTACTTATGCCCCGCCGCCAGCAGTTTGTCTAACTCACCGCCGCTGGCAAAATGCGTTTTCATCACGTCTGGCCAGGAGCCAAAATGGTCTTCCACGCGGAACAGCGCGGTCTGCGGGAACTTATCTTTCAGCTTGTTCATCACGTCCGGGTTGTTCACGCGGTAGTAGTAATCGGTAATGATGGCCTGCGCCTGAGGGCTGTACAGGTAATTGAGATAGGCTTTTGCCGCTTTCTCGGTACCGTTTGCCTGCACGTTTTTATCCACCCATGCGACCGGGAATTCGGCCAGAATGTTGGTTTTCGGGATAACCACCTCAAAGCCCTGCGCTTCATACTGCTTGCGGATGTTGTTCACTTCCGACTCAAAGCTGATCAGCACATCGCCCAGGCCGCGCTCTGCGAAGGTCGTGGTCGCCCCGCGGCCGCCGGTATCAAACACTTCGACGTTTTTCAGGAACTGGGTCATGAACTGCTCGGTTTTGGCTTTATCGTTACCGCCAGCCTTGTCCGCCGCGCCCCACGCCGCTAAATAGGTGTAACGCGCGTTACCGGAGGTTTTTGGATTCGGGAAAATCAGCTTCACGTCGGAACGCACCAGGTCGCTCCAGTCGTGGATATTCTTCGGATTGCCCTTGCGCACCAGGAAACCCATGGTGGAGTAGAACGGCGAGCTGTTGTTCGGCAGACGGCTCTGCCAGTCCGCCGGGATCAGCTTGCCTTTGTCGTGCAGGATCTGCACGTCAGTCACCTGGTTGTAGGTCACGACGTCCGCTTTCAGCCCCTGAAGGATGGCCAGCGCCTGCTTGGATGAACCGGCGTGAGACTGCTTGATGGTCAGCTTGTCGCCGTTATTGTCTTTCGCCCACTGCTGTTCGAACGGGGGATTAAGGGCGGCAAACAGCTCGCGGGAGACGTCATACGAACTGTTCAACAGTTCAGTCGCCTGCGCCTGTGCCACCAGCAGTAAACCTGCCAGCGCCAGAGTTCCTTTTTTCAGTACAGTAACGGCCATTGCGCACCCTTATAAATGTGATGACTATCTTATAGTCATAATATTTATAACGGTGATGAAAGCAGTAACGGTTTTATATACCGTTTGGTGATTTAGAAGCAGAAAAGGGAATAAGGCGCGGGGAAAATTGCCGGGTGGCGCTAACGCTTACCCGGCCTACGTATGGAAAGCGGTTTACAGCGCCAGCAGACGCTCGACGGACGGCGCGAAGTAGTAGCCGCCGGTCACCGGTTTGGTGAAGCGCAGCATGGCGTCGCGCTTGCCGTCGGTATCGCCGAACATGCTCAGCAGCTGCTGTTCAATGTTATGCAGGCGCGCGCAGTAGGCGCAGAAGTAGAGGCCGTGCGTGCCGCTTGCGGTACCGTACGGCAGGCTCTGGCGGACAATCTTCAGCCCTTTGCCGTCTTCTTTTAGGTCAACGCGGGTCAGGTGCGAGGTGACCGGACGGTCATCGCCGTCGATCTCTTCGTTAGCTTCTTTGGTGCGGCCAATCATCATCTCCTGGTCGTGCACGCTCATGCGGTTAAGCTGCTTGAGGTTATGCTCCCAGCGCTGCACGAACACGTAGCTGCCGCCCGCGTCCACGCCGTCTTTGATTACCGCGACTTCACGACGCGTCTCTTCACCCGCTGGGTTTTCCGTCCCGTCGACGAAGCCGCTCAGATCGCGCTCTTCTACCCAGCGGAAACCGTGAACCTCTTCCTGCACCTCGATGCTGTCGCCAAAGGCCGCCACCGCCGCCTGGGCAACGGAGAAGTTCACGTCGTGACGCAGAGAAAGGATGTGGATCAGCACGTCGTACTGGGTCGCAGGTGCAAGGCCTTTGCCGTAAGGAATGAAGTCCTTCAGCTCTTCTGCCCCTTCACCGCCGCTCAGCTGACGCCAGACGTTATTGCCAAACGCAACAACGGCGCCGAGGTGGGCTTCCGGGAATTTGGCCTGGAAGGTCGCCAGTTTATCAATAAACGCTTTGCTGGCCGCACGCAGGGCATCCACGTCCCCTTTGACATTGGCTTCAATCCAAATCGCCGCGCGGCAATGTTCTGGCAAAATGCCACTCTGAACCTGAGACATCGCTCCTCCTGAAATAAAGATGCCACGTCAGCGTGGCATTGATGGCGGCTATTATACCCGGATTTCAGCGAGGCGGTTTGTTCAGACGCAAATTACTGCTTCCAGAGTATTTTGCTCACCTTCCAGCTCTTCAGGGTGTCGTCAGACGGCATCAACCCTTCCGGGCCGCTCCAGGTGCCGGTAAAAACATAGCTGATGTGCTGGCTGCCTTCCGCCTTACACTCCACCGCCACCTCATCGTCGGATGGCACGCTGGTGCAGTTGCCAAAGGCCTGCTTATAAAGATCGCTAAACGGCGTCCCGACCTTCACGCCGCTGGCGGTCGGAATATCTTCATCCATCACCGCGATCCGGTTTACCGTGCCTTTGTCACCGTTGATCGCCAGCGCCAGCTTGTCGCCCTTCAGCGCCTCGTAATAGCGCACTATATTGCCATTCTCTGTTTTCATGCCGCTGCGCAGGCGGTAGTCACTGCTGAGCGCATCCTGAATAGCATTCTGATCCAGCGCCGTCGCGGCGGTAATTTTACCCACGCCCTGCTCGGTCACTTCCGTTGATGAGCCAAACCAGTTCCACGGATACGCAGCGGACCAGTTAATGGAGGAGAGCGTCGAACAGCCGGTCAATGCCAGCGGAAGAGCGCATAAAACTAAACGCAGCGATTTCATTGAAACGTCCTTACGTGTTAAATCAACGCTTGTTGGAGTGCGACATCGGCAAAAAGTGCCGGATTAATCATCCTGAGGCACAAAACAGGCGCGAAGACGTGGGTTGGTCAGCAGCCACAGCAGCGCCACGATATCGGCAACCACCAGCGCAACGCCGATGCCCGTCAGCGGTTCACCGTACCACCAGAGTACCGGCTGCCAGAAGAGCAGCGCAATTTGGGCAAGGATCAGCAGCCCGCGAAGCGCGCGCCACAAGCGCGGGATTACGTGCCGCCGACCGCTGCACAAGAAAGCCACCACCGCCGGTACGCCCGGCAGCAAGCCGAGCCAGAAGGCATCGTGATCGGGATAAAAGAGCGTCAGCAGCGTGTCGCCCTGCCCGCGCGACGCGGCGGCCATCACAAACAGCACCCAGGTGCGGGCCTGAAGCAGCAGAACGCACCAGAATAAAAAGGGCAGCCTGACGCGACCCTGCGCGTCATAATCTGCCGGATGGATCTCAGTACTCTTCATCTTCGATGAGACGCTTTCCTAAATTCAGCACGTCAGCGTGTACGTAGCCCAGGCGTTCATACATGCCCAGCACCACGTCGTTATCTTCCCGCACCATGATCTGGATTTTCGGACAGCCGCGGGCGATCAGCTTCTTCTCGAGCCGGTTGAGCAGCGCATTGGCAATACCGCGACCACGGTATTCCGGATGAACGCCCAGATAATAGGCCGAGCCGCGATGGCCGTCATAACCGCCCATCACCGTCCCCACAACCTCGCCATTGACTTCCGCAACCAGAAACAGACTGACGTCGTGATTCACCTTACGTTCGATATCCATTTCCGGATCGTTCCACGGACGCAGCAGATCGCAGCGCTCCCAAAGGGTGATCACCTCTTCGAAATCTTCCTGGCGAAAAACGCGTATCTCCATGGTATTAACCGCCTTTTCGGGTTTAAAAACAGTGATTATGGCGCGAACCACGCCTTTAGCCAATAACCGGGGAAAATCTCGCCAAAATTTGGCATAATGTCACTTTGTCACGTATTGAAATGAAAAGTAAAACAATTCTCAATAAGGACTGTCGTAACGCTAAACGCGATACGATATAACACCAGGACCCCTTTTTTTAGTATTCAGGCCGCATGAGCACATTCAAACCATTAAAAGCACTCACATCGCGTCGTCAGGTTCTCAAAGCGGGGCTGGCGGCCTTAACGTTAACGGGCATCGCAAAGCAGGCTCAGGCAAAAGACGAGAGCACGCTTAAAACCAGTAACGGACACAGCAAACCGAAAACCAAAAAGCCGGGCGCAAAGCGCCTGGTGATGCTCGACCCTGGCCACGGCGGTATTGATACCGGCGCCATCGGCAAAAACGGGTCGAAAGAAAAACACGTCGTGCTGGCGATTGCAAAAAATGTGCGGGCGATTCTACGCAGCAACGGCATTGACGCGCGTCTGACGCGCTCTGGCGACACCTTTATTCCGCTGTACGATCGCGTAGAGATCGCCCACCAGCACGGGGCGGATCTGTTTATGTCGATTCACGCGGACGGCTTTACCAACCCGTCTGCCGCCGGTGCCTCGGTGTTTGCGCTGTCCAACCGCGGCGCCAGTAGCGCCATGGCAAAATACCTCTCCGACCGCGAAAACCGGGCGGATGAAGTCGCCGGGAAAAAAGCCACCGACAAAGACCACCTGCTACAGCAGGTGCTGTTCGACCTCGTGCAGACGGATACGATCAAAAACAGCCTGACGCTCGGCTCGCACATCCTGAAGAAGATTAAGCCAGTGCATCGCCTGCACAGCAGGAGCACCGAACAGGCGGCGTTTGTGGTGTTGAAATCACCGTCTATCCCGTCCGTGCTGGTGGAAACCTCGTTCATTACCAACCCGGAAGAGGAGCGACTCCTCGGCACTACGGCGTTTCGTCAGAAGATCGCCAACGCCATCGCCTCCGGCATTATCAGTTACTTCAACTGGTTTGATAACCAAAAAGCGCACTCCAGGAAACGCTGATGAAACCCAATGCTCAACTGGTCAAAACCTTCCTGCTGCAGTTACAGGATGAGATTTGCCAGAAACTGGCCGCCGCTGACGGCGGAGAATTTCAGGAAGACAACTGGCAGCGCGAAGCCGGCGGCGGCGGGCGTAGCCGCGTGCTGCGTAACGGCGGCATCTTCGAACAAGCGGGCGTGAATTTTTCCCACGTTCATGGCGACGCGATGCCCGCGTCTGCGACGGCACACCGTCCTGAACTTGCGGGCCGCAGCTTCGAAGCGATGGGCGTTTCGCTGGTGGTGCATCCGCACAATCCGTTTGTGCCGACCAGCCACGCCAACGTGCGCTTTTTCATTGCGGAAAAAGCGGGGGCCGATCCGGTCTGGTGGTTTGGCGGCGGTTTCGACATGACGCCCTACTACGGCTTCGAAGAGGATGCCGTGCACTGGCACACCACCGCGCGGGATCTTTGCCTGCCGTTTGGCGAAGACATTTACCCGAAATTTAAAAAGTGGTGTGATGACTACTTTTACCTGAAGCACCGCGACGAGCAGCGCGGCATCGGCGGGCTGTTCTTTGACGATCTCAACACGCCTGATTTTGATACCGCATTCAGCTTTATGCGCGCGGTGGGCGAAGGCTATACCGACGCGTACCTGCCCATCGTCGAACGCCGTAAAGACACCAGCTATGGCGTGCGCGAGCGCGAGTTCCAGCTCTACCGTCGCGGGCGCTACGTGGAGTTCAACCTGGTATGGGATCGCGGGACGCTGTTTGGCCTGCAGACCGGCGGGCGCACGGAGTCGATTCTGATGTCGATGCCGCCGCTGGTGCGCTGGGAGTACTGCTACGAGCCAAAAGAAGGCAGCCCGGAGGCTGCCTTGAGTGAGTTCCTTAAAGTACGCGACTGGGTTTAACTGCCGGATGGCGCTGCGCTTATCCGGCCTGCTCAACCCGTAGGTCGGGTAAGCGAACGCGCTACCCGACTCACAAGGCTTACAGCGGCTGCGTCTGCGCCTCAACCACCGCCAGCGCCACCATATTCACGATACGGCGCACGGAGGCAATCGGCGTTAACACATGCACCGGTTTCGCCACGCCCATCAGCACCGGTCCTACGGTCACCCCTTCAGAGCTGGAGACGCGCAGCAGGTTATAGCTGATACGCGCCGCTTCCACATTCGGCATAATCAGGATGTTTGCCGATCCCTTCAGCGGGCTGTCCGGCATACGTTCGTTACGGATGCTCTCCACCAGCGCCGCATCGCCGTGCATTTCCCCGTCAATCATCAGCTCCGGCGCGCGCTCGCGCACCAGCGCCAGCGTCTCACGCATTTTGCAGGCCGCCGCTGATTTGGACGAACCGAAGTTAGAGTGCGACAGCAGCGCCACCTTCGGCTCGATACCGAAGCGGCGCACGGTCTCGGCGGCCATCACGGTGATCTCCGCCAGCTCGTCCGGGCTCGGATCGTCGTTAACATAGGTATCAGCGATAAAGGTGTTCCCGCTCGGCAGCAGCAGGGCGTTCATCGCCCCGGCGGTATGGACGCCGTCGCGATAGCCGAAGATCTCCTGCACCACGCTAAAGTGCTCGTGGTAGTCGCCGATGGTGCCGCAGATCAGCGCATCCGCCTCGCCGCGATGGACCATGATCGCGCCGATCACCGTCGTGTTGCTGATGACGGCTTTCTGCGCCTGCTCCTGGGTGATCCCCCGGCGCTTCATGATCGCGTAGTATTCGCTCCAGTACTCTTTGAAGCGCGGATCGGATTCGTTGTTGACGATCTCGAAGTCGACGCCCGGCTTAATCTGCAGGCCCAGCTTCTGGATACGCATTTCAATCACGCTCGGACGACCAATCAGGATTGGTTTCGCCAGGCCTAAGGTGATCAGCTCCTGGGTGGCGTGCAGCACGCGCGCCTCTTCCCCTTCCGCCAGCACCACGCGCTTCGCGTCGGCGCGCGCCTGAGAGAAGATCGGCTTCATGAACAGGTTGGTTTTATAGACAAACTCGGTGAGCTTATCGACGTAAGCGTCGAAGTCTTCAATCGGACGCGTCGCCACGCCGGAATCCATCGCCGCTTTTGCCACCGCAGGGGCAATTTTGACAATCAGACGCGGGTCGAACGGTTTTGGAATGATGTAGTCCGGACCAAAGCTCAGATCCTGATCGCCATAGGCTGAGGCAACCACTTCACTCTGCTCGGCGTGGGCCAGCTCCGCAATGGCGTGCACCGCGGCCAGCTTCATCTCTTCGTTGATCGCCGTCGCGCCGACGTCCAGCGCGCCGCGGAAGATGAACGGGAAGCAGAGCACGTTGTTCACCTGGTTCGGGTAGTCGGAACGCCCGGTGCAGATAATGGCGTCTTCACGCACCGCTTTCGCCAGCGGCGGCAGAATTTCCGGCTCAGGGTTCGCCAGGGCCAGGATCATCGGCGCGCGCGCCATCTTCTTCACCATCTCCTGGGTCAGCACTTTCGGACCCGAGCAGCCGAGGAAGATATCCGCGCCGTCAATCACGTCCTCAAGCGTGCGCTTGCCGTCGTCTTCTACCGCATACGCCGCTTTGGTTTCCGCCATGTTCGGCTCGCGATCTTTGTAAATCACGCCCTTGGAGTCGCAGACCACAATGTTGTGTTTCTGCATCCCCAGCGCCACCAGAAGGTTCATACAGGCAATCGCCGCCGCACCTGCGCCGGACACCACCATGCGAACGTCGGAGAGATTTTTCTCTACCACGCGCAGGCCGTTGAGAATGGCGGCGGTGCTGATAATGGCCGTTCCGTGCTGGTCGTCATGGAACACGGGAATGTTCATACGCTCGCGCAGCTTCTGCTCGATATAGAAACATTCCGGCGCTTTGATGTCTTCCAGGTTGATCCCGCCGAAGGTCGGCTCCAGCGCGGCCACCACGTTGATGAATTTGTCAGGATCGAGCTCGTCCACCTCGATATCAAACACGTCGATACCGGCGAATTTCTTGAACAGCACCCCCTTTCCTTCCATCACCGGCTTACCGGCCAGAGCGCCGATGTTACCGAGCCCCAGTACCGCCGTGCCGTTAGAGATCACGGCAACAAGGTTGCCGCGCGCGGTGTATTTATAGGCCGCCAGCGGATCTTTTTCGATCTCCAGACACGGGGCCGCCACGCCCGGCGAGTAGGCCAGCGCCAGATCGCGCTGTGTCGCCAGCGGCTTGGTTGGGGAGACCTGAATTTTGCCCGGGACAGGGAACTCGTGAAAATCGAGGGCACTCTGTTTCAACTGCTCATCCATCTTATTTTTCCTTTCACGTATCGGTCAAAAGGGTGACGAAAACGATCCGGTTGCACACCCTGGTGTGCCGCCTAGTATCGCCTCAGGCCGCCTCCTAAACTTTGAAGGCTGCCAAACTCTCACCATCACACATTAAAAATTGTTATCAATTTATAACAGCCATGTTACCCGTCTCAAAAGCAATGCCTCCCCCGTCTGCTATGCTTTTTTGTTAAGTCCATCATGATTTTCTCAGAAGTGTGAACTAACGCACTCAGCTAACGCTTTTATTTCCAAGGAGTAATCATTTATGAACCAGCTAGACGGCATCAAACAATTCACCACGGTGGTCGCAGACAGCGGCGATATCGAGTCGATTCGCCACTATCAGCCGGAGGATGCGACCACCAACCCTTCGCTACTGCTCAAGGCAGCCGGGCTTACCCATTTTAGTCATCTGATTGATGACGCCATTGCCTACGGAAAACAGCGCGGGAAGACGCAGGAGCAGCAGGTCGCCGAAGCCAGCGACAAGCTGGCAGTTAATTTTGGTGCGGAAATTCTTAAAAGCATTCCGGGGCGCGTCTCGACTGAAGTTGACGCCCGCCTCTCGTTCGATAAAGAAAAGAGCATCAACAAGGCTCGCCGCCTGGTGGAACTCTACCAGGAGCAGGGGATCGATAAATCACGCATTCTGATCAAGCTGGCGTCGACCTGGGAAGGCATCCGCGCCGCAGAGGTACTGGAAAAAGAGGGAATTCACTGCAACCTGACGCTGCTGTTCTCCTTTGCCCAGGCGCGCGCCTGTGCCGAAGCGGGCGTGTTCCTGGTGTCACCGTTTGTTGGCCGCATCTACGACTGGTACCAGGCGAAACAGCCGATGGATCCGTACGTGGTGGATGAGGACCCGGGCGTGAAATCGGTGCGCAATATCTACGACTACTACAAACAGCATCGGTACGAAACCATCGTGATGGGGGCCAGCTTCCGCCGTACCGAGCAGATCCTCGCCCTGGCGGGCTGCGACCGCCTGACCATCTCCCCTAACCTGCTCCAGGAGCTACAGGACAAAGAAGAGACGGTCATCCGCAAGCTGATCCCCACCTCTACCGTTCTGCCAAAACCGAAAACCATGACCGAAGCCGAATTCCGCTGGGAGCACAATCAGGACGCCATGGCCGTGGAAAAACTGGCGGAAGGTATCCGCCTGTTCGCCGTCGACCAGCGCAAACTCGAAGATCTTCTCGCTGCCAAACTTTAACCTTGCCACGGAGTGAACTATGTCCCGTAAAGAGCTCGCCAATGCCATCCGCGCCCTCAGCATGGATGCCGTGCAGAAAGCCAATTCTGGCCATCCCGGCGCACCGATGGGCATGGCCGATATTGCCGAAGTGCTGTGGAACGACTTCCTGAAGCACAACCCTAACGATCCCACCTGGTACGACCGTGACCGCTTTATTCTCTCCAACGGCCACGCCTCGATGCTGCTCTACAGCCTGCTGCACCTGTCCGGTTACGATCTGCCGCTTGAGGAGCTGAAAAACTTCCGCCAGCTGCACTCCAAAACCCCGGGGCACCCGGAGATTGGCTATACGCCGGGCGTGGAAACCACCACCGGGCCGCTCGGTCAGGGGCTGGCCAATGCGGTCGGGCTGGCGATTGCCGAGCGTACGCTGGCGGCACAGTTCAACCAGCCGGACCACGAGATTGTCGATCACTACACCTACGTGTTTATGGGTGACGGCTGCCTGATGGAGGGGATTTCCCATGAGGTCTGCTCCCTGGCGGGCACCCTGGGGCTCGGCAAGCTGATTGGCTTCTACGATCACAACGGCATCTCCATCGACGGGGAAACCGAGGGCTGGTTCACCGACGACACGGCAAAACGCTTCGAGGCCTACCACTGGCACGTGGTGCACGAGATCGACGGCCACGATCCTGAGGCGGTGAAAAAAGCGATTCAGGAAGCGCAGAGCGTGAAGGACAAACCGTCCCTGATTATCTGCCGCACGGTTATCGGCTTCGGCTCACCGAACAAGGCGGGCAAAGAAGAGGCGCACGGCGCGGCGCTGGGTGACGAAGAAGTGGCGCTGACCCGGCAGAAGCTGGGCTGGAAATACCCGCCGTTTGAGATCCCGAAAGAGATCTACCGGGCGTGGGATGCCCGTGAAGACGGTGAGAAAGCCCAGCAGGCCTGGAACGAGAAGTTTGCCGCCTACAAAAAAGCGTACCCGGAGCTGGCCGCCGAGTTTTCCCGGCGCATGAGCGGCGGTCTGCCGGAGGACTGGGACGATAAAACCCAGGCGCTGATTGAAAACCTGCAGTCTAACCCGGCAAAAATCGCCACCCGTAAGGCGTCGCAAAACACCCTGAATGCGATTGGCCCTCTCCTTCCTGAGCTGCTGGGCGGCTCGGCGGACCTGGCACCGAGTAACCTGACCATCTGGTCGGGCTCGAAATCGCTGAAGGAGGATATTGCCGGGAACTATATCCACTACGGCGTGCGCGAGTTCGGGATGACCGCGATCGCCAACGGCATCGCCCACCACGGCGGCTTCGTACCCTACACCGCCACCTTCCTGATGTTCGTCGAGTACGCCCGTAACGCGGCGCGCATGGCAGCGCTGATGAAGGCGCGGCAGATTATGGTCTATACCCACGACTCCATCGGTCTGGGAGAAGACGGCCCCACCCACCAGGCGGTGGAACAGCTGGCGAGCCTGCGTTTAACGCCCAACTTCAGCACCTGGCGCCCGTGCGATCAGGTCGAAGCGGCGGTGGGCTGGAAGCTGGCGGTAGAACGCCATAACGGCCCGACGGCGCTGATCCTGTCACGCCAGAACCTGACGCAGATTGAGCGCACGCCGGAGCAGGTGAAAAACATAGCCCGCGGGGGCTATATCCTGAAAGACAGCGGCGGCAAGCCGGACGTGATCCTGATTGCGACCGGTTCCGAGGTGGAAATCACGGTGAAAGCGGCGGAAAAACTGACCGCCGAAGGCCACGCGGTGCGCGTGGTGTCCCTGCCCTCAACGGATATCTTTGACGCCCAGGACGAGGCGTACCGGGAATCGGTGCTGCCCTCTAACGTCGCGGCGCGCGTGGCGGTGGAGGCCGGTATTGCCGACTACTGGTACAAGTATGTCGGGCTCAAAGGGGCGATTGTTGGGATGCGGGGCTACGGTGAGTCCGCCCCTGCCGATAAGCTGTTCCCGTACTTCGGTTTTACCGTTGAGAACGTGGTGGAGAAGGCGCTGAGCGTGCTGTAGTGCGGCCTGCGTTGCCGGGTGGCGCTATCGCTTACCCGGCCTACGGCCCGGTTTTTTGTAGGCCGGGTAAGGCGAAGCCGCCACCCGGCACATTGCCACAGACCGCAAGATTCGTAGGCCGGGTAAACAACTGCGCCACCCGGCAAAAAGCTATCGCGTGATCCACAGCGTGGGCCAGGCGTCTGGCCCATTCCAGTTATCACAGCTGGGTTCCTCGGCATAGCGCACCAGGCGGAAACGCTGGCCGTCAAACCGCCAGCGCGTCTGGATCCCACAATCCCCCATACCGCGCCCCAGCGAGAGCGTGGTCAGCTCACGCGTCTTTTCATCAAAGCTGGCGTTCATCAACTCGATTTCGCTGCTGTCGCTTGACGGCGTAAACGGCAGACGCAGCCTCACGCTGCGGGCAGAGAACGGTTTTTTACGTGACACCAGCCACGCCAGATCGACCGTGTTATAGGCCCCCGCCTCGCAGCTGACGATCAGCAGCGCTTTGTCATCGGTTAACGCGGTGACGCGCACTTCGCGACGGTTAGGATCCAGCGAACACTGGCTGCTGTTCATCCTGCCGGTACCATAATCCAGCAGATCGTTCAGTTCAGCGTGGGAAAGCGGTGTTGGGGTAGGATTAACGATCGCCACCTTTTTCAGGGCAGGTGCGGGCGGCACGCTTAACGGCGGATCGTCACCTTTCTTGATCCACGCGGTTTCGCTGCCAACGCGCTTTTGCTGGGCATCAATGAACAGCAGCGCGGCTTTCAGACCGGCCAGTGAAATCACCTGCTTACCGCCTCGCAGAGTCAGGGCTTTTCCTTCCTGGATGTTTTTCAGAAAGGCGGTGATGGTGGCCGCATCGTCCGTTTTCAGATGCCAGGGGGTGAGCTGCCAGCGCTGTTTGTCGAGCTTCAGGGGAACATTATCCAGCAGCAGCCGCGGGGCAATATCCGGCTCTTTCACGGAGGGAGTATCAAGACCGCCGAGATCGATACGCAGCGTGGCATCCGTTTTTGCCCCGGCGCTCCGGGTGAGCGTCATGACCAGACCGCGGTGTTCGCCCGTGTTGCGGGCAAGGCAAAAGTTCTGGTTATTGCAGGTCACCTGCCAGTCAGAGAAGGCTTGCTGCGCGGGTGCAGCCCGCACCTGCGGCGCGAGGAGCACACAAAACAGGGAAAATAAAAAGACGCTGTAGCGCATGAATGACACAATCCCGGAACGAAAACGCATAACAGGGCAGTATCTTCGTGTTCCCGCCGGGGTTGCTCAATCGGATTTATCAGATATACCTGAAAAACAGGCTATATCCGTTCGAAAGGGGTGTTCATCAGCCCGGTTGTCTGTAAATACTGCAGCAATATCACCGCTTTACCATCCCTGATTTCGCCTGAACGCACCATCTCCAGAGCTCGGGCAAAAGGAAGCTCCAGCACGTCGATATCTTCATCCTCTACGCCACCGCCCCGGTGCGTGCGCTGTGCGTCGCTGTATTCAGCAATGAAGAAATGGACAATTTCCGTCACGCCGCCCGGGGACATGTACAGCTCGAAGACCTTTTTGACCTCGCCCACTTCAAAGCCGGTCTCTTCGACGGCCTCTTTGCGGATGCAGACTTCCGGCTCATCGTCATCGAGCAGGCCCGCGCAGGTTTCAATCAGACGTCCGTCAGGATTGCCATTGACCCATGTTGCCACCCTGAACTGACGGATCAGCACCACGCTCTGCTTTTCACGGTTATAGAGCAGGATGGTTGCTCCGTTACCACGGTCATAGACCTCGCGCTTGTGGCGGATCACTTCACCGTTGTTACGTGTAAGATCATAGGTGATGTTACGCAGGACAAAGTAGTTTTCAGAGAGAATTTTGTCTTTGATAACGTCAATTTTCAGGGTCATACGGGCTCCACGGCACAATGAGTCGTCCTATACTACGCCGTGAATCCCGCTTTGTCGTCCGCCGGATTAATGATGTTGTGGTACATCCACTCCCAGCCAGTCGAGTATCCCCTGCGCGGCATGACGCCCTTCCGCCATCGCGGTGACGACCAGATCCGCGCCGCGTACCGCATCGCCCCCGGCGAAGATCTGCGGGTTGGTTGTCTGATAACGGTAGCGGCTCTCGACCGAGGCCACGATCCGCCCCCAGTCGTCCGTTTCAACCCCCTGCGCCTGCAGCCACGGCATCGCGTGCGGATTAAAGCCAAACGCCATGATGACTGCATCCGCGGCCACCACAAACTCGCTGCCCGCCACCGGAACGGGCCGACGACGCCCCTGCGCATCCGGCTCACCGAGCGCGGTACGCAGCATCCGGATACCGTTGACCTTACCGTTCGGATCCAGCGTCAGCTCAACCGGCTGGACGTTAAACTCAAATGACGCCCCCTCTTCTCTGGCGTTCTGCACCTCTTTCTTCGAGCCCGGCATGTTGGCCTCATCCCGACGATAGGCGCAGGTGACCGTCGCCGCGCCGTGACGTAACGCCGTGCGGACGCAGTCCATCGCGGTATCGCCTCCACCCAGCACCACTACGTTCAGGCCACGGGTGTCGATGAACGGCTCGCTGGCCGTCGCCTCCAGCCCCATAACATGCCGCGTGTTGCCCACCAGGAAAGGCAGCGCGTCGTAGACCCCTGGCGCATCCTCGTTCGGGATACCCGCTTTCATCGAACGATAGGTACCCACGCCAATAAACAGGGCGTCGTAATCGCTCTTGAGCTGCGACATCGACACGTCCTGGCCCACCTCGCAGTTCAGCTCGAAGCGGATCCCCATCGCGGTAAAGATCTCTCTGCGCCGGGCGAGCAGCGATTTATCGAGCTTAAATGCCGGGATGCCAAAGGTCAGCAAACCGCCGATCTCCGGATGCCGGTCATAGACCGTCACGCTCACGCCGCGGCGCGCCAGCACGTCGGCGCACGCCAGCCCGGCGGGCCCCGCGCCGACAATCGCGACACGTTTACCTGACGGCGTGACGGCGGACAAATCCGGCCGCCAGCCCATCGCCAGCGCCCGATCGAAGATGTAGCGCTCGATGTTGCCTATCGTCACGGCCCCCGCCGCGTCACGAAGCGTGCAGGCTCCCTCGCATAGCCGGTCCTGCGGGCAGACGCGACCGGTAATTTCAGGTAAACAGTTGGTCTGATGAGAAAGCTCGGCCGCGCCGGTGATATCCCCCGCGTTGAGGCGCTCAATCCACTGCGGGATGTGGTTGTGCAGCGGGCAGGTCCATTCGCAAATGCTGTGCTCTCCGCACTTCAGGCAGCGCGACACCTCGCGGGCGGCCTGTTCGGCCCGGAACGGCAGGTAAATTTCGTTAAAATGGCCCACGCGCTCTGCGCCAGCCAGCTTGTCGGGCTCGCCGCGGGGCGGGGTCGTTTGCATCTGCTGCAGTTTAGTACGCGGCGCGTCCACGCTGACGGCCTCGGCACCATGCCAGGGCTGCGCCTCCAGGCAGGCCGTGCGCTGTCGGCGCGATTTCGCCAGGTTTTCCAGCGCGGCAGGCGTCGCCAGGGTGAGGACATCCGCCGGGCAATTTTCGATACAGGCCGGGCCGTGTGGACGCGTCAGACAGAGATCGCATTTATTCGCCGAGGCCTTCACGCTGCCATTGTCGAGCGGAGTGACGATAATCTCCATCGTGCCAAACGGGCAGGCCACCGCGCAGGCCTTACAGCCGATGCATTTTTGTTGATTCACCTGTACGCTGTCATCGCATTTGCTGATGGCGCCGTTCGGGCAGCTTTGCGCGCAGGGTGCATTTTCGCAATGATGACAGGTCACGGGGTGGCTCTTCTCGCCGGATCTCAGGACCGTGATACGGGGATGAAAATGGCGCTCGCTCAGGGCATGCTGCTCACCGTTGTGCGCCATCACGCAGGCGACTTCGCAGGCGCGACACCCAATGCACTGCTGGCTGTTAGCCATAATAAAACGATTCATAACCACACCTGTTTTTGGTTCAATAACCTTTCTCTTTATAAGAGTATGGTATTTACGCATCACGGTGCGTTCGGGCAATGTTCAAATGCCTGAAACGCCCAATTATTTCCAGTGAACCTGTGGCAGATCAATTTTATTCAGAGAGCCGTTCTGTGACCGTTAAACGACCCGTTTCCGGAAGCCTTGCCTGGGCTTTCTTTTCGATCATTGCCCTATCCGTACTCAGCAGCACCGTCGCGTTGCTGACGCTGGCCAGCAGCCAGCGCGATGCCGAAGCCATCAACATCGCTGGCTCACTGCGCATGCAGAGCTATCGTCTGGGCTACGAGATGCAGCGAAACAGCCCGTCCCTTGCGACACATCGCGAGAGCTGGCAACAGACGCTCGGTGCGCCTGCCCTGCAGAAGCTGAACCGCTGGTACGTCCCGGACAATGTGAAAGCACGCTATCAGCAGCTGCATGTGGCCTGGCAGGAGATGGATGCGCATATCGCCCGCGGCGACAGCGCGTGGTACCAACGCAATATTGAGGATTTTGTCGGCCGCATTGATGCCTTTGTGCTCGCCCTCCAGCACTACACCGAACATAAAATTCAGACGGTCACCCTGCTCTCGCTGGCTGGCGCACTCGGGATCCTGCTGCTGACGCTGTTTACCCTGCGACGCATCCGTCGCCAGGTGGTGCTTCCGCTAAACAACCTGGTGGCGGCCAGCGAACGCATTGAGCGCGGCGAGTTTGCCACCCCTGCGCCGGATAGCGCCCTGCCGAACGAGCTGGGGCAGCTTTCGCGCGCCTTTAACCACATGTCGGCCGAGCTCGATACGCTTTACCGTTCGCTCGAGGCCTCGGTTGCGGAAAAGACGCGGCACCTGCACGAAGCCCACCAGCAGCTCGACATGCTGTTTAAGTGCTCGCAGGCGCTCAATACCGGCCAGATAGACAGCCACTGTTTCCGGCATATCCTGCAGATTGTCCATGACTATACGCAGATGAATTATCTGGAACTGCGCACCAGCGACGACTGGCGGCTATGCGAAGGGACGGAGGCTGAGGGTATCCCTCTGCAAAACCTGCCGGTACTGATGCAGGACACGCTCTACGGCGAGCTGCGCTGGCAAAGCGAGGCGGACAGCGTCCCCCTTCCGCTGATGAGAAGCGTGGCGACCATGCTCGGGCGCGGGCTGTACTTTAACCAGGCGCAAAAGCATTACCAGCAGCTGCTGCTGATGGAAGAGCGCGCCACTATTGCCCGCGAGCTGCACGATTCGCTGGCGCAGGTGCTGTCGTATCTGCGCATTCAGCTTGCGCTGCTCAAACGCGCCGTGCCGGAAGAAAATACCCAAGCGCAGGCCATTATCACCGACTTCTCCCGCGAGCTGAACAACGCCTGGCAGCAGCTTCGCGAGCTGCTGACCACCTTCCGCCTGACGCTGAACCACGCGAATTTACCCGCGGCGCTGCAGGAGTCACTCGATGCCCTGCAGAGCCAGACGCAGGCGAAACTGCATCTCGACTGCCGCCTCTCCTCGCTGGCGCTTGACGCGCAAAAGCAGGTGCACCTGTTACAGATCGTGCGTGAGGCGGTGTTGAACGCCATTAAGCACGCGGAGGCCAGCGAGATCACCGTGAGCTGCGTGACCGCAGCGGACGGTACGCACAGCGTCAGCATTCGGGACAACGGCATCGGGATTGGCGAAGCCAGCGAGCCGCCGGGACATTACGGGCTGAACATTATGCGCGAACGCGCGCAACGGCTTGGAGGAGTGCTGCACTTCTCGCAGCCGCAAAACGGCGGCACGCTGGTCAGCGTGACGTTTCCGGCGCCCACGCCGTTAACGGGTAAATAACGGTAAAGAGGGAAGCGCAGGGAAAAGCGCATGATAATTTACACTATCTCCTTTATTTCTCCACGTTTGACCTGGGCCTTACCGCTAAAGTTATGCGGGCAATAAACAATAATGACGTGCAGCAAAACGAGGTCACACTTTCATGGCGAATTTTTTCATCGATCGCCCCATTTTTGCCTGGGTGCTTGCCATCCTGTTGTGTCTGACAGGTGTCCTGGCGATTACTTCACTTCCCGTTGAGCAATACCCCGACCTGGCACCGCCGAACGTGCGCGTCACCGCAAACTACCCCGGCGCATCGGCACAGACGCTGGAAAATACCGTGACGCAGGTTATCGAGCAGAACATGACGGGTCTGGATAACCTGATGTACATGTCCTCGCAAAGCAGCGCCACGGGACAGGCGACGGTCACCCTGAGCTTTAAGGCGGGCACCGACCCGGACGAAGCGGTGCAGCAGGTCCAAAATCAGCTGCAGTCGGCGATGCGCAAGCTGCCCCAGGCGGTGCAAAACCAGGGCGTGACCGTGCGTAAAACCGGCGATACCAACATATTGACCATCGCGTTTGTCTCGACAGATGGCTCGATGGATAAACAGGACATCGCGGACTACGTCGCCAGTAATATTCAGGATCCCATCAGCCGTATCAACGGCGTCGGGGATATCGACGCCTACGGCTCACAGTACTCCATGCGTATCTGGCTCGATCCCAACAAGCTGAACAGCTACCAGATGACGGCAACCGACGTGACGGATGCCATTAAAGCCCAGAACGCCCAGATTGCCGTGGGGCAACTGGGGGGAACGCCTTCCGTTGATAAGCAAGCCCTGAACGCCACCATTAATTCGCAATCCCTGCTGCAGACGCCGGACCAGTTCCGCAATATCACCCTGCGCGTGAATCAGGACGGGTCGGAAGTGCGTCTGGGCGATGTCGCCACGGTGGAAATGGGGGCGGAGAAATACGACTACCTGAGCCGCTTTAACGGCAATCAGGCCTCCGGTCTGGGGATTAAACTGGCCTCCGGCGCGAACGAAATGGCGACGGCAAAACTGGTGTTAGATCGTCTGGACGAGCTTTCGCAGTATTTCCCGCACGGGCTGGAGTACAAAGTCGCCTATGAAACCACCTCCTTCGTTAAAGCCTCCATTGAGGACGTGGTGAAGACCCTGCTGGAAGCCATCGCGCTGGTGTTCCTGGTCATGTACCTGTTCCTGCAAAACTTCCGCGCGACGCTGATCCCCACCATTGCCGTCCCCGTGGTGCTGCTGGGGACCTTTGCGGTGCTTTACGCGTTCGGGTACAGCATTAATACCCTGACGATGTTTGCGATGGTGCTGGCGATCGGCCTTCTGGTGGATGATGCCATCGTGGTGGTTGAAAACGTCGAGCGCATCATGAGCGAAGAAGGGCTCTCTCCGCGCCAGGCGACGCGCAAGTCCATGGGGCAAATTCAGGGGGCGCTGGTCGGGATTGCGATGGTGCTGTCGGCCGTCTTTATCCCGATGGCCTTCTTTGGCGGCACCACCGGGGCGATTTACCGCCAGTTCTCGATCACCATCGTCTCGGCGATGGTGCTCTCCGTGCTGGTCGCGCTGATCCTCACCCCCGCGCTGTGCGCCACCATTCTGAAACCGCTGCACAAAGGGGAGCATCACGGGCAGAAAGGGTTCTTCGGCTGGTTTAACCGGATGTTCAACCGCAACGCCGCGCGCTATGAATCTGCCGTGGGTCGCGTACTGCACCGCAGCCTGCGCTGGATGATGATTTACGTTGTGCTGCTGGGCGGGATGGTGTGGCTGTTCCTGCACCTGCCCACCTCGTTCCTGCCGATGGAAGACCGGGGGATGTTCACCACCTCGGTGCAGCTTCCGAGCGGCGCAACGCAGCAGCAGACGCTAAAAGTGGTGCAGAAAGTGGAGCAGTACTTCTTCACCAAAGAGAAAGATAACGTTGTCTCGGTCTTCTCCACCGTCGGTTCCGGCCCGGGCGGAAACGGGCAGAACGTTGCCCGCATGTTTGTCCGCCTGAAGGACTGGGACGAGCGCGATACCCGGACGGGCACCTCGTTTGCCATCATTGAACGTGCGACAAAAGCCTTTGCGCACATCAAAGAGGCGCGCGTCTTTGCCAGCAGCCCACCGGCGATAAGCGGCCTGGGCAGTTCAGCCGGGTTTGATATGGAGCTGCAGGATCACGCCGGGGCGGGCCACACGGCGCTGATGGCGGCACGCGATAAGCTGCTAGCGCTGGCAGGCAACGATCCCGGCCTGACCCGCGTTCGCCATAACGGCCTCGACGACAGCCCGCAGCTTCAGGTGGATATCGATCAGCGTAAGGCGCAGGCGCTGGGTGTGTCGATCAACGATATCAACGACACCCTGCAAACGGCATGGGGGTCGAGCTATGTGAATGACTTTATGGATCGCGGCCGCGTGAAAAAAGTGTATGTCCAGTCCGCCGCGCCGTTCCGCATGCTGCCGGATGATATTAACCGCTGGTTTGTCAGAAATAATGCTGGCGGCATGGTGCCGTTCTCTGCCTTTGCGACTTCGCACTGGGAGAGCGGATCGCCACGCCTGGAACGCTATAACGGCTATTCTGCGGTTGAAATCGTCGGGGAAGCCGCGCCGGGCGTCAGCACCGGTACCGCCATGGACACCATGGAAAAACTGGTGCAACAGCTGCCCGCCGGTTTTGGTCTCGAGTGGACGGCCATGTCTTACCAGGAGCGTCTCTCCGGGGCGCAGGCCCCCGCCCTTTACGCGCTCTCTCTGCTGGTGGTCTTCCTCTGCCTTGCCGCCCTGTATGAGAGCTGGTCGGTCCCGTTCTCGGTCATGCTGGTCGTGCCCCTTGGGGTTATCGGTGCGCTGCTCGCAACGTGGATGCGCGGCCTGGAGAACGATGTCTACTTCCAGGTAGGCCTGCTCACCGTCATTGGGCTGTCGGCGAAAAACGCCATTCTGATCGTTGAGTTTGCTAACGAGATGAATGCCAAAGGCCACGAGCTGATGGCCGCCACGCTGCACGCCTGCCGTCAGCGCCTGCGTCCGATCCTGATGACCTCGCTGGCGTTTATTTTTGGTGTACTGCCGATGGCGACCAGCACCGGTGCAGGTTCCAGCAGCCAGCATGCCGTCGGCACGGGGGTGATGGGCGGCATGATTTCGGCCACCATCCTGGCCATTTACTTCGTTCCGCTGTTCTTTGTGCTGGTGCGTCGCCGCTTCCCGCTAAAGGAACGTCCTGAGTAAGTGGTTGAAATAAAAAAAGGCGGCTTTATCGGCCGCCTTTTTACTGTGTGATTAATTCACACTATGGTTATTTTACTTATTTTAGTGCTCTTGCAATTCTTACTGAATGTCATTTACGAAGCATGCCTTCGATAAAATCTTTCCAGTTCCCCAGTTCACGTTCAATCATAACAACCTCTCTTATTATTATGCGCATTCTACAAAAACGTACCATCATTGTGAAGACTATTTAACCAGTTGCTGTGATTGTACCCTACGTCCTGCGGGGATTTATGATAAATATGAACGGAGAGCCCTCAATTTTTTGTGACGGCCAGCAATATTTTGAAATAACCCTACGAACGGGTGAGTTTTATTTTATTGGCTGAGTTTATTGGATTTTTAAAGTTAATGGACATCTATGCTTAAATGATGAAAGAATATTCAGCGTACAGTTGTGAGTCGATTTAAGAAGACGTATTAATCCAGACAATTCCTGAATGTGTTATATTCCACTTAAGGATATATCTTCGAATTTACTGAACATTTAATTATCAGAACATCAAAAGGATTCACCATGGTTGTGATGTACGGCATTAAAAATTGCGACACCATCAAAAAAGCCCGCCGCTGGCTGGACGCTAACAGCGTGGAGTACCGCTTCCACGATTACCGTGCCGACGGGCTCGATGCAGAATTTCTGCATAGCGCTATTCGCGAACTGGGTTGGGAAGCCCTGCTGAACACCCGCGGCACCACCTGGCGTAAACTGGACGACTCTCTGCGCGCCAGCATCACCGATGCCGACAGCGCGGCAAAACTGATGCTCGAGATGCCGGCAATTATCAAACGCCCATTGCTCTGCGCGCCAGGGCAGCCTATGCTGCTGGGTTTCAGTGAAACCCTTTATTCCGACTTTTTTCGTTGAGGTGTAGTTTATGTCATGCCCGGTCATTGAGCTGACTCAGCAGCTTATTCGCCGTCCTTCCCTTAGCCCGGACGACGCAGGTTGTCAGGCTCTTATGATTGAACGCCTGCGTGCCATCGGTTTTACCGTTGAACGCATGGATTTTGGCGATACCCAGAACTTCTGGGCGTGGCGCGGACAGGGCGAAACGCTGGCCTTCGCCGGGCATACTGACGTCGTTCCCGCCGGTGACGCGGATCGCTGGATTAACCCGCCGTTTGAGCCGACCATTCGGGATGGCATGCTGTTTGGTCGCGGCGCGGCAGACATGAAAGGCTCTCTGGCGGCGATGGTCGTGGCGGCAGAGCGCTTTGTGGCGCAGCATCCGAACCACAAAAACCGTCTCGCGTTTTTGATCACCTCCGACGAAGAAGCCAGCGCGCACAACGGTACCGTAAAGGTCGTTGAAGCGCTGATGGCACGCAACGAGCGTCTCGACTACTGTCTGGTCGGTGAGCCGTCCAGCACCGAAGTGGTGGGTGACGTCGTCAAAAACGGACGCCGTGGCTCGCTGACCTGTAACCTGACCATTCACGGCGTTCAGGGCCACGTCGCTTACCCGCATCTCGCCGATAACCCGGTTCACCGCGCCGCGCCAATGCTGAGCGAGCTGGTGGCGATTGAGTGGGATAAGGGTAACGAGTTCTTCCCGCCGACCAGCATGCAGATTGCGAACGTCAAGGCCGGGACCGGCAGCAATAACGTGATCCCGGGGGATTATTTCGTCCAGTTCAACTTCCGCTTCAGCACGGAACTGACCGATGAGATGATCAAGGCGCGCGTTATCGCCCTGCTGGAAAAATATCAGCTGCGCTATACCGTGGAGTGGTGGCTTTCCGGCCAGCCGTTCCTGACGCAGCGCGGCAAACTGGTGGATGCGGTGGTGAACGCCATCGAGCACTATAATGAAATTAAGCCACAGCTGCTGACAACGGGTGGTACCTCAGACGGACGCTTTATCGCCCGTATGGGTGCTCAGGTTGTCGAACTGGGGCCAGTGAACGCAACCATTCATAAAATAAATGAGTGTGTCAATGCGGCAGATTTACAACTGCTGGCCCGTATGTATCAACGTATTATGGAGCAAATCGTCGCCTGACGAACGCTCTGAGAGGAATAGCGAATGGATTGGCTTTCAAAGTACTGGTGGGTTCTGGTGTTGGTTTTTCTGGTCGGCGTACTGCTTAACGTGATTAAAGACCTTAAGCGCGTGGACCATAAAAAATTTCTCGCCAACAAGCCGGATCTTCCCCCGCACCGTGATTTCAACGACAAGTGGGACGATGACGACGACTGGCCGAAGAAGGATCAGAAGAAGTAATCGATCCGATTCCCCCTCTCCATGGGAGAGGGGGAAGAATCACATAAACTCAACAATATCATCGTCATCCGGCTTACCGCCGCTGAGCGCTTCATCAAAGTAGTGCTTCGGTACGGTATAGCGCAGATGGTCAAGCGCAAACTGCATGCTGCGGTCGTCAATGGCGTGGCCCAGATCGTCAACGATATCCAGCGTCACATCCCCACCCTCACGCATCAGCGCTTCCTGGGCAGCAACCGCATGCGAGAGCTCAATCACCCAGTCTTCACCGCCGTGGATTAAGTGGATCGTGGTTTGCGTGGTTGCGCTTGTCGGTAACGTCGCAAAACGACCGTTAAAGGCGATCACCCGTGACACCAGACCCGGCTGCGCCTTTACGCTTTCCAGCGACATGATTGACCCCTGCGAGAAGCCAATCAACGCGGTCGCTTCGGCTCCTACGCCGCTCTGCTGCTGCCAGTAACGGATGACGTCGATAAAGGCCGGCATGATGGCGTCGATACGCGCCTGACGGTTCTCTTCCGTCACGCCCTGAACCGAGAACCACTGGCGCCCGTTCGGGCCGCATGGCTCTACGCCACCGATGCTGACAATCAACGCTTCCGGGAAAACGGGCGCAAACCAGCTGCCAATCTGCCCCATATTGACGGCATTATCGCCAACACCATGAAACAGAAGCAGTAACTGTTTAGCCGGTTTGTCAGGGCTTTGAACAACAAAATGGTCATGTTTCATGGTGGTCTCCTTAATAGATGACCTGGATTCTACGCCTCCCGGCGGGAATGACCATGCCACTTTACTGAAGAAGTCATTGAAAAAATTGCCATTGCAAAATGGGTTCCTTCAACTGCTGGCAGCGGGGATAATCAAGACTTTCAAGCGCTTGCGCGGTTTCAGAGCGCAGCTTTGCCAGCAACGCTTTTCGCCCGAGCACATCCGTTTTCCCTGCTAGTTTCCCCCGCAGGGCCGGAAGCGGCATATCAACGGTAAGCAACAACCGCGTCAGCGCGGCAACCGAGGTTGAAAACGCGCGATGGGCAAAAGCAAACCCCGCCAGCTCCCACCAGTCATCACTATTAAGGGTAGCTTCCCAGCCGTCGTCCACCGGGATCTTTTCACCGTTCCAGGCCGACAGGACGCGCATATCCCGGCATAAACGGTGATGTTCCTGCGCGCACAGCCGACGCCCGGCCTCGCTCAGCGGCAGCAGCGCCATCGCCGTGTAGCAGCCGCTGCTGGCTTCCCGATGGCTCCCCATCCGCACCAGCACAAACCCGCACCGCTGCCAGAAACGCCACAGCTCGTCGGTATAACCAAAACTCACCGACAGATAATCTTCCCCGCTGGCGCTACGGATAAGCCGTTGCCCGATGCCTTCCCGCTGGCGCAGGGGGTGAACCGCAATGCGGCTAACCCGTCGCCCTTTCAGCGTCGCCGCGAGCGGAGAGCCGCCGTGCGCCGCCAGCGACTGCGCCACGAGATTCCCGCGTGGACGCCGGTATCCCGCCCACACGGCGCGGCTAAGCTCCGGTGACAACCCGCCCTCTTCCACCAGCCAGAGCGCGCCTGCAGTATCAGCCCCCGTCTCTGCAACAGCAAAGTGCTGGCCGGGCGCGTCCATCATCCGGCGTAAATCGAGCGGTGACGTGCGGTAGTGTGCAGCACACAGCAGTTCATATACGCTTGCCGCGCGTGCCGGGTCGCTCTCCCACATCCGCGGCGCCAGCGGCGTTATACGAACCTCACCTTCCGGTCTGCGATCGATAAGCGAATCATCAAATAACAGAGCATTTGCCACGAACCGCTCAAGCGGACATCCGGCGGCCCAGCGAATGGGGGTCGATAAGGCATAATGCCGCAGTTCGCTGAAACGGGCGCAGAACTTCAGCAGGAACCCCCTGCCCGTCCCTTCATAGCCCTGCACCGTGGTGGTTAATAATACGCGCGAAAAGCGCGTCACCAGCTTCTCCAGCAGCGGGCCCGGGATGGCAGCCGCTTCATCGACAATCAGCCAGTCGGCCTGCAGCGTGGAGGCCAGCAGCGCATCCGGGGCCATAAAGTGGAAATGCTCGCCCGCAAAGCGCGCAATGACATCCGTTGCCCCTTTAGCCGGTGCCGTGACCACCGCACTCCCCTGAATGCTATTGAGCAGCATCCCCGCCAGCGCTGACTTTCCGCGCCCGCGCGGTGCCGTTACGGCAGCGATGCCCGCAGGCATGGTCAGAAGCGCGTCGAGGATCTCCGCCTGCTCGCGCTGCGGTGCGCCGCTGGCAGGCTGCCAGGCGGGTAAATCCGGCGCAACGGGAACGGACAAAGGACGATGCTGCTGCCAGACAATCGCATCCGAATCGGCGGCAAGCGTCCGGCAGAAGTGGTGCACAAAGTGTGGAGTGGCGATCGGCTCCGCGCTGTCGCTCCAGCGCAAAGAGTCGCTGTCTGGCCTGTCGGCCCAGTCAGCAAGCGGAGGAACCAGCAGCACCAGGAGGCTTCCGGCGCGCAGCGTCCCGCTGAGCGCGGCGAAGGCTGAGACGTCAAACCCGGCGCGCGCGTCAAAAGCGGCGTGAAGGTATTCGCGTCCCAGCAGTCCGCTGAGGGTTTTAGAGGGATTGTCATCCAGCCACAGCCAGTCTCCCGGCAGGGTATTACGCAGGTCAGTCGCCTGACTCAACGTCCACTGCGTCTCACCGCTGAGCACCACCAGCCGACGATGGCCGGTGCGCTCAAGCTCGCGTATCTGCTGATCAAACGCCAGCATTACATCGCTTTGCCGAAGGTATTACACTGCGCCGGGTCGCCGCTGTCGAAACCGCGTTTAAACCAGCTGTAGCGCTGCTGCGAAGTACCGTGAGTGAAGCTGTCCGGCACGACGCGCCCCTGGCTCTGCTGCTGAAGACGGTCGTCACCGATCGCCTGAGCGGCATTCAGCGCCTCCTCAAGATCGCCGGATTCCAGCACGCCCTGCTGCTGCATGCTGTGGCCCCAGACGCCCGCGAAGCAGTCCGCCTGCAGCTCCATTTTAACGGACAGGCGGTTCACGTCAGCCTGCGAAGCATTTTGCTGCAGCTGGCGCACTTTTGGCTCAATTCCCAGCAGCTTTTGCACGTGATGGCCGACTTCATGCGCGATAACGTAACCCTGGGCAAAATCACCGTCAGCGCCAAGCTTGCGTTTCATGTCATCGTAAAAGGAGAGATCGATATAGACGGTGCCGTCCGCCGGGCAGTAGAACGGCCCCATCACGGACTGCCCGGTGCCGCATCCGGTGCGGGTTGCGCCCCGGTACATCACCAGCTTCGGCTGCTGGTAGGTACGCCCCATCTTCTCAAACAGCTGACCCCATGTGTCTTCCGTTGTGGCGAGGATCACGGAGGTAAATTTGGCCGCTTCATCTTCATTCGGGCTGATGGAGCGCTGAGAATGCTGCTGCTGTTGCAGCGGCTGACCGGTCATTAACCCGGTGAGATCGACGCCGTAATAGCCCGCGACCAGCACCACAATCAGCAGAATGATACCGCCCTTGCCGCTGGGTAACCGGAAGCCCGGTCCGCCCATGGAAGGACCGCCGCCGCCATCACTGCGTCTGTCTTCTACATTGTCACTTTCACGACGCCCTTGCCAGCGCATAACCACCTCTAACTATTCCATTTATAATAGCTATGATCGTAGGCGGTTAACGGCAAGATTACCATAGGAAACAAAGGTAAGACGCCAAAGGATGCGAACATCCTTTGGCAAGTGAGGGAGTTAGTCGAGCTTAACGCCTAAACGGTGAGCAACCGCTTCGTACGCTTCAATCAGGCCACCCAGGCTCTGACGGAAACGGTCTTTGTCCATTTTATCCAGGGTTTCTTTGTCCCACAGGCGGCTACCGTCCGGTGAGAACTCATCGCCCAGCACCACTTCGCCTTTGAACAGACCAAACTCCAGCTTAAAGTCGACGAGGATCAGGCCCGCGTCATCAAACAATTTTTTCAGCACGTCGTTGGCTTTGTAGGTCAGCTCTTTCATGCGCGCCAGGTTCTCTTTGTTCACCCAGCCGAAGGTTTCGCAGTAGGAATCATTGACCATCGGGTCGTGCATGGCGTCGTTTTTCAGGAACAGATCGAACAGCGGTGGATTCAGTTCGATACCTTCTTCAATGCCCAGACGCTTCACCAGGGAGCCCGCCGCACGGTTACGAATAACGCACTCAACCGGAACCATATCCAGTTTTTTCACCAGACATTCCGTATCGGACAGCAACGCTTCCATCTGAGTCGGGATACCCGCTTCGGCCAGTTTGGTCATAATGAAGTGGTTGAACTTGTTGTTCACCATGCCTTTACGATCGAACTGCTCAATGCGCGCGCCATCCCCTGCTGACGTATCATTGCGGAACTCGAGCACCAACAGATCCGGGTTTTCCGTGCTGTATACGGTCTTCGCTTTGCCACGATACAACTCAGCTTGCTTCTGCATCTTCATTACTCCTGGTGTGATGATTTGTGTTCAAAACTGGGGATATTATGCCACGCACACGTTTGCGTAGCACGAAAATAAAAAGGGCTGGATTCACCAGCCCTCGTATTTATTTGCTGAATGCTGCCTGGAAGACAGCGACCAGCGCATCGTTCTGCGACTGGGTCAGCGTGTGACCTTTTGGATCGATAAACTGCAGGCTACTGCGGTTATCAAGGTCACCGACCTGAATCTTGTAGTCACCGGAGGCAAGCTGAGGATCTTTCGCGCCCAGTTCCTGCCACGCGCTGTCGGAGAGCGGCTTATAGGTTGCCGTCATGCTGCCGGTTGAGCGGGTGCTGTCGGTCACTTTCATGCCCACTTTTTCCAGCGTCGCTGGCAGACGCTGCCAGGTCTGGTTAAACGGTGCACGCACCACCAGCATTGGCAGGCCGGTATCATCCGCGCCGCTCTGGACATCGAAGGTCACACCGTTGCGGCTCTGCGCGGCGTTGGCAGCATCGGTCGCGTTTTTATCCAGGCCTGCGGCAATCACGTTCAGCATTTCGGTGCTGTAACGCTGCAGGGATGCGGCATCCGCAACCGGTTTACCCGCCTGCTCCAGGTTCAACAGCTTAACGTTAACTGCCTGCTGATAACCCTGCGGTTTAACGGAGACTTGATAACGACCGCGGTACTGCTGGTCTTCATCCAGACGGTTCCATTCGATCCAGTCGGTGGTTAACGTCTGGCTGGCATCATCGCGTTTATCGATGGTGTAGTTCTTCGCCTGAATGACGCTGACAACCTGCGGCCACAGGGTGCTACCGCGCGCGCTCTCAACCATCAGAGACGCCGTATCACCGGTGAACTGGGTACGCGCACCGCTCACCAGCGCCAGAGGCTGTGCTGGTGGACGAATATCAAGCGCTTTACCGACCAGGCCGCTGCCGTTGGTCACGGGAATATTATAATCGCCGTTCTGAATCGGCAGGATCATACCAGCCGGTGCGTGAAGTTCAGCAAGCGGGGTCGCATCCAGATAGGATTCATCACCGCTCACCTGGCGCTTGTAGCGCGAGTCTGAACTACAGGCAGCGAGCAGCATAACAAGCGAAACACTCGCAACCTTCGCCAGGCGCGACTTCTGTACTGAATAAGCCATCAAATCTCCCTAAACTTTACAGCAAACCGGCATGCTTCAGCGCTGCCCTGACGATATCACGACCGTGGTCGGTAATCGGTGTCATTGGCAGACGCAGCGTGTCGGTTGCTACAAGCCCCAACTCCTTACATGCCCATTTCACTGGGATCGGATTGGGTTCGACAAATAATTTATTGTGCAGCGGCATCAGACGCTGATTTATGACACGCGCTTCATCAAAGTGACCGGCCGCGGCCAGTTTGCACATTTCAGCCATATCGCGCGCCGCAACGTTTGCCGTTACGGAGATCACGCCATGGCCACCGAGCTGCATAAAGTCCAGCGCGGTCGCATCATCACCGCTCAACAGGATAAAGTCGTCTGAAACCAGCTCTTTGATCTGATGAACGCGGCTTAAGTTCCCTGTCGCCTCTTTAATACCGATAATATTTTTGACTTCCGAGAGACGACCAACGGTTTCCGGCAGCATATCGCAACCGGTACGGGACGGCACATTATACAGAATTTGTGGCAAGTCAGTATGTTCAGCGATGGCTTTGAAGTGCTGGAACAAACCTTCCTGAGTAGGACGGTTATAGTAAGGGGTCACCGTCAGACAGCCGACAATGCCGCTGTCGTTAAAACGTTTAGTCAGGCTGATCGCTTCTGCGGTGGCATTCGCGCCTGTGCCCGCGATGACCGGAATACGTCCGTCAGCCAGTTCCAGGGTCAGCATAACCACATCGCCGTGCTCGTCGTGGCTCAGCGTTGCAGATTCACCGGTAGTCCCTACCGAAACGATCGCCGAGGTTCCATTGGCGACATGGTAATCAATCAGCTTCTTCATGCTAGACCGGCAGACGTTACCTTTTTCATCCATCGGTGTTACAAGCGCGACAATACTTCCCGTGAACATGAGCCATCCTCTGTGCGAACAAGAGTCTCAATGGTACGTTTGGAACTGTAATAAAAGCAAGCGACCTGAGGCCCTCAGGCGGTTGTATGCATGTTTTTTTTATGCTTTCCTTAGGAAGACTTAACCATGCAAAGGAAGAACAGGTTTGACAACCTCATCACAACATTACCTGGTTATCACTGCGCTGGGTGCCGACAGGCCGGGTATCGTGAACACCATCACCCGCCACGTAAGCAGTTGCGGCTGTAATATTGAAGACAGCCGTTTGGCCATGCTCGGCGAAGAGTTCACATTCATTATGTTGCTTTCAGGGACATGGAACGCCATCACGTTGATTGAATCGACCCTGCCGCTGAAAGGTGCCGAGCTGGATTTGCTGATCGTCATGAAGCGCACCACCGCGCGCCCTCGCCCGGCCATGCCCGCTACCGTCTGGGTGCAGGTTGAAGTGCCTGATTCTCCACATCTGATAGAGCGCTTCACCGCGCTGTTTGACAGCCATCAGATGAACATCGCCGAGCTCGTTTCCCGCACACAGCCGGGCGACGCAAGCACGGTTCCCACGCTCTTTATTCAAATTACCGCGCACAGTCCTGCGTCACAGGATGCGTCAAATATCGAGCAAGCGTTCAAAGCCCTCTGTACAGAATTAAACGCGCAGGGCAGTATAAGCGTCGTCAATTATTCGCAGCACGAACAGGATGGAGTTGAGTAATGAATCCACTGAAAGCCGGTGACATCGCACCGAAATTTAGCTTACCGGATCAAGACGGCGAGCAAGTAAATTTGACCGACTTCCAGGGACAGCGTGTTCTGGTCTATTTCTACCCGAAAGCCATGACCCCCGGCTGCACCGTACAGGCCTGCGGCTTACGCGATAACATGGATGAGTTGAAAAAAGTCGGCGTGGAAGTGCTGGGTATCAGCACCGATAAACCAGAAAAGCTGTCACGATTTGCTGAAAAAGAGCTGCTGAACTTCACGCTGCTTTCTGACGAAGATCATCAGGTATGCGAGCAGTTCGGCGTCTGGGGCGAGAAGACGTTTATGGGTAAAACCTACGACGGCATTCACCGCATCAGCTTCCTGATTGACGCTGACGGTAAAGTTGAACACGTGTTTGACGACTTCAAAACCAGCAACCACCACGACGTGGTGTTGAACTGGCTGAAAGAAAGTGCCTGAAAGTGAGTGTCGGGTGGCGGCTTCGCCTTACCCGACCTACAAGGATAAGTCGGCCGGGTAAGCGCAGCGCCACCCGGCAAAACTTACTGCTCTTCTACCGCCGGCACATCCGGCCACGCGTGGACGACCGCTTTAATCAGCGTTGCCAGCGGAATGGCGAAGAACACGCCCCAGAATCCCCACAACCCGCCGAAAATCACCACCGATAAGATAATAACCAGCGGATGCAGGTTTACCGCCTCGGAGAACAGCACCGGTACCAGCAGGTTACCGTCCAGCCCCTGAATAATCAGGTACACCGCGAAGCAGCTCCAGAACTCGGTCCCCAGCCCAAACTGGAACAACGCCACGCCAACCACCGGAATGGTCACCACAAACGCGCCGATATACGGGATCAGGACCGATAACCCCACCAGCACCGCCAGCAGCAGCGAGTAGTTCAGGCCGAAAATCAGGAAGCCAATCCAGGTGGCGACCCCCACGACAATCATCTCCAGCACCTTGCCGCGAATGTAGTTGGTGATCTGCTGGTTCATCTCTTCCCAGACCTGCCCCGCCAGCCCGCGGTTGCGCGGCAGAATACGGCGCACGGCGTTAAGCATCTGGTCTTTATCTTTCACCAGGAAGAAGACCATCAGCGGCACCAGCACAAGGTAGACCGCCAGCGTCAGCAGTCCGACTAGGGACGCCAGCGAGTACTTCACCACCGAATCGCCCATCGTCATGATGCGGGCGCGCATGTTTTCGGCCATCGCGTCGATAATCCCGGCATCCATCAGCGCAGGATAACGGCGCGGCAGCGTGGCAGCGAAATCAGAGAGTTTGTTCAACATGCCGGGCATATCGCGGATCAGGTTGATTCCCTGTTGCCAGGCAACCGGCATCACCACAAAGGCCATCAGCAGCAGGATGCCAACAAACAGCACCAGCACGATGCTGGTCGCCCAGCGGCGGGAACAGCCGATATGTTCCAGGCGCGCCGTGGGCCACTCCAGCAGGTAAGCCAGCACAATCGCCACCAGCAGAGGGGCGAGCAGACCGCTAAAGAAGAACAGGATACCGAACCCGGCAACCAGAATAACCAACAAAGCAATGGCTTCCGGGTCGCTGAAGCGACGCCGGTACCACTGCATTAACATTTCGAGCATACAACCCTTCCCTGAATCGAATGGCGGGAGTGAGACGGTGAATTGTATCTAACTGTCACAAAAAAGACTTTCGCTTTTTGTATCCCGATCGCAATCCGCAAAAGCCTGATGAATGGGATTTTCTTCATGCTACAACACGGCTACACTCCCAGGGCAGCAGAGATGAACGATATGCCGGTTCATCGGTCAAATTAGCACATCCAACATACAGGACAGTGGTTATGTTCAGGCAATTGAGAAAAACACTGGTTGCAACACTGATTGCCGCGGTGACGGTCGGTCAGGTGTTGCCCGCTTTTGCTGACTCGTCCGATACATTGCCGGACATGGGCACCACAGCAGGAAGCACGCTCTCTATTGGGCAAGAGATGCAAATGGGGGATTACTATGTTCGCCAGCTGCGCGGCAGCGCCCCGCTGATTAACGACCCTTTGCTGGTACAGTACATAAACGGGTTGGGAATGCGTCTGGTGGCGCACGCCGATTCGGTCAGAACCCCCTTCCATTTCTATTTAATCAATAACGACGAAATCAACGCCTTCGCCTTCTTTGGCGGTAACGTGGTGCTGCATTCGGCGTTATTCCGTTACTCAGACAACGAAAGCCAGCTGGCCTCGGTGATGGCGCACGAAATTTCGCACGTCACGCAGCGTCACCTGGCGCGTGCCATGGAAGACCAGAAACGTAACGCTCCCCTTACCTGGGTGGGCGCACTGGGATCGATTCTGCTGGCGATGGCCAGCCCGCAGGCCGGGATGGCAGCGCTGACCGGTACGCTGGCAGGAACGCGCCAGGGGATGATCAGCTTTACCCAACAAAACGAGCAGGAAGCGGACCGCATCGGCATTCAGGTGTTACAGCGCTCAGGCTTTGATCCGCAGGCCATGCCGAGCTTCCTCGAAAAACTGCTCGATCAGGCGCGTTATTCTTCCCGTCCACCGGAAATTTTGCTCACGCACCCGCTGCCTGAAAGCCGTCTGTCGGACGCGCGTAACCGTGCCAACCAGATGCGCCCGGTCGTGGTCCAGTCTTCGCAGGATTTCTACATGGCGAAAGTGAGAACGCTGGGGATGTACAATTCCGGGCGTAACCAGCTCACCAGCGACCTGCTGGATACCCTGGCGAAAGGCAACGTGCGCGAGAAGAACGCCGCGCAGTATGGTCAGGCGCTCCAGGCGATGGAAGCCAGCAAATACGACGAGGCGCGTAAGGCGCTGCAGCCGCTTCTGGCTGCCGACCCAAACAACCCGTGGTACCTCGATCTGTCGACGGATATCGATCTGGGGCAGAAGAAGCCTGCCGATGCGATTAACCGCCTGAAAGGGGCAAAAGACGTCCGTACCAACCCGGTGCTGCAGCTTAACCTGGCGAACGCTTACTTGCAGGGCGGCCAGCCGGGTGAAGCAGCGACCATCCTGAACCGCTACACCTTTAATAATAAAGACGATCAAAACGGCTGGGATCTGCTCGCTCAGGCGGAAGCCCAGCTCGGCAACCGCGATCAGGAGCTGGCGGCACGCGCAGAAGGCTTTGCCCTGGTGGGGCGCCTCGATCAGGCCATTTCCGCACTCAGTAGCGCCAGCTCGCAGGTCAAACTCGGCAGCCTCCAGCAGGCCCGATACGACGCGCGTATCGATCAGCTTCGCGGCCTGCAGCAGCGCTTCAAGCCGTACGAGAAGATGTAATCAAGGAGAATTCACGTCATGACAGACGCCGTAAAAATTTACCACAACCCGCGCTGCTCCAAGAGCCGCGATACCCTGAGCCTGCTGAAGTCTAACGGCGTGGAGCCGGAGGTGGTGCTGTACCTCGACACCCCACCGGACGCGCAGACCCTCCGCCAGCTGCTGCATATGCTGGGCATGGGCAGTGCGCGGGATCTGATGCGCAAGAAAGAAGATCTGTATACGTCGCTTAACCTGGATGACAGCCGTCTCTCCGAGGCCCAGCTGATACAGGCGATGGTTGAAAATCCAAAGCTGATTGAGCGCCCGATTGTCGTGGCGAACGGCCAGGCGCGCATTGGACGCCCGCCGGAAGACGTGCTCGAGATCCTCTGATGGTTTCGCCCGGTGGCGCTGCGCTTAGCGGGCCTACGGGTGCCATATGTAGGCCGGGTAAGGCGCAGCCGCCACCCGGCACAACTATAGCTTCAGAATATCTTTCACAAACGGAATGGTCAGCTTGCGCTGGGCGGTAATGGAGGCGCGATCGAGCTGATCCAGCGTGTCAAACAGCGTACGCATTTCGCGATCCAGCCGCTTCAGCAGGAAACGGCCCACGTCTTCCGGCAGCTCAAAGCCGCGCTGCTTTGCGCGCAGCTGTAGCGCCTGAAGCTTATCTTCGTCCGACAGCGGCTGAAGCTTATAGATTTGGCCCCAGTCCAGGCGAGACGCCAGATCCGGCAGTCCCAGATTCAGCTGGCGAGGCGGACGATCGCCGGTGATCAGCAGCCGGGTTTTGCCCGATTCCAGAATGCGGTTGTAGAGGTTAAAGATCGCCATTTCCCACGGCTCATCCCCCGCCACGCATTCGATGTTATCGATGCAGACCAGGGAGAGATGTTCCATCCCCTCCAGCACGTCAGGGACAAACCAGGTTCGTTTATCCAGCGGCACATAGCCTACCGCATCACCGCGCGCAGAGAGCTCCGCGCAGGCGGCATGCAGCAGGTGGCTGCGCCCCGCGCCTTCGCGTGACCAGATATAGATGTATCCGCTGTGTTCCTGACGCAGCACGTTTTGCAGAGCAGCCAGTAAAGAGGGGTTATCACCCGGCCAGAAACTTGCAAACGTTTCGTCGTCAGGGAGATAGAGTGGCAGAGAGAGCTGTGCCGGTCCGTTCAGAAGTACCTCAACCAGATCTGACATAAAATCGGCATGGAGTTTAACACGGAACCTGCAAGGAGAGAACCGGGCGGATCGTCCGCCCGGTTATAGGATCAGTGTGACGCTTTTTCGTTTTCGTCAGCGTCCAGTACCACCTCTTCCGGACGGATCACGGAGATCAGCTTGAAAATCAGGCTCAGGCCCACGCCGACGATGGTTGCCAGCGCCATGCCTTTCAGCTCGGCCGCGCCGATGTGCACCTTCGCGCCGCTCACGCCGATAATCAGGATCACCGACGTCAGGATCAGATTCTGCGCCTTGCTGTAATCCACTTTAGATTCAATCAGCACGCGAATACCGGAGGCACCAATTACCCCGTACAGCAGCAGAGACACGCCGCCCATCACCGGAACCGGGATGATCTGAATTGCTGCCGCCAGCTTGCCGACGCAGGAGAGCAGAATGGCAATGATCGCCGCGCCGCCGATAACCCAGGTGCTGTAAACGCGGGTAATCGCCATCACGCCGATGTTTTCACCGTAGGTGGTGTTTGGGGTAGACCCAAAGAAACCGGAGATGATGGTGGAGAAACCGTTCGCAAACATGGAGCGGTGCAGGCCCGGATCGCGGATTAAATCGCGCTTAACGATGTTCGCCGTTACCACCAGGTGGCCGACGTGCTCCGCAATCACAACCAGTGCCGCAGGCAGAATGGTGAAGATCGCAAACCATTCGAAGCGCGGCGTGTAGAAGGTTGGCAGCGCGAACCAGTGCGCCTCGGCAATCGGGGTGGTATCCACCACGCCCATCACGAAGGAGAGCGCATAGCCTGCCAGCACGCCGATCAGGATCGGGATAATCGCCATGAAACCGCGGAACAGCACGGAGCCAAACACCGTTACGCCCAGCGTTACCAGCGAGATGATAATGGTTTTGGAATCCGGTGACTGGCCGTCAGCAGGCAGCAGGCCGGCCATATTCGCCGCCACGCCCGCCAGTTCGAGACCGATGACGGCCACGATGGCGCCCATCGCCGCTGGTGGGAACATCACGTCCAGCCAGCCGGTACCGGCTTTCTTCACGATGAAGGAGACCAGGCAGAACAGCACGCCACACATGATAAAGCCGCCCAGCGCGACCTCATAACCCAGCGGCAGCAACAATAACACCGGAGAGATAAAGGCAAAGCTCGACCCGAGATACGCCGGGATTTTGCCTTTACAGATAAAAAGGTACAGCAGCGTACCGATGCCGTTGAACAGCAGCACGGTAGCCGGGTTAATGTGGAACAGGATTGGCACCAGCACGGTTGCGCCAAACATGGCGAACAGGTGCTGCAAACTAAGCGGGATAGTCTGTAAAAGCGGCGGTCTTTCACTCACCCCGATAGCACGGCGCGTCATAGTGTTTTCCTCTGAGTAGTATCGTTGTTGGTGTTTTATTCAAAAAAAAGCCGACTATCAAAGTCGGCTTATTTATCGTTATTCGATTATTTCGTACCAAAGATCTTATCGCCGGCATCGCCGAGCCCCGGGATGATGTACCCGTGCTCGTTCAGGCCCTGGTCGATAGAGGCGGTATACAGCTCAACGTCCGGGTGCGCTTTTTCCAGCGCCGCGATCCCTTCCGGTGCCGCAACCAGCACCAGCACTTTAATGCTGCTGCAGCCCGCTTTTTTCAGCAGGTCGATAGTGGCAATCATTGAACCGCCGGTTGCCAGCATCGGGTCAACCACCAGCGCCATACGCTCGTCGATGTTGGACACCAGCTTCTGGAAATAAGGAACTGGCTCGAGGGTTTCTTCGTTACGGTAGATCCCCACCACGCTGATGCGCGCGCTTGGCACGTGCTCCAGCACGCCTTCCATCATGCCGAGACCGGCACGCAGGATAGGCACGACGGTAATTTTCTTACCTTTGATCTGCTCAACCTGTACCGGACCGTTCCAGCCTTCGATGGTGACTTTTTCCGTTTCCAGATCAGAGGTCGCTTCGTAGGTCAGCAGGCTGCCGACTTCAGAGGCCAGTTCGCGAAAACGCTTCGTGCTGATGTCATGCTCACGCATCAGGCCCAACTTGTGTTTAACGAGTGGGTGTTTCACTTCCACAATCTTCATTCTCTTTCTCCTCTGAATGGCATCCGCAAAAAAATCGCGGGATTATACCGCTTTTTTCGGATTAGGCCATACCCATGTTGCTTGATGTACATCAATCAAAAACAAAAAAGCCAGAGGCTGGGCTCCGGCTTGGGTGCGGGGTTCTGCCGGGTGGCGCTAACGCTTACCCGGCCTACACATCCCGTAGGCCCGGTAAGCGCAGCGCCACCGGGCAATTATAGCTGCTCCCCGTTGCTCGCGATCACCTGCTTATACCAGTCGAACGACTTCTTCTTGCTGCGGTTCAACGTGCCGTTTCCTTCATTGTCTTTATCGACAAAGATAAAGCCGTAGCGTTTTTTCATTTCACCGGTACCGGCAGACACCAGGTCGATACAGCCCCACGGGGTATAGCCCATCAGGTCTACGCCATCTTCCACCACCGCTTTTTTCATCTCGCGGATGTGGGCGGCCAGGTAGTCAATGCGGTACTGGTCGTTCACCGTGCCGTCGCTCTCCTGCACGTCGATTGCGCCAAAGCCGTTCTCAACGATAAACAGCGGCAGCTGGTAGTGATCCCAGAACCAGTTGAGGGAGTAGCGCAGCCCCACCGGGTCAATCTGCCAGCCCCAGTCGGATTTCTGCACGTACGGGTTGGAGACCAGGCTCTTGCTTTCGTCATAGTCCAGCTGCGGGTTGTCCGCCGTCGCCTTGGTGGCGAAGGACATATAATAGCTAAACCCGATGTAATCCACGCAGCCCTGTGTCAGCGCGGCTTTATCTTCTTCGGTGATATCCAGCGTGAAGCCGCGACGTTCGAAGTAGTTGAGCAGATGCTGCGGGTACTTGCCGCGCACGTGCACATCGGTGAACCAGTAGCGGCGGTGCATGGCGTTCATCGCCATCATCATGTCGTCCGGCGCGCAGGTCAGCGGGTAGATTGGGCACATGGCAATCATGCAGCCGATCTGCAGGGACGGGTTAATCTCGCGCCCCGCCTTCACCGCTAGCGCGCTGGCCACCAGCTCATAGTGTGCGGCCTGGAACATCACCGGCTCACGGTCTTCGCCCGGCGCGTACTTCAGCCCGGAGTTGGTGAACGGCGCAAAGTCTTCATGGAAGTTGGCCTGGTTGTTGATCTCGTTAAAGGTCATCCAGTACTTCACTTTATGCTGATAGCGCTGGAAAACCACTTTTGCAAAACGAACGAAAAAGTCGATCAGCTTACGGTTGCGCCAGCCGCCGTATTCGGTGACCAGGTGGAAAGGCATCTCGAAGTGAGAGAGGGTAATAACCGGTTCGATGCCGTACTTCAGGCACTCGTCGAACAGGTCGTCATAGAATTTCAGGCCAGCCTCGTTCGGCTCAAGCTCGTCCCCTCTCGGGAAAATGCGCGTCCAGGCGATAGAGGTACGAAAGCATTTGAACCCCATCTCGGCAAAGAGTTTGATGTCTTCTTTATAGCGGTGGTAGAAATCGATGGCGTCATGGTTAGGGTAATTTTTCCCCGGCAGCACGCCGTTGGTGATTTCACGCGGCACGCCGTGCGCGCCTGCAGTCATGACGTCGGCTACGCTTACGCCTTTACCCCCTTCTTTCCAGCCACCTTCCAGCTGGTGCGCCGCAACCGCACCGCCCCACAGAAAATCTGCTTTAAATCCTGACATTCGCTTTCCCTCATTCTGCGTTATTTTCTGCAAAAACAATTACAGAAACCGGTTTCAGTTGAATGATGTGCAAAGCCGTTTCGGGTTGCAAGGAGAATACCGAAACCGGTTTCATTTTCGTGAACAGACGCAAGTTTGGGCGCACTGGCAGGCTGCACGTAAAAAAAGATCCTCTCGCCGAGAATAGGCTCGCAAACGTTTGCCTGGACTGTTAGAATTGCGCCGATTTTTCTTACTAGCTATGCAATCGCGTGGGGATTTAAGCCGTGACCAACAAAACTTCTCTCAGCTACAAAGATGCCGGTGTTGATATTGACGCAGGTAATGCGCTGGTTGACCGAATCAAAGGTGTGGTGAAAAAAACCCGCCGCCCGGAAGTGATGGGTGGTCTGGGTGGATTCGGCGCACTGTGCGCGCTGCCGCAAAAATATCGTGAACCTGTTCTGGTCTCGGGAACTGACGGTGTAGGCACCAAACTGCGCCTGGCGATGGATTTAAAACGTCACGACACGATCGGTATCGATCTGGTCGCGATGTGCGTGAATGACCTGGTGGTTCAGGGCGCAGAGCCGCTGTTCTTCCTCGATTACTACGCGACCGGCAAACTGGACGTGGATACCGCTGCAAGCGTCATTAATGGTATCGCCGAAGGGTGCCTGCAGTCTGGCTGTGCGCTGGTCGGCGGTGAAACCGCGGAAATGCCGGGCATGTATCACGGCGAAGATTATGACGTCGCAGGCTTCTGCGTCGGCGTAGTAGAAAAATCAGAAATTATTGACGGCAGCAAAGTGGCGGATGGCGATGTGCTGATCGCGCTGGCCTCCAGTGGCCCGCACTCCAACGGCTACTCCCTGGTGCGTAAAATCCTCGAGGTGAGCGGTTGCGACCCAGAGACGACCGAGCTTGAAGGGAAACCGCTGGCTGACCATCTGCTGGCCCCAACCCGCATCTACGTGAAGAACGTGCTGGAACTGATCGAGAACGTCGACGTGCACGCCATTGCCCACCTGACCGGTGGTGGCTTCTGGGAAAACATCCCGCGCGTGCTGCCGGACAACACCCAGGCGGTGATCGACGAGTCCTCATGGCAGTGGCCAGCGGTCTTTAACTGGCTGCAGACCGCAGGCAACGTGAGCTCTCACGAAATGTACCGCACCTTTAACTGCGGCGTGGGCATGGTTATCGCCCTGCCGGCAAGCGAAGCGGATAAAGCGGTCAAGCTGCTGACCGAAAAAGGTGAAAACGCGTGGAAAATCGGTACGATTAAAGCCTCCGATTCCGAACAGCGTGTGGTCATTGAATGAAAAACATCGTGGTGCTCATTTCCGGCAACGGAAGTAATTTGCAGGCCATCATAGACGCCTGCAAGCAGAAGAAAATCAACGGCACCATTCGGGCAGTATTCAGCAACAAGGCCGACGCGTTCGGCCTTGAGCGCGCGCGGGAAGCGAACATACCCGCGCACGCGCTGGAAGCCAGCCAGTTCGCCGGGCGTGAAGCCTTTGACCGCGAGCTGGTTCAGGAGATTGATGCCTACGCGCCGGACGTCGTGGTGCTGGCGGGCTATATGCGCATTCTGAGCCCGGCCTTTGTCGCGCACTACGCCGGACGTTTGCTGAATATTCACCCTTCTCTTCTGCCGAAATATCCCGGCCTGCACACCCATCGTCAGGTTCTGGAAAACGGCGATGAGGAGCACGGCACCTCCGTGCATTTCGTGACCGACGAGCTGGATGGCGGTCCGGTGATCCTGCAGGCCAAAGTCCCGGTCTTTGAAGGCGACAGCGAAGAAGACGTGACCGAACGCGTGCAGACCCAGGAGCATGCCATTTACCCACTGGTGGTAAGCTGGTTTGTCGACGGGCGTCTTGAAATGCGCGACGGCGTAGCCTGGCTGGATGGCGTGAAGTTACCCCCGCAGGGTCATGCTGCCGAAGAGTAGTCTGTTTGAATTGCCCGGCGGCGCTTCGCTTGCACGGGCCTACGGTCTCGTAGGTCGTGGGAAGCGAAGCGCCACCCGCCCCCTCTCCCCCAACCTTCTAAATTCCCCAACAAAAAAAATAACTGTCATACTTTTCTGGCACTGTTGGACATATCGTGGAAATGCTCGCCATAATAAGGACGAGACGGATTTACCACGTCCTGTGATTGAACTGGAGTGTGAGCTGTAATGGGTCAGGAAAAGTTATATATCGAGAAAGAGCTAAGCTGGTTAGCATTTAACGAACGTGTACTCCAGGAAGCGGCTGACAAAAGTAACCCGCTGATCGAACGCATGCGTTTTTTGGGCATCTATTCCAACAACCTGGATGAGTTCTACAAGGTTCGCTTTGCCGAGCTGAAAAGACGGATCATCATCAGCGAAGAACAGGGCTTAAACTCTCACTCGCGGCATCTGCTGGGCAAAATCCAGTCCCGCGTGTTGAAAGCCGATCAGGAATTTGACGGCCTGTATAACGAACTGCTGCTGGAGATGGCACGCAATCAAATCTTCCTGATTAACGAACGTCAGCTTTCCGTTAACCAACAAAACTGGCTGCGCCACTATTTTAAACAGTACCTGCGCCAGCACATTACCCCGATTCTCATCAACCGCGAAACCGATCTGGTGCAGTTCCTGAAAGATGACTACACCTATCTGGCCGTAGAAATTATTCGCGGTGAATCCATTCGCTACGCGCTGCTGGAGATCCCGTCCGACAAGGTCCCGCGCTTCGTGAACCTGCCGCCGGAAACCCCGCGCAGACGCAAGCCGATGATCCTGCTGGACAACATCCTGCGCTACTGTCTCGACGACATTTTCAAAGGCTTCTTCGATTACGATGCGTTAAACGCCTACTCGATGAAGATGACCCGTGACGCCGAATATGACCTGGTGCACGAGATGGAGGCCAGCCTGATGGAGCTGATGTCCTCCAGCCTGAAACAACGCCTGACGGCCGAGCCGGTGCGCTTTGTTTATCAGCGCGATATGCCGGACGCCATGGTAGAAATGCTGCGCGAGAAGCTGACCATTTCGCGCTATGACTCCATCGTGCCGGGCGGCCGTTACCACAACTTTAAAGACTTTATTGGCTTCCCGAACGTCGGCAAGGCCAATCTGGTGAACAAGCCGCTGCCGCGCCTGCGCCATCTGTGGTTTGATAAATTCCGCAACGGGTTCGACGCCATTCGCGAGCGCGATGTTCTGCTCTACTATCCGTATCACACGTTTGAACACGTGCTGGAGCTGCTGCGTCAGGCCTCGTTCGACCCGAGCGTGCTGGCGATCAAAATCAACATCTACCGCGTGGCAAAAGATTCCCGCATCATCGATGCGATGATCCACGCCGCGCACAACGGCAAAAAAGTGACCGTGGTGGTTGAGCTGCAGGCCCGCTTCGACGAAGAGGCGAACATTCACTGGGCGCGCCGTCTGACGGAAGCGGGCGTGCACGTGATCTTCTCCGCGCCGGGTCTGAAAATTCACGCCAAGCTGTTCCTGATCTCCCGTAAAGAGGGCGACGACGTGGTGCGCTATGCCCACATCGGTACCGGGAACTTTAACGAGAAAACGGCGCGAATTTATACCGACTACTCGCTGCTGACCGCCGATGCGCGCATCACCAACGAGGTACGCCGGGTCTTTAACTTCATTGAGAATCCGTACCGCCCTGTCAGCTTCGACTATCTGCTGGTCTCGCCGCAGAACTCGCGCCGTCTGCTGTACGATATGATTGATAAAGAGATTGCCAATGCCCAGAAAGGGCTGTCGTCCGGCATCACCCTGAAGCTTAACAATCTGGTCGACAAAGGACTGGTGGACAGGCTGTACGCCGCGTCCAGTTCTGGCGTACCGGTTAACCTGCTGATCCGCGGCATGTGCTCGCTGATCCCGGAACTGGAAGGCATCAGCGATAATATTCGGGTGATCAGCATTGTTGACCGTTACCTGGAACACGATCGGGTCTATATTTTCGATAATGCAGGCGACAAACAGGTCTATCTCTCTTCGGCAGACTGGATGACGCGCAATATTGACTACCGAATTGAAGTCGCAACCCCGCTGCTGGATCCACGTCTGAAACAGCGTATTCTCGACATTATCGAGATCCTGTTCAGCGATACGGTGAAGGCGCGCTATATCGACAAAGAACTCAGTAACCGCTATGTACCGCGCGGCAACCGCCGTAAAGTGCGGTCGCAACTGGCGATTTACGACTATATCAAATCACTCGAGCAACCCGATTAACCTATGCCGATAAATGATAAGACCCCACGCCCGCAGGAATTCGCCGCGGTCGATCTTGGCTCTAACAGTTTCCACATGGTCATCGCCCGTGAGGTGGATGGCGCGCTGCAGATCATCGGTCGTCTGAAGCAGCGCGTACACCTGGCGGATGGCCTTGATGAACGCAGCATGCTCAGCGAAGAGGCGATGGAGCGCGGGTTAAACTGCCTGTCGCTGTTTGCTGAACGCCTGCAGGGCTTCTCGCCCTCCAGCGTATGCATCGTGGGCACCCACACCCTGCGCCAGGCGCTGAACGCGCCAGAGTTTCTCAAGCGGGCCGAAAAGGTGATCCCCTACCCGATTGAGATCATCTCCGGTAACGAGGAAGCGCGTCTGATTTTCATGGGCGTCGAGCACACCCAGCCGGAAAAAGGGCGCAAGCTGGTGATCGACATCGGCGGCGGTTCTACGGAGCTGGTGATCGGCGAAGACTTTGAGCCTCGCCTGGTGGAAAGCCGCCGTATGGGCTGCGTCAGCTTCGCGCAGATGTATTTCCCGGGCGGCACCATCACCCGCGAGAACTTCCAGCGTGCGCGTATGGCGGCAGTCCAGAAGCTGGAAAACCTGGCCTGGCAGTACCGTATTCAGGGCTGGAACGTGGCGCTGGGCGCGTCGGGCACCATCAAGGCGGCGCATGAAGTGCTGCTGGCAATGGGTGAAAAAGATGGGTTCATCACGCCCGAACGCCTGACGCTGCTGACCGACGAAGTGCTGAAGCATAAAAGTTTTGACGCCTTAAGCCTGCCGGGGCTTTCCGACGAGCGTAAGGCGGTCTTCGTGCCGGGGCTGGCCATCCTTTGCGGCGTGTTTGATGCCCTCGCCATTAAAGAGCTGCGCCTTTCCGACGGCGCGCTGCGCGAAGGCGTGCTGTATGAAATGGAAGGCCGTTTCCGTCATCAGGATATTCGCAGCCGCACCGCGCAAAGCCTGGCTAACCAGTACAACATCGACCGCGAGCAGGCGAAGCGCGTGCTGGACACCACGGTGCATATGTACGAGCAGTGGGAAGAGCAGAATCCGAAGCTCGCGCACCCGCAGCTTGCCGCGCTGTTAAAATGGGCCGCGATGCTCCATGAGGTGGGGCTGAACATCAACCATAGCGGGATGCACCGCCATTCGGCCTATATTCTGCAAAACAGCGATCTGCCTGGCTTCAACCAGGAGCAGCAAACCATGATGGCGACCCTGGTGCGGTATCACCGCAAAGCCATCAAGCTCGACGACCTGCCGCGCTTCACGCTGTTCAAGAAAAAGCAGTTCCTGCCGCTCATTCAGCTGCTGCGTCTTGGCGTGCTACTTAATAACCAGCGTCAGGCGACCACCACGCCGCCCACGCTGAAGCTTAAAACCGACGACCATCACTGGACGCTGAGCTTCCCGCACGACTGGTTCAGCCAGAATGCGCTGGTCCTGCTGGACCTGGAAAAAGAGCAACAGTACTGGGAAGCGGTCACCGGCTGGCTGCTCAAAATTGAAGAAGAGAGCGCTGACGTCGCCGCGTAACGGTTCAGGCGTCCGCGCAGGACGCCTCTGTTTCCAGCAGTGATTCCAGCGGTGCTGGCCTGCCAATCAGATAGCCCTGCACATAATCGATGCCTAGCGCGTGAACCGCGCTACGTATCTCCTCGGTCTCGACATACTCTGCCACCACCAGCATCTTCTTCATGCGCGCCAGATGGCAGATAGACGCCACGATCTGATAATCCAGGCTGTTGTTGACGATATTGCGGATAAAGCTGCCGTCGATCTTGAGAATGTCGGCATCCACGCTTTTCAGCCGCGCATAGCTTGCATAGCCGGTCCCGAAATCATCAATCGCAATGCGTACCCCCATTTTCTGCAACTGCTGGAGGATGTGTAGCGCCTGCTCCCCGCTGCCGAAGGTGCTGCACTCCGTCACCTCAAAAATCAGCTGCCACGGCTCAATGGCGTATTTCGCCAGCAGGCGACTCACCTCAAGCGGGAACGGCACCCGGCATACGGTTGAGGGGGCCAGATTAATGGCAAAACGCTGGCCGGGCAGGCTCTCGCGATGCGCGGCCAGGAAGCGCAGCGTATGCTCAAGCACCCACAGGTCCACCCGGGAGGACAAACCAAACTCCTGCGCGACAGGCAGGAACTGGTCGGGAGAGATCAATAGCCCGTTTATATCCGGCATCCGCAGCAGGACTTCGTGATAGCGATCGCCACGCAGGCCGCGAACGGGTTGAACCAGCAGGGTGAATTCGTCGTTATCGAGCGCCTTTTGCAGGCGGCTCATCATCGCGACTTTATCCTTCAGGCTGCGCTGCAAATGGACGGCACCACGCTGCTGAAGATTTTCCGGATGGTTTGAGGAGAGTGACAGATCGGCCACCACCCCCAGCTCACCCAGCACCAGATAAAGATGGTTAACCGGGGACCGGACATAGCAGTAGCTTACGCCCACCTGCGGCTGCAGCGGCATGCCGTCCCAGACAAAGCGGAACTGCTTGATATGCTCGTCCAGGGTTTCAATTCGCTGCTGGTGCGATTCCGCGTTGAGCCGCACCGCCATGTCATACCCGGTGAGGTGATACACCTGCTCGTTGGGCTGGAGGGTACCGTTTACCCACTGCGCCAGCTGCTGTTTGTACAAAATACGCAGCAGCACGCCGTAATTTCGGCCCAGAATTTCCAGCTCCGGAATGCGCAGCAGGCAGAGCGCCGACCACGGATTCTTCGCCAGATCGCGCGACAGCGCCCGCAGGTTAGGCATATGGACGACCGGGTCGAGCAGCGCCAGCCTGCGGGAGCGTTTATTCACGGTGCGCTGGCGAGTCGCCAGCATCGACATATAAATCACCACAAACGAGAAGACCAGGTAACTGGACGAGGTGATCGCCAGCTGAATGTCATACCCCTGGTTCAGCGGGATATAGTGATAATAGTAGTGAATAGACACCAGCAGCACCGGCGTCCAGATCAGCGATATCAGCTTATAGCCAAAACGCATCGCGCCCCAGAGCATCACCGGCATCAGCAGCGACAGGGTATAGTTTGTGGTGAATATGGAGCTGTTTTCATTCATCGGGAGCAGCAGCAGCGTAAGCAGCCCGCCTAGCGCAATCGCCCACAGCACAAACTCAGCGACCGTCACCTTTTTGTCTATCTGGGCACGGATCTGCGAGAAAAGACTTTTGATATAGCGCGGATGACGAATCAGGCGGATCAGCAGATAGCTCAGCGGCACGCCCGTCAGCCCGCTGACCAGCAGCGCCTGGTAGTTGATGAGCGTACGAATGTTAAGAGGGTTCAACCCCGCAAGGCTCTGGCGGCTCTCATACACGCCCAGATACACGGCAAACTGAAACAGCACCAGAAACAGCGTCGCGGGGCAGAAGGCCTGCCAGAAGATGCGCTGCGCCATCAAGCGGATGTCGCCGTACGCCGTCATATTGCGTCTGGGCGCAAACACCCGGTAGCCGCCCCAGCTGAGCACTAAAGGGACGATAAAATGGAGCACACCGGCAACCGTTTCAAACATCCCGACCGACGGGTAATAGCGGATAAACAGGGATAATACGATCCCGGGCAGCGCTTCCAGGCCAAAGAACATCATCAGCGAAAGCAAAAATGAGAGCGGTAAATAATAGAGTGCCACAATGCCGTCGCCCAGCTGCGTAAACGTATTCGCGACGCTCAGCGCGGGAAGTAAAACCACAGGTAAAATAAGCGGCAATGCCCACCAGCGGTTTGCATTGTTTTTCAGGAAAGCGAGAATAGTCATAGATGCCCGGTTAAACCCCTATCGCTCCAGAGGGAAATAAAGACAGGCATCCAACCTGACGTACGCGCCGCCCGGCAGCATGTCGGGCGAACAGTGTGGAGGAAGGATTTTAAATATCAGGGCCGGGAATCCGTTGACATAAATCAAACTACTTTACGCAAATAACATTTTGTGGCGTTTTTTCGACATCTTTTTCTTCATATTATCAATATGGTAAATGCGTTGATTAATTTCAATAACATTAATTAATGTAAACATTGACGGTTATTTACACATCACAGAATTGACCCCATCTTCCCGCTGTGCCTTAATATCCTTATCGCCCGGAAGGGTTTATCCAGGAAAAACAGAGTGAGTCAGGTCACGCGTATGCGCAAACGACATCGATTTAACACCCGAATGACCCGCATCATACTGCTCATCAGCTTCCTGTTTTTCTTTGGCCGCTTCGTTTACTCTTCGATTGGCGCCTGGTACCACCATCAGGATAAAACCCAGTCGCAGCAATCCAGCCTGACCGTCGACACCGCTGACCGCTAACCCGCCGAAGGATGTTGCACGAGCCGAATAAGGGCCGCGATCCCTTTGCTGAGGATTTTATCCTGCCGCATGACCACCGCCAGCTGCCGCTGCAGCATGGGCTTCAGCGACATCACGCATAGCCCTTCGCGATCGACCTCCTGTTCCACCGCCATGCGCGGCACGATGCTGTAGCCCAGCCCTGCGCGAACCATCCGTTTGATCGCCTCGATGCTGCCAAGCTGCATCACCGGCGCGATCGCTAAACCCTGGGCGGCAAACCAGCCGTCGATCAGCGCCCGGGTCCCACTGCCTGATTCAAAGGCTATCAGCGGATGAACGTGCAGCGCGGCTGGGGTGAAGTCCCTGAATGCAGCCTGCTGTTCCCTTGAAGCGATAAAGACAAACTCTTCGTCCATCACCGGCATCACGTCCAACGCTCTGCCACTCACCGGCAGCGTGACCAGCCCCATATCGAGACGGTTCTCTTCGATAGCTCTGACGATGTCGAGGGTGTTGCCCGTCGTCACCCCCACGCTCAGGAGCGGATAGTCGCGGCGTAGCTCCTCCAGCAGCGGCGGCAGAAGATGGATGCAGGCCGTTGCCCCCGTGCCAAGCGTAATGGTGCCGCTTACGTCGTGGCTAAACGCATTCACGGCCCGGATGGCGTCATCCACCACCTGCTGAATACGCTCCCCGTGCGCCAGCAAGGTTTCTCCGGCAGCCGTCGCCTTAATCCCTCGTCCGGTACGCTCCACCAGCCGCGTTTGCAGAAACTGCTCCAGCTGGCGTATTTGCAAGCTGACGGCGGGCTGGGAGAGACCCAGCACGTCCGCTGCCGCTGAAAAACTGCCGCGCTGGATCACCAGACGGAAGGTGGCGAGATAGCCCAGATTAAGCGTCGTCATTCAAAGTTTCTCTTATACCGCGCATAAGGTTGCGGCCCTGCCAGCACAATACCGCGCCCGTTATGCTCTGGACAACTGCATAGCGGAATGAACACTCATGGAAACACCTGCCCTGCCACACCGCCTCGCCCTTACGGCCGGGTGCAATCAGCTCATCAACTGGGGGATCTCGTTTTATATGCCCGGCACCTTTGCGCTGGCCATTTCAGCCGACCGGGGATGGTCATCACCGCAGATTTACCTCGGCCTGACGCTGGCGATGCTGGTGATGGCGGTAGTATCCCCTTTTGTCGCCCGCCTGCTGGCACGCTTTGGCGGTCAAAAGGTGGTGATGGGCGGAACGCTGCTGATCGCCGCAAGCTGCGCCTGTATGGCGTATACCCGGACGCTTTATGGCTGGTACGGCGCCTGGCTGGTCACGGGCGTGGGAATGCGCCTGTCGCTGTACGATGCGCTTTTCGCCGCGCTGGTCAACCTCTACGGACAACAGGCGCGAAGAACAATCTCGCGCGTCACGCTGGCGGGCGGGCTGGCCTCTGTCGTCTTCTGGCCGCTGGGCGATGCGCTGCTTCACGTGATGTGCTGGCAGGACGCATTACGCATTTATGCCCTGCTTGGCCTGCTGAGCGCGTTGCTGATCCGCACGCTTCCCCGACAGCGGCTGACGGTGACGACGAAAATCGCCGCACCGCCGCTGAACAACGAGCGCCGAAACGGCTGGCTTTATGCCGCCTTCATTGCCCTCATCACCTTTGTCTCTAACGGCACCTCCACCCATCTGCCGGAGTTTATTGCCCACTACGGCCTGCCGGTCGCTATCGGCATGCTGTGGGGAATCGGCCAGACGGGCGCGCGCTCGCTGGAGGTGCTGGCGGGGGCTCGCTTAACGCCCTTCACGTTAACGCTTTTTACCGCTCTCGCCATGCCGCTCTGTTTTCTTGTTGGGTTGAGCAGCGCCCTGTTTGTCTGGTGTGCGGCCGGTTTTGTGCTGGGCTATGGGGCCATCAACGGGCTGGTTACCCTTGTCAAAGCCACCCTGCCGCTGGAACTGTTTAGCGCGGAAAGCTATGCCCGCCGCACGGGCTTACTGCTTATCCCCGGTCAGCTTATGGCCGCAGCCTCACCGTATGCCTATGCGTGGCTAAATAAAACGCTGGGGATCGCGGGTGCAATGGGGGTATCGACGGGCCTGACGCTGCTGATTGCCGGGCTGGCGATAGCCATTGTGCGCCGTCCCGGGAGGCAAACTGTATCGCACTGTATCCCGCGGGCCACGGTGACAAACGGGTACAAAACGCCCCCTCCGGCAAATATCTCCGATACATAAAAATGGTTTTCTTTCCCTGTCGCCATTGAGAACTGATGAGGAGAGAGAGCAATGATTCGTCGCTACGTAATTTTCCCCCTGCTTGTCCTGACATCCGTCGCAGGTGCCCAGGCTACTCCCCTGGACAATCTGAGCGCCGCGGACGTTAACGGCCCCGCCGCCGTTGCCCCGCTGGCGCAGCCGCAGCCGCCTGCAAAACTGATCGTCGATCCGCCGCTTGCCGGGCCGCTGAGCAAAGGCGCGGTGTTTATCCAGTACCGCGCCGAAAACCTTCGCATCGAGCCGGTATTCGGGCCCGACGCGCTCAAGGTCACCCCGCGCATCGGGCACATTCACGTGGTGGTGGATGATGCGCCGTGGCACTGGGCTGACACCAGCGGAGAGCCGGTGATCCTGGTGGGGCTGCCCGCCGGTAAACACAAGGTGACGATAATTCTGGCCGACCCGACGCACAAGCCGCTCGACCACAAAACCGTTGAATTCACCGTCCCGCCCCACGCGGCGGTCCACCATTTTTAAGGAGTCTGAAGATGAAAGCACTGTCTGTAGTCACGGCAGGCCTGCTGGCGCTTTCCGCCAGCGCCTTTGCGCAGAGTAAAACCAGCGTCGTGCTGGTCCACGGCGCGTTTGCCGACGGCAGCAGCTGGAATAAGGTCATTACCCTGTTGCAGAAACAGCACGCAGAGGTCATTGCCGTCCAGCTGCCGCTCACGTCGCTAAAAGATGACGTTGCCGCCACAAAGCGGGCCATCGCCCGCGCGCGGGGTGACGTAGTGCTGGTGGGTCACTCCTGGGGCGGCACCGTGATTAGCGAAGCGGGCAACGATGCGCGGGTAAAATCGCTGGTGTATGTGGCGGCTTTCGCGCCGGACTCCGGCCAGTCGACGGCGGACCTGGCAGGAAGCTACCCTGCACCGCCGGGCAGCGCGGGCATTGCCAAAACGGCGGACGGCTATTTATACCTGCCGACGGAAGCCGTCAGGCAGGACTTCGCGCCGGACGTGAAGCCAGCCATTCAAGATACGATTGCAGCCACGCAGGGGCCAATTAAGGCCGAGGCGTTTGGTGAAAAGGTCGCCCACGCGGCGTGGCATGACAAACCGAGCTGGTATGTGGTGAGTCAGAATGACCGGATGATTAACCCGGCGCTTGAACGCGCGATGGCGAAGACGATCCACGCTAAAACCACCGAGGTGGCGGCGAGCCACGTGTCGATGGTGAGCCAGCCGCAGATCGTTGCCCGGACGATTGAGCAGGCGATTGAAGCAAAGTAATTTTTTGCGAATTGTAGGCCGGGTAAGCGCAGCGCCACCCGGCAAAAAACAGCCTCAGCGCCCGCCATCCGCGGGATAATCCCGATTAATCCACGCGTGGTCCTCTTCCCAGGTGAACATCCATTTGCGCACCGGCCCGGCCATCACGTTGAGATAATAGCTGTCATATCCGGCCATCGTCGCCACCGGATGGTAGCCCTTCGGCACCATGACCACGTCACGGTTGTAGACCGCCATGCACTCATCCAGCGCTCTGTCGTCGGTGTAAACCCGCTGCATGCAGAACCCCTGCTCCGGATTGAGGCGATGGTAGTAGGTCTCCTCCAGGTAAGTCTCCCGGGGCGGGTTATCCGTGTCGTGCTTGTGGCTCGGGTACGAGCTGGTACAGCCCTCGTTGGTCCAGACCTCCACCACCAGCAGGCTGTCGGCGGGCTTATCTTCCGGCAGAATGTTGTGCACGTAGCGCTGGTTGTGGCCCTTGCCGCGCGCCTCAGCGTCGATATCCTGCGGCGCAATCAGCCGCGTCGGATACGTGCCCTTGCCGGGGGCGGCGCAGACCGCCAGCTCGAGCCTCGTCAGCGCCTTCACCTGCACCGTCTCCTGCGGGGTAACGTACACCGCCCACGGCTTGATGCGCTCGAACGGGCTCATCCGCTCGCCGATGTCGTTAAACTGCACGGAAGGCGTGCTGATGGAGGCGCGCCCGGCGACCAGCACCAGGCAACGCTCTTCGCTGACGGCGGGCAGCGTCAGCTGCTGCCCCTCCTGCAGCTCATACGCCTCAAAGCCGACGTATCCCCACCCTGCGCGTTCCGGCGTGACGGACTGGGTCCGCCCCTCCGCGTTCGGCTGTTGCCAGCGTGATAACAGACGTGACATGTCACCTCCTCAAATCAGTCCGGCGTCGCGCGCCAGGCGGCTCAGGTTGTTATACCCCAGACGGGCGTAGGTCAGCGGATGGGCAACCGCCGGGTCCTGCTCCGCCTCCACCACCAGCCAGCCGTGATAGTCCTGCGCCTTCAGCAGCCGCATAATCGGCGGGTAATCCACGCAGCCGTCGCCCGGCACCGTAAACACGCCGCTCAGTACCGCATCAAGGAAGCTGGTTTTACGGTTTTTCACGTCCGCCAGCACGTCGGCACGCACGTCTTTGCAGTGAACGTGGTTGATACGCGACGCCCAGCGCTGCGCCACCGCCAGCGGATCGGCCCCGGCAAAGGTCAGGTGACCGGTGTCCAGCAGCAGTCCAACCTCTTCGCCGGTATGGGTCATCAGGTTGTCCACGTCCTCGGCGGACTCAATCACCGTGCCCATATGGTGGTGATAGGCAATCTGCACCCCCTGCTGCTGGGTGTAGCGGGCAAATTCCGTGAGCTTCTCGCCATACTCCTTCCAGCGTGCCTGCGGGAAACGCGGGCGCAGATGCACCGGCGTCTGCTGCTCGCCGTGAATGCAGCCGCTCACTTCCGCAAAGACCAGCACCTTTGCCCCCAGCTCGCGCAGCAGCGTCAGGTGGGACTGCACGGCGGCGATCTCCGCCTCCACGCTGCGCTCCAGGAGTCGGCCGGAGTACCAGCCGGAGACCAGCTGCAGGTCATGGTGCTGCAGGATGGGGCCAAGCAGCCGCGCTTCGCGCGGGAATTTATTGCCCAGTTCGAACCCTGCAAAACCGGCCTCTTTACCTTCGCTCAGGCAGGTCTCCAGCGACGTCTCCGCGCCGAGAGAAGGCAGATCGTCGTTTGTCCACGTCAGCGGGTTAATGCCCAGTTGTACACTCATTGTCGTCTCCATTATGCGTGTCCGCGCTCGCGCCACCAGGCGATAAGCTGCAGGTAGTTGTCCCGGATGCGCGCCACCAGCTGCGCATCGTCAATATCGTGTTTCAGCCACGCGCGGGAGGCATCGCCGAACAGCGTGCGCCCTACGGCGAAGCCTTTAACCAGCGGCTGCCCCGCTGCGGCCCTGAAGTCGGCGCGCAGCTGTTCTGCAGGGGCATCCAGGCCGAGGATCACCACCCCGCGGCAGTGCGGGTCACGGCGTTCGATAATCTCGCTCAGTGCCGTCCAGCCCTCGGCGGAAAGCGGCGGCAGCTTCCACCAGTCCGGGTAAATGCCGAGGTTGTAGAAGCGGGAGATGGCGCGCAGGTAGAGCTCGTCGCTGCGCGGCATGGTCGCAGGCAGGATCACCTCCAGCAGCAGCTCGTGCCCGGACTGACAGCAGGCGTGGTACACCTCGGCGATTTTCTGCTCCTGCTCCAGGCGCAGGCCGTGGGCATCTTCCGGATGGAAAAAGACCAGGCACTTCACCACGTGCTCCTGCGGCCAGCTGATGAGCTGGGTGCCGATGTTGCCGTGCTCCATCTCCAGCGGACGCGAGCCCGGCAGCTCAATGGGGCGACCAATCCACCACCCCTCGCCGGTAATGGCGTTGAGCGCGTCCTGACCAAACGTACCGTCGCACAGCAGGCCCGCTTTGCCTGCCAGCCCGGCGCGGCTCGCCGCCTCGCGGCTGGCCTGCAGGATCAGCTGCTTGAGCGCCGGAATACGTTTGAGCGACGCCCCGCACTGCAGCGCCATATCCTCAAGCTGGCTGCGGTGGTCGAAGGCCATCACGCACAGCTCCGGCCATTCGCGGCGACGGGTAGTGACCCGGTGCAGATGGTTCAGACGCGGGTCGAGATCCGGGCGCGGCACATCCGCAGCGCGAGAGAGATAGTCATCCAGCTCGATTTTGCTCGGCATCGCCGGGGCGCAGCCGTGGCGCGAGACCACCAGCGCGCCGCAGGCGTTGGCATAGCGACACGCCTGCTCCCAGCCCTCGTCGTTCAGGTAGCCGCGCAGCAGGCCGGACATAAACGCATCCCCCGCGCCGAGGACGTTCAGCACCTCCACGCGCACGCCGGTCACCGTCAGGCCGTCGTCCAGCCGGGGCGGAATGGCGTCGGTATACACCGAGCAGCCGAGCGCACCGCGCTTGCAGACCAGCGTTGCGTCACTCACGGCACGCACCTGCCCCAGCGCCTGCAGGGTCTCCGTGCTGCCGCCCGCGATATGGAACTCCTCCTCGGTGCCGACAATGACGTCGAAGAGGTGCAGCACCTCCTGCAGCTCGCGGGTGACCTTATCCGCGGCGATAAAACGCGTTTCACCGTCGCCTAAGGAGGTCAGCCCCCACAGCACCGGACGGTAGTCGATGTCCAGCACCGTGCGCACGCCGTGACGGCGGGCATAGCCCAGCGCCGTCAGCACCGCCTCGCGGGTCTGAGGATGAGAAAGGTGAGTCCCGGTGATGGCAAGACACCGTGCGGAGGCAATGTAGCTTTCGTCCACATCGCTGGCCGTAATGGCCATATCCGCGCAGTTATCGCGATAAAAAATCAGAGGAAAGGTGTCCCGGTCTTTAATGCCGAGTAGCACCAGCGCCGTGAGGCGGTCTTTATCGGTAATCAGATGGCTGGTATCGCAGCCCACCTGGTTAAGCTCTTCCCGCAGGAAGCGGCCCATATGTTCATCGCCGATGCGCGCCAGCATCGACGAGCGCAGGCCCTGGCGCGCGGTGCCGTACGCCACGTTGCCGGACGAGCCGCCGAGGTATTTGGCGAAGCTCGACACATCCTCCAGACGGGCACCAATCTGCTGACTGTAGAGGTCTACCGCCACGCGGCCCATGCATATCACATCAAACTGCTTTTCCACGTTGATACCTCATCAGACAATGTCATTCACGTTCAGCCAGCGGCCTTCACGGTGCGAGAGCGCGATCGCGTCCAGCACGCGCGACACCCTCCAGCCCTCTTCGAAGTCCGGCCACATCGGCGCGTCGGCGGCAATCCCGTCCACCAGGTCGCGCACCTCCACCGTTTTTTGATCGTTAAAGCCAATCCCGTGGCCTGCACCCATGCAGAACGCGGCGTAGTCCGGGTGTGCCGGACCGACGAGCAGGGTGCGAAACCCCTGACGGTTTACCGGATCGTCATGCAGATAGAGCTTCAGCTCCGCCATGCGCTCCTGGGTAAAGCTGATGGCGCCTTTGGTCCCGGTAATGACGTACGACAGCCCCATCTTGCGGCCGCAGGCGACGCGGGAGGTTTCAATCACGCCCTGCGCCCCGCCCGCGAAGCGCACCATCGCGTGGGCCTGGTCCTCGTTTTCGACGGCAATCATGTCTGACGACCCGGCCTTCGCCGGACGTGCCGGGACAACAATCTTCAGGTCACCGCAGACCTGCTCGATCTCCCCGACCAGGTACTGGGCCATGTTGACGATATGCGCCGCCAGGTCACCCAGCGCCCCCAGCCCGGCGGTCTCTTTGAAGCAGTGCCAGTGAATGGGCGAGAGCGGGTCGGCCATATAGTCTTCGTTGTGGGTGCCGTAGAAGTGGATCACTTCGCCAATCTCGCCGCGGGCGATAATCTCCTTCGCCAGCTGCGCCGTCGGGTTCTTCATGTAGTTGAACCCCACCAGCGTTTTCACCCCGGCCCGCTTCGCGGCGTCGACCATCTCGCGCGCGTCGTGGGCGTTCAGCGCCAGCGGCTTCTCCGAGTAGACGTGCTTGCCGTGACGGATCGCCTCCAGCGCCATCTCTTTGTGCAGGTGGTTGGGTGAGCAAATATCCACCACGTCAATCGCCGGGTCGGCCACCAGCGCCCGCCAGTCGCCGGTGGAGCGGTTGAAGCCAAACGCCTGCGCGCGCGCTGCCGCCAGCTCCGGCGTGACTTCCGCTACCATCTCGCGCACCAGCCTGCCCCGCAGGTTGAACACCGTCGGAGCCTGGGCATAGGCGATAGCGTGTGCCTTGCCGATATACCCGGTGCCAATCAATCCAATACGAACCTCTTTCATCGTGATCCTCACAGTGCGCCGCGACGGCTCTTGGCGTAGGTATCAAACGCCACCGCCAGAACGATAATTAACCCGGTGATAATCTGCTGGTAGTAGGCCGAGACGTTCATCAGCACCAGGCCGTTAATCAGAATCCCCATGATGATGGAGCCGATAATGGTGCCGCCGATGCGCCCGTAGCCGCCCATCAGCGAGGTGCCGCCGATCACCACCGAGGCGATGACGCGCAGCTCAAAGGAGATCCCGGCGACCGCCTCGGCGCTTCCCAGACGCGCGCTCAGAATGAAGCCCGCCAGCCCCGCCAGGCAGCCAATCAGCACGTAGACGCTGACCAGCACGCGCTTGACGTTCACCCCCGCCAGGCGCGCCGCCTCCGGGTTACCGCCGATGGCGTAAACGAAGCGGCCCCAGCGGGTTTTGTGCAGTGCCAGATAGCCGCCGAGGGCGACGATGGCGAAGATCCAGATCGGAATGGAGATGCCGAGCAGCTCCCCGCGCCCCCACCAGCGGTAGCCCTGATCGAAACCGGCGATCGGCGCGCCGTCGTTGATCACCAGCGTCAGGCCGCGCCAGATGGTCATCCCGCCGAGGGTGACGATGAACGGCGGCAGGCGCAGGCGGGTCACGCCCAGACCATGCAGGAAGCCAATCGCCGTGCCCATCGCCAGACAAATCCCCAGCCCAATCAGCCAGCTCATGCCGCCCCAGGCGTTCGGGTCGACGGTGGTGAAGTTGTCGCCCTTAATCACGTACGCCGCGGTCATGGCGCACACCGCCAGAATGGAGCCCACGGAGAGGTCAATCCCGGCGGTCAGGATGACGAAGGTCATCCCCACGGCCATGATCCCGTAGATGGAGACTTCGGTCAGGATGTTGAAAATATTGCGTTCAGAGAAAAAATTACTGTTCTGCGACTGGAAGAAGATCAGCAGCAGGATCATGAAAATCAGCACCCCGAAGCGCTCGAAGAAGGCGATGGGATCGATGCGTCCGGCGCGTTTGACCGGGGCCTGCGTTTTAGAAATCATCTGCGTCATGAGAAACTCCGTTATGCCGCGTTCAGGGCGTTGTGGTTGATGGCCATCATCGTCATCAGCCGTTCTTCGTTAGCGTCGTCACCGTGGATCTCGCCGGTCACCCGCCCTTCGCTCAGGGTGATGATCCGGTCTGACACCGCCATCACTTCAGGCAGATCGGAGGAGATCACGATCACCGCCACGCCCTTTTTCGCCATGTCAAACAGCACCTGGTGCACTTCTGATTTGGTCCCCACGTCGATGCCGCGCGTCGGCTCGTCCACGATCAGCACCCGCGGGTTGAGCGCCATGCAGCGCGCGAGGATCACTTTTTGCTGGTTACCGCCGGAGAGCTTGCGCACCTCCTGCGCGCTGTTGACCATTTTGATCTGCAGCGCCTTGCGGTAGGACTCGATCAGATCGTCCTCTTTGCGGGTATTCACGAACCAGCGCCACTGCAGCAGCGAGGAGAGGCAGGAGAGCGACAGGTTGTCGCGAATCGACAACCCCAGCACCGCCCCCTCTTTTTTGCGGTCTTCCGGCACCAGCGCCACGCCCTGGTCAAGGGCATACAGCGGGTCACGCGGCTGGTAGGGCACGCCGTCCAGCTCAAAGCTGCCCGAGGTAAACGCGTCTGCGCCAAAGAGGCAGCGGGCCACCTCGGTGCGCCCGGCGCCCACCAGTCCGGCAATGCCTAAGACCTCCCCGGCGTGGACGTGGAAGCTGATGTCGTGCAGGGCGATGCCGTGCGGATCCAGCGGCGGCTTTTCGCGGCTCAGCCCCTTCACCGCCAGGCGGACGGGTTTGTCCTCATGATGCGTTTCGCTGGCGGGACGGCGATTAAAGGCCACGTCGCGCCCGACCATCAGGCGGATCAGCTGTTCGACGTTGGTCTCCGCCACCGCGCCGGTGCCGGTGAAGCGGCCGTCCTGGAAAACGGTGAAGCGGTCGCAGAGCTGGAAAACCTCGTGCAGGCGGTGGGTAACGTAAATAATGCTCACGCCACGGTTTTTAAGCTCGCGCACCACGCGGTGCAGGCTTTCCACCTCGCTGTCGCTCAGCGCGGCGGACGGTTCGTCCATAATGATTAGCCTGGCGTTGAGGGTCAGCGCCCGGGCGATCTCCACCATCTGCTGCTGGGCCACGCTCAGACGGGCGACCGGGGTGGTCGGCGCAACGTTCAGCTGCAGGTAATCAAGAATGACCTGCGCCTCCTGGTTAACCGCCCTTTCGTCGACGATCAGGTTACGTTTACGCGGCTCGCGCCCGAGAAACATGTTTTCCGCGACGGTCATGTTGGGCAGCAGGTTGAATTCCTGATAGATGGTGATAATGCCCTTGTTCTGCCGTTCCACCGGGGAGTCGTCCACCGGCAGCGTTTCGCCGTTGAACCAGATCTCCCCGCGGGTTTGCGGCTGCGCCCCCGCGAGCGCCTTCAGCAGCGTGGATTTACCCGCCCCGTTTTCCCCCAGCAGAGCGTGGATCTCGCCCGCGCCGACGGTCAGCTGGGCGCTGCTTAACGCCCAGACGCCGGAAAAGCTTTTTGCCAGGTCGGTCACTTTCAGTAAGGGTTGCGACATCGGTCTGCTCCTCCTTTAGAGTGAGCCGCCGCGCCAGCGGCGGCTGCGGATAAATCAGTTACCGGCCTCACCGATACGCTCAGCCTGCTGCAGGTTCTCTTTGGTGATCAGCGTCGGCGGGTAGTCGGCCCCGGTGATGGCCTTCTTCTCGCGCACGTTGGCCACCAGCTGGCTCATCGCCGTCTGCACCGCAAAGCCCGGACGCTGATCCGCCGTCACCGCCAGCCAGCCGTCGCGCACGCGGGCCAGCGCTTCCGGCACCGCGTCAAAGCCGGTGACCAGAATTTCGCCCGGCTTCACGCCCTGGCTCTGCAGGGCTTCGATCGCCCCCAGCGCCATGTCGTCGTTGGCGGAGAGGATCACCTGAGGACGTTTCGGCAGCGAGGGCAGCACGCTTTCCACGATGCGCATCCCTTCAGAACGCATCCAGTTGCCGGTCTGATCGGCGACGATCTTGTACTTATCGCCACCCGCCTTCAGGCTGTCGCGGATCCCTTTGGTGCGTTCGATGTTGGAGGAGGAGCCCGGCTGGCCGGTCAGCAGAATGATTTCCGCCCCGTCGGGGAATTTGGTTTTGACGAAGTCGCCAATCGCCTGGCCGCCCTTGTAGTTGTTGGCGCCAAAGTGCGGCACCTTCTTCTGGCTGTCGACGGAGCGGTCAAGGGTGACCACCGGCAGCTTCGCATCCTGAATTTCATCCACCGCGCTGGAGACCGCGTTCACGTCGTTCGGGGAGACGATAAAGCCCTGCGCCCCGCGGGTGATGGCATTTTCCAGGTCAGCCACCTGCTTCGGTGAACTGCCCTGCCCGTCCAGCACCTGAAGCTTCACGCCCATCTCTTTTGCGGCTTTTACCGCCGTGCGCTGCATGTGAACTTCAAACGGCATGGCCAGGTTTGGCGTACTGAACACAATTTGCTCGTTTTCGGCGAGGGCGGCCCCGGACGTCATGGCGATGAGGGCGGCTACGATCAGTTTTTTCATTATTATGTCTCTCTGTGTAGGGTTGTTGTGTTTAGAGGACGATCTCGCGCTGGCTGCGCAGTGACTCCAGCGCTTTATCCGCAAGGTACAGCGCACGTTCACCATCATCGCCGCTGCAGTCAGGCACCGCTTCGCCGCGCAGGACCGCAACAAAGTGTTCCCATTCCGCGGCGTAAGCGGATTTGTAGCGCTGCAGGAAGAAGTGTTCCGGCAGCGCGCTGGTGCAGCCCTGTTTGCCGTAGTGCTGCACCTGGTTTTCCAGAATATTGCCCGCGCAAAGCAGCCCTTCGGAGCCATGCAGTTCCAGGCGCTGGTCGTAGCCGTAAGAGGAGCGGCGGCTGTTGACGATGGTCGCCATCGCGCCGGAAGCGTATTTCAGGACGATAAACGCGGTATCGATGTCGCCTGCCTCGCCAATCGCCGGATCCACCAGGTTGCTGCCCTGGGCATACACCGACACCGGCTCTTCGCCCATGATGAAGCGCGCCATGTCAAAGTCATGAATGGTCATATCGCGGAACATGCCGCCGGAGACGCGCACGTACTCCGCGGGCGGCGGAGACGGATCGCGGGAGATGATGAGCAGCGATTCCGGCTTGCCGATGCGCCCGGCCTGCGCGTCGGTTTTCACGCGGCGGAACTGCGGGTCAAAGCGGCGGTTAAAGCCGATGAACAGCGGCACGTCGTACTCTTTGACCACCTTCAGGCAGTCGCGCACGCGGGCGAGGTCGAGGTGTACCGGCTTTTCGCAGAAGATGGCCTTGCCGTGGCGGGCGGCCATTTCAATCAGATCCGCGTGGGTATCGGTCGCGGAGGCGATCAGCACGGCGTGAACGTTAGGGTCGGTCATCGCTTCATCCAGACTCTGCTGGCGGGTCTGATACTGCGTGGCGAGGCGGGTGGCAAATTCCTGATTCGGGTCAACCACGGACCAGAGCGTGGTCGCGCCGTGGCTGGCGATGTTAGCTGCATGTACCTGGCCAATTCGGCCAGCGCCCAGTAAAGCAATGTTAAACATAACGGCTCCCGGTGTTGGTGAATGCTGTGAACTAACGACCCTTTAAATAAAACATTTATTTCATTTTTATAAATAGTGAAAATTATGTTTTTGAGTGCGGGTTAACACTTTTGAGATGAATGAGATAAATTTTGTTATCAATCTCACAACACAGGTGAACGTGCGGCAACTCCCCTCACCCCGGCCCTCTCCCTCAGGGAGAGGGAGTAAAAAACCACACCGAGCCGTCCCCTCTCCCTGAGGGAGAGGGTTAGGATGAGGGAAAACAAAAATGAAATGAAAATTTCGTTACTTCGGGAAAACTCAATACTGACGGGCTTTTTTCACCTGCGACTGCGTTTGCTCCGCGGCCTCACGCACGGCAGACGACTCTGCCACCTGCGCATCACCGGTTCGCCACCAGGAGGCGTAGTCGTGGGTCATGGTCTTCGGCAGCACCTTGATGTCCAGCAGCGTCGGGCCAGGATGGGCGCGGGCCGCCTCCAGCGCCGCCAGCAGGCTTTGCTCATCGTTTACCCGCCACGCGCGGCAGCCGTAGCTTTCCGCATTTTGCGCAAAATCGACCTTCACCAGCGGCCCGTCAAGCCGTCCGGTTTCCGGGTTGCGATGGCGGTTTTCCGTGCCAAAGCTGCCCATGCCGTGCCCCATCTGCAGGTTGTTGATGCAGCCAAAGCTGGCGTTATCAAACAGCAGAACGGTGACCTTAATGCCCTCCTGAACGGCGGTTTGCAGCTCGGAGTGGAGCATCATGTAGGAGCCATCCCCCACCATGGCGTATACCGGCTGCTCGGGTCGGGCGAGCTTCGCGCCAATGGCTGCCGCAATCTCGTAGCCCATGCAGGAGTAGCCGTACTCCAGGTGATAGCTGTCCGGCGTTTTGACCTGCCAGAGGCGCTGTAAATCCCCCGGCAGCGAACCGGCCGCGCCCACCACGATGGCGTTATCTTCCACATGCTGGTTGATGAGCCCCAGCACCCGCGTCTGGGTCAGGCGGGTATTGAGCGCCTCGCCGTATTCCGCCAGCTGCGCGTCCAGGTGCCCCGCCACTTCGGGCGCGTCGTCAGGACGCCACTGGCGATCCCACAGGCGACGGCACTCGTCGCGCCAGGCGGATTTCGCCTCAGCGATCGCCTCTCCCCAGCCGCTGCGGTAACCACCAAGCGCGTGGGTCAATGCCTCGAGCCCGGTTTGAGCGTCGGCAATCAGCGCCTTGGCGTCCAGCTTCAGGGCGTCAAACTCGGCCACGTTCAGCAGCAGGAATTCCACGTCCGGATGGGAAAAGAGGGCCTTGGAGCCGGTGGTAAAGTCGGTAAGACGTGTCCCTACGCCAATCACTAAATCAGCCTGCGGCGCGAGCTGGTTGGCCGCCATTCCGCCCGTCACCCCTACGCCACCGAGGTTAAGTGGGTGGTCACTTACCAGCGCCCCCTTTCCGGCCTGGGTTTCGGCAAACGGCAGCTGCAGCGTCTCGACAAATTCGCGAAACGCCTCATGCGCGCCGGAATAGCGTACGCCGCCGCCGCACACCACCAGCGGGCGATGCTTGCGGGCGATCAGCGCCCGCGCCTGCGCCAGACGCTGCGGATCGGGCGGACGACGCTCGATGTGGTGCACGCGACGCGCGAAGAAGCTCAGCGGGTAATCCCACGCTTCCCCCTGCACGTCCTGCGGGAGGCAAATCGTCACCGCACCGGTATCTGCCGGGTCAGTAAGCGTTCGCATCGCGCTGAGCATCGCGCTCATGAGTTGCTCCGGGCGGTTAATGCGGTCCCAGTAGCGGGAGACCGGACGGAAGCAGTCGTTGGTGCTAATGCTGAGGTCGTGATACTGCTCAATCTGCTGCAGCACCGGGTCCGGCTGGCGGCTGGCGTAGATATCGCCCGGAAGCAGCAGCAGCGGGATGCGGTTCGCCGTGGCGGTTGCCGCCGCCGTAACCATATTGGCGGCACCCGGCCCGACGGAGGAGGTGACGGCAAAGATGCGCTGACGGCGGTGCTGTTTGGCGAATCCCGTCGCCATATGGGCAATGCCCTGCTCGTTGCAGCCCTGCATCACCTGCAGATGGCCCGGATCCTGCTCCAGCGCCTGGCCGATACCCAGCACGTTGCCGTGCCCAAAGATCGTCGCCACACCCTCCACGAAGGGCGTTTCGTTGCCGTCAACGCTGACGTACTGTTGATTCAGGAACCGGACCAGCGCCTGGGCCATGGTCATACGTTCGGTTTGCATAAAATCTCCTGTCAGCCCAGCGTCGGCATGGAGAACGCAGCGCCTGTCTCCTGCTGCATTTCCGGCCAGCGCGCGGTGATGGTTTTCATTCGGGTGTAGAAGCGCACGCCGTCATTGCCGTGGACGTTGAGCGCGCCGAAGATGGAACGCTTCCAGCCGCCGAAGCTGTGGAATGCCATCGGCACCGGGATCGGCACGTTGACCCCCACCATGCCCGCCTGCACCTCTTCGCAGAAGCGACGCGCGCAGCCGCCGTCGCGGGTGAAGATTGCCGAGCCATTACCATATTCATGGCGGTTAATCAGGTCCACCGCGCTGGCGTAATCTGCTACGCGCACCACAGAAAGCACCGGACCAAAAATCTCTTCTTTATAGATGGTCATCTCCGGGGTGACGTTATCGAACAGCGTCGGCCCGACGAAGTAGCCCTGCTCGTGGCCCTTCACGCTGAAGCCGCGACCGTCCACGCGAAGCGTCGCCCCCTGCGCTTCCCCGCTGTCAATGTAGCCCAGCACCTTGCTGCGGTGCGCGGAGGAGATGAGCGGCCCCATTTCGTTTTCCGGCGTCTGGTCCAGCCCCGGCCCGACGCGCAGCGCGGCAATCTGTTTTTCCAGCCGGGCGCAGAGGTCATCGGCGGTTTTATCGCCCACCGCCAGCACCACCGAGAGCGCCATGCAGCGCTCGCCCGCCGCGCCGTAGGCCGCGCCCATGATGGCGTTGGTCGCCATCTCCATGTCGGCATCCGGCATTAAAATGCAGTGGTTTTTCGCACCGCCCAGCGCCTGGCAGCGCTTACCGTGGGCGGACGCGGTCTGGTAAATGTATTCGGCAATCGGCGTGGAGCCGACAAAGCTCACCGCCTGCACGCGCGGGTCGGTCAGGAGCACGTCAACGGACTCTTTATCGCCCTGCACCACGTTGAAGACGCCGTCCGGCAAGCCGGCCTCTTTCAGCAGCTGCGCCAGCGCGAGCGCGAGCGAAGGGTCTTTTTCCGACGGCTTCAGCACGAAGGTATTCCCGGTCGCCAGCGCAATCGGGAACATCCACATCGGCACCATCGCCGGGAAGTTAAACGGCGTGATCCCGGCGCAGACGCCGAGCGGCTGCATCAGCGAGTGGCTGTCAACGCCGGTCCCGACGTTGGCCGAGTGTTCGCCCTTTTGCAGATGCGGAATGCCGCAGGCAAACTCCACCACTTCCAGGCCGCGGGTCAGTTCGCCCACCGCGTCGGAGAAAACCTTGCCGTGCTCTTCGCTGATGAGGCGGGCCAGGCGATCCATGTTCTCTTCCAGCAGCGCCTTGAAGCGGAACATGACGCGCGCGCGCTTAAGCGGAGCATGACGCGCCCACGCCGGAAACGCCTGCTGCGCGGCGGCAATCGCCTGCTCCGTTTCCTGTGCCGTACTCATCACCACCTGGCGGATCTGCTCGCCGCTGGCCGGGTTGAAGATCGCCTGAACGCGCTGGCCTGAACCGGTGACACATTCGCCGTGAATAAAATTCGCTACCGTCTCCATCCTTAACCTCTCGCTGTTGATACGTGACTTGACCTGAACACTGTGTACTGAACACTATATATGAAACAAATATTCCATTTTAAGTTGAAATAAAATAAATGATGATTATTGTGATCAAGGATGGATTTTTATGTTAACAGCCAGCACCACTGACGCCGCGTGCGCTATTAAGGGTTCTCGGGCGAGGAAATGACTGAATCTTCTGTTTCATTTTTGCTGCCAGATGGATGGCCGACATTTAAAAGACGCGGTTTTGCGTTTAGAATCATATGACTGTATTTGGGGGATAACATGACGACAGCAACCAGCCTGAACGAACTGCAGCAGCAAATCCGCGATCGCTACGATAGCCTGAGCAAGAGGCTGCAGCAGGTCTCCCGCTACGTGCTGGACAATACCAACAGCGTGGCGTTTGATACGGTTGCCGTTATTGCCGAGCGCGCCGACGTGCCGCCCTCGACGCTGATCCGCTTTGCCAACGCCTTTGACTTCACCGGCTTCAACGAAATGAAACAGCTGTTTCGCATGAACCTGGTGGAGGAGACCGCCAGCTACAGCGACCGCGCCCGACTGTTCCGCGAGATGGAGAGCGAGGCCGTGCCGGAAACGCCGCTCGATATCCTGCAGGAGTTTGCCCGTTCAAACGCGCAGGCGCTGCAGCAGCTGGCCGCCCGCGCCGAGCCGGAGATGCTGGAGCGCGCGGTACAGCTGCTGGCCGACGCCGACACCATCTACATCGCCGGACTGCGTCGATCCTTTAGCGTCGCCGCATACCTTACCTATGCCCTGAGCCATCTGGAGTGCCGCCCTATCCTGCTTGACGGCATGGGCGGGATGCTGCGCGAGCAGATCAGCCGCATTAAGGCGCGCGACATTGTGGTGTCGATCAGCTTCTCGCCGTACGCGGAAGAGACGGTGATGGTCAGCGAAACCGCCGCCAGCGTTGGCGCGCGGCAGATTGTGATTACGGACAGCCAGATCAGCCCGCTGGCGACGTTCAGCGATCTCTGCTTTGTGGTGAAAGAGGCGCAGGTGGATGCGTTTCGGTCTCAGTCGGCGACGCTGTGCCTGGTGCAGTCGCTGGTGGTGGCGCTGGCGTATCGGTTGGGAGAAGGGAAATAAGGAATCGGTCTTAATGCTTTCCCTAATCATAAACGGTTGGATCTATCAGGGATAAAATGTGAAAAAAATTTTATGGGTGAAATTCGGCTGGTCAGAATATTATCGGGGTGGACCGGTTAATGGTAATTTTGGTTGGCTAAATGAAAATAAAAAAGACGAGCGACGGGGTCACGAGGCGTTCAACTTTGAACCTGCACCTGATGGCACTTATTATTGTTATGTTCCGCCACAAGCAAAACATTATGCCCCTTTAAACGAAGACCCGCACGGATGGACAGTTATTTGTCTTGCGAAAAATCCTCGACGCGCCGGGATCCACATTGTTGGATGGTATGAAGATGCAACGTTGCACGGAAAATGGCTTGTTCCGCCTGACAATGAGATAAAAAAAGTGGGGGATATTAACGTATCTTATAGTGACAGGTCATACTGTATTTCAGCCCAGAAAGCCTATTTTATTCCTCCCGACAAACGAAACGCTCCGTTCTCCGATCCCTCCATAAAACAAGGGAAATATTCCTTTCTCGAAGGACCTGGGGTGGAAATCAACGACAATAAGATACGCGTACTTAACTTGCTGAATCAACGGATGGAAAAAATCTCTCCCTTTGCCATCCTTAATCCAAACGATATTAACTCTCCCGACCCTGAACTTAATACAATCGATCCCTTAACGGGATTCGGTACTCCAGAACATAGGAAACGTGTCGAAAAGCGCGCCGAAGATATCGTCATTACACATTACGAGAAAAAAGGTTTTACCTGCAAACGTATGACGCATCTGCCCTGCGGCTATGATTTCTCATTCACGAAAGGTGAAGAGGAGAGACATATTGAAGTTAAAGGCACATCAAGCTCAACCCCGCAATTTTTCCTTACACGGAATGAACATTTGAAGGGAATGCAATCTAATTCAAAATGGCGTCTGGCAATGGTGACTTCTGCCCTTTCTGAATCGCCGAACTTAATTGAATATACTGCCCGCGACCTGAAACGCGTATTTGAGCTTGAACCTTATGTTTATATTGGAAGATTTCTTCCCACAGTAAAGGAATAATGAAACTATTCTTTAGACACAAAAAACCCTCTAAGAAACAGAGGGTTTTTTAGAACGTTAAAAAATTTTAACCGCGTTTATTCCCACTCAATCGTAGCCGGTGGCTTACCGCTGATGTCATACACCACGCGGGAAATGCCGTTCACTTCGTTGATAATGCGGTTAGACACGCGGCCCAGGAAGTCATACGGCAGGTGCGCCCAGTGCGCGGTCATGAAGTCGATGGTTTCCACCGCACGCAGGGAAACAACCCAGTCGTACTTACGGCCATCGCCCATCACGCCGACGGAGCGAACCGGCAGGAACACGGTGAACGCCTGGCTTACCTTGTTGTACAGATCAGCTTTGTGCAGCTCTTCGATGAAGATCGCGTCCGCACGACGCAGCAGGTCGCAGTACTCTTTCTTCACTTCGCCCAGCACGCGCACGCCCAGACCCGGACCCGGGAACGGGTGGCGGTAGAGCATGTCGTACGGCAGACCCAGTTCCAGACCGATCTTACGCACTTCGTCTTTGAACAGCTCGCGCAGCGGTTCAACCAGGCCCATCTTCATCTCTTTCGGCAGGCCGCCCACGTTGTGGTGAGATTTGATGACGTGTGCTTTACCGGTTGCGGAGGCCGCAGACTCGATCACGTCCGGGTAGATGGTACCCTGCGCCAGCCACTTCACGTCGTCCAGCTTCAGCGCTTCTTCGTCGAACACTTCAACGAACACGCGGCCGATGATCTTACGTTTCGCTTCCGGATCGTTCTCGCCTTTCAGCGCGTCCAGGAAGCGCTGCTCGCCTTCCACGTGAACGATGTTCAGACCGAAGTGGTCGCCGAACATGTCCATAACCTGCTTGGCTTCGTTGAGACGCAGCAGACCGTTGTCCACGAAGACGCAGGTCAGGTTTTTGCCGATGGCGCGGTGCAGCAGCATCGCGGTCACGGACGAGTCCACGCCGCCGGAGAGGCCGAGGATCACTTTGTCATCGCCAACCTGCTGACGGATACGCTCAACGGCGTCGTCGATGATTTTTGCCGGGGTCCACAGGGCTTCACACTGGCAGATGTCGCGCACGAAGCGCTCCAGCATGCGCATACCCTGACGGGTGTGGGTCACTTCCGGGTGGAACTGCACGCCGTAGAAGCGTTTTTCTTCGTTCGCCATGATGGCAAACGGGCAGCTTTCGGTGCTGGCAACGGTCACGAAGTCAGACGGGATGGCGGTAACTTTGTCGCCGTGGCTCATCCACACGTCCAGCAGCGGTTTGCCGTCTGCGGTCAGGGAGTCTTCGATACCGCGCACCAGCGCGCTGTCGTTAACCACTTCAACCTGCGCATAGCCGAACTCGCGCTCGCTGGAGCCTTCTACGTGGCCGCCCAGCTGCATTGCCATGGTCTGCATACCGTAGCAAACGCCGAATACCGGCACGCCAGCTTCGAATACGTACTGCGGCGCGCGCGGGCTGTTTTCTTCGGTGGTGCTTTCCGGGCCGCCGGACAGGATGATGCCGCTTGGATTGAATTCGCGAATCTGTGCTTCCGTGACATCCCACGCCCACAGTTCACAGTAAACGCCCAGTTCACGCACGCGACGCGCCACCAGCTGAGTGTACTGAGAACCAAAGTCCAGGATGAGAATGCGATGTTTATGAATGTTTTCCGTCATTGACGCTAATTCCGAGGCAAGTGAAACAAAAACAGAGCGCCCGGCAGAAGCCGGGCGCGGAAATTAATCAGGAGCCCAGACGGTAGTTCGGGGACTCTTTGGTGATCGTCACGTCGTGAACGTGGCTCTCCTGGATACCCGCACCGCTGATGCGTACGAATTCCGCTTTAGTACGCAGCAGGTCAATGGTACCACAGCCGGTCAGACCCATACAGGAGCGCAGGCCGCCCATCTGCTGGTGGATGATCTCTTTCAGACGGCCTTTATAGGCAACGCGACCTTCGATACCTTCCGGCACCAGTTTGTCAGCAGCATTGTCGGTCTGGAAGTAACGATCAGAGGAACCTTTGGACATCGCGCCCAGGGAGCCCATGCCGCGGTAGGATTTGTAAGAACGGCCCTGGTAGAGTTCGATTTCACCCGGGGATTCTTCGGTACCGGCCAGCATAGAGCCCACCATCACCGCCGCTGCGCCCGCAGCGATCGCTTTCGCGATGTCGCCAGAGAAGCGGATACCGCCGTCAGCGATGACCGGAATACCGGTGCCTTCCAGCGCTTCAACCGCGTCAGACACCGCGGTGATCTGCGGAACACCCACGCCGGTCACGATGCGCGTGGTACAGATAGAGCCAGGACCGATACCCACTTTCACCGCGCTGCAGCCAGCGTCAGCCAGCGCGCGAGCGCCTGCGCCCGTTGCCACGTTACCGCCGATGATCTGCAGATCAGGGTATTTGGCACGGGTGTCGCGAATACGCTGCAGAACGCCTTCGGAGTGGCCGTGAGAGGAGTCAATCAGAAGGACGTCAACGCCCGCAGCAACCAGCGCGTCAACGCGCTCTTCGTTACCGGCACCTGCGCCAACCGCAGCACCAACACGCAGACGGCCATGCTCGTCTTTACAGGCGTTCGGTTTACGTTCTGCTTTCTGGAAATCTTTAACGGTGATCATGCCGCGCAGGTGGAAGTTGCTGTCAACAACCAGCGCTTTTTCAACGCGTTTTTCGTGCATTTTTGCCAGCACTACGTCGCGGGTTTCACCTTCGCGAACGGTGACCAGACGCTCTTTTGGCGTCATGTACACGCTGACAGGCTGGTTCAGATCAGTCACGAAACGCACATCACGACCGGTAATAATACCGACCAGCTCGTTCTCTTCGGTCACCACCGGGTAACCGGCGAAGCCGTTACGCTCGGTCAGGGCTTTCACTTCGTGCAGGGTGGTGGTTGGCAGAACGGTCTGTGGGTCGGACACGATGCCGGATTCATGTTTCTTCACGCGGCGAACTTCTTCCGCCTGACGTTCGATAGACATGTTTTTGTGAATAAAGCCAATGCCACCTTCCTGTGCCAGGGCAATAGCCAGGCGCGCTTCAGTCACGGTGTCCATTGCCGCAGAGAGCATAGGAATGTTCAGGCGAATGGTTTTCGTCAACTGGGTGCTGAGATCGGCAGTATTCGGCAGAACAGTGGAGTGAGCGGGAACGAGGAGGACGTCGTCAAACGTCAGTGCTTCTTTAGCGATACGTAGCATGGGCAATATCTCTGACCTGGGTGGTTAAATATTGCCGTGGCATTATACAGAGCGTAACCGATTGCATCTACACTTTTTTATAAAAAAGCTTGCGATTGCCTCTCAGCAGGTTACTATCGACTGAATAACTTGCTGATTTAGAATTTGATCCCGCTCACATGTTATCCTCTCAATCCCCCTCAATTTATACCGTCAGCCGCCTGAATCAGACGGTGCGTTTGCTGCTTGAGCAGGAAATGGGGCAGGTCTGGATCAGCGGTGAGATCTCTAACTTCACGCAGCCCTCCTCCGGCCACTGGTACTTTACGCTAAAAGACGATACCGCCCAGGTGCGCTGTGCGATGTTCCGCAACAGCAACCGCCGCGTGACGTTCCGTCCACAGCACGGCCAGCAGGTTCTGGTGCGCGCCAATATCACCCTCTATGAGCCGCGCGGTGATTATCAGATTATCGTCGAGAGCATGCAGCCTGCGGGCGAAGGTCTGCTGCAGCAGAAGTACGAACAGTTAAAGGCTAAGCTCTCGGAAGAGGGACTTTTCGACCAGCAGTTCAAAAAGCCGCTGCCCTCGCCTGCCCACTGCGTGGGGGTCATCACCTCGAAAACCGGTGCGGCACTGCACGATATTTTGCACGTTCTGAAGCGTCGCGACCCTTCCCTGCCCGTCATTATCTACCCGACCGCCGTGCAGGGTGACGATGCGCCGGGGCAGATTGTGCGCGCCATAGCGCTGGCGAACGCGCGTCAGGAGTGCGACGTCTTAATCGTCGGACGCGGCGGCGGCTCGCTGGAAGACTTGTGGAGCTTTAACGACGAGCGCGTGGCGCGGGCAATCTTTGCCAGCCTTATCCCCGTGGTGAGCGCCGTCGGCCACGAAACGGACGTGACGATCGCCGATTTTGTCGCGGATCTCCGCGCGCCGACGCCGTCCGCGGCGGCGGAAGTGGTCAGCCGCAACCAGCTGGAGCTGCTGCGTCAGATCCAAAGCGGCCAGCAGCGTCTGGAGATGGCGATGGACTACTACCTCGCCAACCGGACCCGGCGCTTTACCCAGCTTCATCACCGTCTACAGCAGCAGCACCCGCAGCTGCGCCTGGCGCGTCAGCAGACCGTGCTGGAGCGCCTGCGCCAGCGCATGAACGTGGCGGTGGACATGCAGATCAAGCGCGCGGTGTCGCGCCAGCAGCGCGTGACGCAGCGTCTGAACCAGCAGAATCCGCAGCCGAAAATTTATCGTGCGCAAACGCGGATTCAGCAGCTTGAGTACCGTCTGGCGGAAACTCTCCGCGCGCGACTGAGCACGACCCGGGAACGCTTTGGCAATGCGGTGACCCACCTTGAAGCGGTCAGCCCCCTCTCCACGCTGGCGCGCGGCTATAGCGTGACGACGGCAACGGACGGCAAGGTGCTGAAGCAAACTAAACAGGTGAATACCGGCGATGTGCTGACGACGCGTCTGTCAGACGGCTGGGTAGAAAGCGAAGTGAAATCAATTAAACCGGTGAAAAAGACGCGTCAGCGTAAAACCGGATAATTCTTCGCCGGTTACTTACTATACTGCTGCTATTCCCTTTTTTAATAAGGAGAGCAGCATGCCCCATCTTCATAGCGTTATTCCCCCGTATATTCTTCGTCGTATTATCGAAAGCGGTTCCGAACCGCAGCAGCGCTGTGCCCGCCAGACCTTAACCCACGTCCAGACGCTGATGGCCCATATGCCGGGCAAACCCGCCGCGCCGCACGTGAATAAAGCTGGACAGCTGGAGCGGGATATCTACGACGCGAAGCAGACCCAGGAGCTACCTGGCACGCAGGTGCGTTATGAAGGTCAGCCGTCGAACGGCGATGTGGCGGTAGACGAAGCGTACGAGTATTTGGGTATTACCCATGATTTCTTCTGGAAGGAATATCAGCGCGATTCGCTCGATAACAAAGGGCTTATTTTAACCGGCACCGTTCACTACGGTCGGGAATATCAGAACGCCTTCTGGAACGGTCAGCAGATGGTATTTGGCGACGGCGACGGGGAAATATTTAACCGCTTTACCATCGCCATAGACGTCGTGGCGCATGAGCTGAGCCACGGCGTGACCGAGACCGAAGCCGGGCTTATCTACTTTGAGCAGTCCGGCGCGCTGAACGAGTCGCTGTCGGACGTGTTTGGCTCGCTGGTGAAACAGTACCATCTGAAGCAAACCGCCGATAAAGCAGACTGGCTGATTGGTGAAGGGCTGCTGGCAAAAGGCATCAACGGCAAAGGGCTGCGCTCGATGTCTGAACCGGGCACCGCCTACAACGATCCGCTGCTCGGCAAAGACCCGCAGCCTGCACACATGAAGGATTTCATCAAAACGCGTGAGGATAACGGCGGCGTGCACTTGAACTCCGGCATCCCCAACCGGGCATTTTATCTGGCCGCGACGGCGATTGGCGGCTATGCCTGGGAAAAAGCGGGTTATGCCTGGTACGACACGGTTTGCGATCGCAATCTGGCGCAGGATGCGGATTTTGAGGCCTTCGCAAAACTGACGGTAGCACACGGAGAAAAACGCTCCGGCGGTGACGTTGGGGCGGCCATAAAACAAGCCTGGGAACAGGTGGGAGTGTTGTAAATGCAGGTTCCGGAACTGACGGATGACGCCGTGGTTGAGCTGGCCCGGGAAGGCGGCGTCGCTTATATTCCCAAGCTGAGCGGCCAGCGCACCATCGCGCTCTCCTCGCTCAATGAGGCCCAGCGCCAGCGCCTGGTCAGCATCCTGGAGCAGGCCTTTCCGCGCGGTCAGCCGCCGGGACAGGCCTCGTCACCCGGCAGCGGCGACCAGCGCTATTTCCGCATCCAGATTATCTGGACCGGGCAAAATCAGGCGCACTACGCCGATATCATCGTGCTGGTGCCGGAGCAGGAAGCGCCCGAGTCGCTGGTCGAGCTGTGGAAGAAAGGCGAAGGCTGTGTGTGCGATTAACCTTCGGCCCGAACAAACTCCACGCGTTTTTTGGAGATAAGGCCGTGGCCGTTCTGGCAGAAATAATCCACTGCCCCGCAGGCTTTTAAGACCTGGAGTGGCTGATGGCACTCCGGGCAGCGGGCTTCAAGCGCAATATCTTTATTACAGCTCTCGCAGTGTGCCACCCCGTTCAGGGGCTCAAGCGGTGCCTGGCAATCCGGGCAGGTAATCGTCATGGTGACTCCTTAAAAGCATTCTGGTCTGCGATCATTTTACCACGTCGCGTTCAGTGCGGGCCACGCAGCTGTTGCTGCAAGGTCAGCAGCAGCTCAACTTCCTCGATTCGGCGACGCGTCGTGCGGCTCATCTCGTGCGGATCCCGTTCAAAAAGACTGTTGGTGCCCAGAATGTGCCCGGCAAGACAGTGCTCGTAGAGTGTCCCGGGAATATGCCAGCGCTGAATATCCTTACCCTCACTCAGCTCAAGCACATCCTCCGCGCCGCGCCGGTCGTAGCTAATGATGCGCCCGTCGCGCAAACAGAGCCGTAATCCTTTTTGCCCGCCCGCGGGTCCCGCGTATTTGTTCAGCCAGATATCCACCGGCACGCCGCTGATGCGGCCCTGAAGATGCGCCTCGCCCTCCGCCGTGGACAGGTCGCCTTTTGCGATAGCGCGGCCCAGGCGGTCTTTAGCCGTGACGACCTGCAGGGTCATATCATCACTTCCGCCCAGATAACGCACCGTTTCGCGCAGCATCGCCAGCACGTGCGTACCGATATCCAGAATCACGCCGTCCGGGTGGCGAAGCGTACGCGCGTCCGGCTCGCCGGTGGCAAAGTTAAGCGCGATGGGTTCCCCTGCGGCGTTAACTCCGCTCGGCTCCTGCAAAAAGCCGTCGATTTTAACGATGTCAGAGACGCTGCCAACCAGCGACCGCTTTACCGTTTCGATGCGCGCCATCCAGTGATCGAGCGCCAGCACGCGGGAAGCAGCGTCGGGGTTTGCCAGCAGCGCGTTGAGCTTTTCGATTTGGGGAAGCGTGGCGACGATTGGTTTTTCAATCACAATCCGCGGAACGGCCGAGGCTATGGCCTGTTCCAGCACCTCGAGGTGGTGCAGCGATGCGGTGGTAATAAAGAGAGTATCAAGCGGTACGCCGAGAAGTTCCGTAAGCGAAGCGCAGCGCGTGACGCCTTCAGGCTGCCTGGTGGGGAGAACATCAAATCCAAAACAATGAACCGTGTGACCAAAAAGGCGACGTAACGCGGGCAGATACGCGGTTTCCACGACCGCACCAAGACCGACAAATCCTAACTGCATAGTTTCACCTCAGGGAATCGATGCCGGGGCATAACGCCGCCCCGGCAAGCCCGAGGTTTATGAGGCGTTAGCAGCCGGTTTAGTCTGCGCATTTTCCAGCATGCGACGTACCGGAACAATGAGGACGATCAGTACCGCGGCACAAATCAGCAGCGCGACGGAGCAGCGCGCAAAGAGATCCGGCAGCATATCCAGCTGGTCGGCCTTCACGTGGCCGCCAATCAGACCCGCCGCCAGGTTACCCAGCGCGCTCGCACAGAACCACAGTCCCATCATCTGGCCGCGCATTCTCTCCGGCGCCAGCAGCGTCATGGTCGCCAGGCCAATCGGGCTGAGACACAGCTCGCCGAGCGTCAGCATCAGGATACTGCCCACCAGCCAGAACGGCGATACGCCCGCCCCACCGCTGCTCAGCACGTTCTGTGCCGCCAGCATCATCAGGCCAAAGCCCGCTGCGGCACACAGGATACCGATAACAAACTTGGTGATGCTGCTCGGACGAATGTTCATGCTCGCCAGCTTCGGCCACGCCCAGCTGAACACCGGTGCCAGCAGGATGATGAACAGGGCGTTGATTGACTGGAACCACACCGCCGGGATTTCGAAATCGCCGATCATGCGGTTAGTGTAGTCGTTGGCAAACAGGTTGAACGAGGTTGGCTTCTGCTCGAACGCGGACCAGAAGAACGCCGCGGAGATCAGCAGAATAAAGCAGACCAGCAGTCTGGCGCGCTCTTTACGGTTCAATCCTGCAAAAACAAACAGATAAATAAAGTAGAGGGCAACGGATGCCGCAATCACGTAGACCAGCACGCTGGCTACCGCGACCGGGTTAATCACAATCACACCCTGCGTAATCAGCGTCACGATCGTTGCCACGCCTGCCGCCAGCGCCAGCAGCCAGGCGCCCACGCCGTTACGCTTCACCACCGGGCTGTTCCAGGTGGAGTCGAGGCCGACTTCGCCGTCATAGCGTTTCATTGCCGGAACGGCAAACACGCGGAAGATAATCAGCGCCACCAGCATCCCGATACCGCCAATGCCAAAGCCCCAGTGCCAGCCGTGGGTTTTAATCAGCCAGCCGGAAATCAGCGGCGCGATGAACGAGCCCATGTTGATACCCATATAGAACAGCGAGAAACCGCCGTCACGGCGCGCGTCGCCTTTTTTATACAGGGTACCGACCATTACCGAGATACAGGTCTTAAACAACCCGGAGCCGAGCACGATGAACATCAGGCCGATAAAGAACAGGTTATTGCCCATGATGGCCGAGAGCGCAATCGACAGGTGACCGAGCGCAATCAGGATCGAACCGTACCAGACGGCTCTCTGCTGGCCGAGCCAGTTATCCGCCAGCCAGCCGCCCGGCAGCGCGGCCAGGTACATGGTACCGGCAAAGATACCGACAATCGCCGAGGCGTTTTCACGCGCCAGGCCCATCCCGCCGTCATAGACGGTGGCAGCCATAAACAGGATCAGTAACGGACGAATGCCGTAAAACGAGAAACGCTCCCACATCTCGGTGAAGAACAGGGAACCAAGCGGATACGGATGGCCGAAGAACGTTCGGCTTTCTTTTTGATTAACAGAGGATTGCATAATTCTCCCGAAAGGTATGTCGTCGTGCTTGTAAACACCAGCAGGTACGCCGGCCAGTTACGTATCTGGCCGATTTTTTACATGCGGCGAAAAGTTGGTTAACCATTTGATAACCAGGCGCTAGTTTTGTCTAGTACCGGACCCTGGACTTTAAGATGAAAATTCGACGATTGTCTACTTTCTTAGATTTAAACTTGGTTAAAAGTGAATAGTGATTGACTTCACACAGAGAAAACCGGCGGTATGAATGGGCAAAAAAAAGCCCGCGATAGTCGCGGGCTTTCGTGCGTTCAGCAAAGCTTATTTGCTTTTCTTAATGTGCTTAATCAGACGCTTACGCTTGCGCATCTGGTTTGGCGTCAGGGTGTTGCGCTTGTTGGCGAACGGGTTTTCCCCTTCCTTGAACTGGATACGGATAGGCGTGCCCATCACGTCCAGCGATTTACGGAAGTAGTTCATCAGGTAGCGCTTGTAGGAATCCGGCAGGTCTTTCACCTGGTTGCCGTGAATCACCACGATTGGTGGGTTATAACCACCGGCGTGGGCGTATTTCAGCTTCACGCGACGGCCGCGCACCAGCGGCGGCTGATGGTCTTCCGCAGCCATATTCATGATACGGGTCAGCATGGCGGTGCTCTGACGACGGGTGGAGCTGTCGTACGCTTCGCGCACGGATTCGAACAGGTTACCCACGCCGCTGCCGTGCAGCGCAGAGATGAAGTGTACGCGAGCAAAGTCGATAAAGCCCAGACGGAAGTCGAGGGTCTCTTTCACCTGCTCACGCACTTCATTGCTCAGGCCATCCCATTTGTTGACCACGATAACCAGTGAGCGCCCACTATTGAGGATAAAGCCGAGCAGAGAGAGGTCCTGATCGGAGATCCCTTCGCGTGCGTCGATAACCAGCAGCACAACGTTGGCATCTTCAATCGCCTGCAGGGTTTTGATAACGGAGAATTTTTCCACCACATCGGTGATTTTCCCGCGCTTACGCACCCCGGCGGTGTCGATGAGGACATACTCACGCTCATCGCGCTGCATCGGGATGTAGATACTGTCGCGGGTGGTGCCCGGCATATCGTAAACGACCACGCGCTCTTCACCCAGAATACGGTTAGTAAGTGTAGACTTACCTACGTTTGGACGACCTACGATGGCCAGCTTGATCGGCAGATCCTGCGGGTTGAAGTCGTCTTCAGGCTCTTCTTCTTCGCCCGCTTCGCCGTCTTCAAACTGCGCCCAGTATTCCGCGTCTTCGTCCACCTCTTCCGGCGGGTTCACTTCGTCAACCCACGGCAGCAGAACGGTTTCCAGCAGGCTGGTGACGCCACGGCCATGCGATGCCGCGATAGGGTAGATCTCACCCAGACCCAGTGACCAGAAATCTGCGATGGCCTGATCGGCATCGATGCCGTCGGTTTTGTTCGCCACCAGGAAGGTTGGCTTTTCGCGTGAACGCAGGTGTTTAGCGATAGCGGAGTCCGCCGGCATCAGGCCAGCGCGCGCGTCCACCATGAACAGCACCACGTCCGCTTCTTCAATCGCCAGCAGCGACTGTTCCGCCATGCGGGTTTCCACGCCGTCTTCTGTGCCGTCAATACCACCGGTATCAATACAGATGAACTCGCGTCCTTCCACCTCTGCACGACCGTACTTACGGTCACGCGTCAGCCCCGGGAAATCCGCAACCAGCGCATCACGGGTGCGTGTTAAACGGTTAAAAAGAGTGGATTTTCCAACGTTAGGGCGCCCGACAAGCGCGACCACAGGTACCATGTTTGAAGCCTCATAAAATTCAAAATAACGTCGCTTTCGCGGCGTTTTTAAAAATGTCAAAACGGCTCCTGAGTGAACAGGAGCCGTTTAGTATACTACAACCGCCGGGTAATTAACGCGTGATCGCGTACAGCGTGCCGTCTTTTGCCTGAATCAGCAGTTTGCCGTCTGCCACGACCGGGTCGGTCAGGAAACCGGAGCTGTCGACTTTTTGCTGTGCAACAAACCGGCCATTATCCGGATCGATCCAGTGCATATACCCTTCGCTGTCGCCCACAACCAGGCTGCCGTTGTACAGCGCTGGCGCAGTCAGCAGACGGTGCAGCAGATCGCTTTGCGTCCACAGCGTCACGCCGCCTTCGGTGCTCAGGGCCAGCAGACGGTCGTTCTGGTCAACCATATAGATACGGTTACCTTCAACGATGAAATCATTCACCGAGCCCAGCTCACGTTTCCACATGATCTGGCCGCTGCGCAGATCCAGCGCGGTCAGGTTGCCGTTGTAGGCCAGCGCGTAAACCACACCGTTAACGATGACCGGCGTTGTGTCCACGTCGCTCAGACGGTCAATTTCCGTTGAGCCAGTGGCCTGAGAGATACGCTGCTGCCAGATCATCTGGCCCTGCTGCATCAGCACGGCGCTTACGCGACCGTTGTCGCCGCCGACAATGGCAGCACCAAATGCGGTAGCCGGGGCAGATTCGCCACGCAGAGAGAGCGCAGGCATATCCAGGTTAACGGTCCATTTCACCAGGCCGTCCGCTTCGTTCAGCGCCTGCAGCTGGCCGTTGCTGGTATGAATCAGCACCAGGCCATCGCTCACCACCGGACGAGAGAGGGATTCCCCCGCCACGGTCGTTTGCCAGGCAATGGAACCGTCGCTGCTGTTCAGGGCATAAACCTGCGCTTTTTCGCTGCCCACGTAGACGTGGCCACCGGTAACGGTCAGGCCGCCAGACAGCAGTGCAGGCTTACGGGAGAACCAGCCGTCTTTTTCCGCCAGGTTAACGGACCACACTTCTTTTCCGTCATCCGCGTTCACCGCTTTCACGGTACCTTTGCGATCGGCCGCATAGACAACGCTGTCTGCATACGCAGGATGAAGGTTGGAATAGAAATCACCAATCCCATTGCCCACGGAGACATCCCACGCGGTGGATGGGGTAAACTGGTTTTCAACCGTCGGCAGTGGGGACATTTTCACAACGTCTTCTTCGCCACTGAACAGTGAACAACCACTCAATAACGTAACAGAAAGCAGTCCTGGCAGAAGTAATTTACGCAATTGCATCGGGTCCCTCTCAGACGGACAAATTATTTATTTTCATCTGCATCATTTCGCTCAGCGCAGGTGAGGCATTGCTCTCTACGCCAGCTTGCCACGCTTTACGCGCGCCCGCTTTGTCACCTTTGCTCAGCAGTGCTTCACCGCGCAGATCGGCAACGATGGCAGCAAAACCTTCGCCTTTGATGGTATCGAGCGTTTTCAGCGCATCGTCAGCTTTCTTCTGCTGAACCTGAATACGTGCCAGGCGCAGATTGATCACCGCTTTCAGATTTTCATCACTGGCGGCAGCAAGGCCCTGAGACAGCTGAGCAACGGCTTTATCCAGTTCGTTCTTATCAACGTACTGCTGAGCCACTTCCAGCGCAGCCAGTGCACCGTAGGTGTTTTTGTTGTCAGCCGCAAATTTTTCTGCCGCCGTCAGCGTTTGCGGCTGATCAGCACGAATTGCGCTCACGGTATTTTCATAGGACAGGGACGCGCCGCGCGCGGAATCCGCCTGATGATTGTTCCAGTAACGCCAGCCTACCAGCGCACCGACACCTAAAATAACCCCAACAACCAGCGCTTTGCCGTTTTCAGCAAAGAAGCGTTTAATCGCGTCGACCTGATCGTGTTCGTTCTCGTAAATTTCCACGCAGTCCTTCTCCTTAGCCCAATAGAGTGCGCAAGTGCGCCGCAACGCCGTCCTGCGTTACTGTTGTCTGCTCACCAGAGCGCAGGTCTTTCACCACCACTTCGCCGTTAGCCACTTCGGACTCACCCAGCACCAGTGCGATACTTGCGCCCCACTTATCGGCACGAGCAAACTGTTTTTTGAAGTTGCCGCCGCCATGGTTGGTCATCAGCTTAACGCCCGGCAGCGCATCGCGCACGCGTTCGGCAAGCTGCATTGCCGCAGACTGCGTTTCCGCGCCTGAGGCCACCAGGTATATATCGACAACGGAATCTGCTTTAAATTCCGGATTAACTGCCTGAACCAGCAAAACAAGTCGCTCAAGACCCATCGCGAAGCCAACCGCAGGCGCAGCGCGACCGCCAAGTTGCTCAACCAGACCGTCGTAACGGCCGCCCGCGCACACGGTGCCCTGAGAGCCGAGGCTGTTGGTGACCCACTCAAACACGGTACGGTTGTAGTAGTCCAGACCGCGCACCAGACGCTGGTTTACGGTGTAGGCGATGCCCGCCGCTTCAAGCAGCTTGCACAGGCCCGCGAAGTGTTCGCGAGATTCTTCATCCAGGTAATCACCCAGCGCAGGCGCATCGTTCAGCAGTGCCTGAACATCGGCGTTTTTGGAATCCAGAACGCGCAGCGGGTTGCTGTACATGCGACGTTTGCAGTCTTCGTCCAGCTTCTCTTTATGCTGTTCCAGGAACGCCACCAGCGCATCGCGGTAGTTCGCACGCGCTTCCAGAGAACCGATAGAGTTCAGCTCGAGGGAAACGTGATCGGCGATACCGAGCGCACGCCACCAGCGGGCGGTCAGCATAATCAGTTCAGCGTCGATGTCCGGGCCCTGCAGGCCAAAGACTTCCACACCCAACTGATTAAACTGGCGATAACGCCCTTTCTGAGGACGTTCGTGGCGGAACATTGGGCCGATATACCACAGACGCTGCTCCTGATTGTACAGAAGACCATGTTCGATGCCGGCGCGTACGCAGCCCGCCGTCCCTTCCGGACGCAGGGTCAGGCTGTCGCCGTTGCGGTCCTCAAAGGTGTACATCTCTTTTTCAACCACGTCGGTCACTTCACCGATCGCGCGTTTGAATAACGGGGTCTGCTCTACAATCGGCAAACGAATTTCGCTGTAACCGTAGCTGCCGAGCACCTGCTTCAGCGTGCCTTCAATGCGCTGCCAGATGGCGGTTTCGCCAGGCAGATAATCGTTCATGCCGCGGATGGCTTGAATGTTTTTTGCCACGTTTATTCTCTTTCTATATACAAAAAAACCCAAAGAATGGGTTCAATCATACATGGGAAGCTCACGGCTTCCCATCACGTTATTTTTCAACCTGCTGAACGTTGATACGCTGTGTCTCGTCCATCATGGCGGCTTTGGCGCGGATGCGGGCTTCAAGCTGGTCGATCATGTCACTATTATCCAGACGATCTTTTCGAACGCCATCTTCATAGAGACCACTTTTCTTGTTACCGCCGGTCACGCCCAGGGTTGACACCAGGGCTTCACCCGGACCGTTCACCACGCAGCCGATGATGGAGACGTCCATCGGGGTGATAATGTCTTCAAGACGTTGCTCCAGGGCATTCACCGTACCGATCACATCGAACTCCTGACGTGAACAGGTTGGGCAGGCAATGAAGTTGATCCCACGCGCGCGAATACGCAGTGATTTCAGAATATCGAAGCCGACCTTGATCTCTTCGACAGGATCCGCCGCCAGCGAGACGCGCAGGGTGTCACCGATCCCTTCAGAGAGCAGCAGCCCCAGACCGATCGCGGATTTTACCGAGCCGCTACGCAGGCCGCCCGCTTCGGTGATCCCGAGGTGCAGAGGCTGATCGATCTGCTTTGCCAGCAGGCGATAAGATTCTACGGCCAGGAACACGTCGGACGCTTTTACGCTGACTTTGAACTGATCGAAGTTAAGGCGATCGAGATGATCGACGTGACGCATCGCGGATTCGAGCAGCGCCTGCGGCGTAGGCTCACCGTATTTTTCCTGCAGATCTTTTTCCAGGGAACCGGCGTTAACGCCGATACGGATAGGAATATTTTTATCGCGGGCGCAGTCCACGACCATGCGGATACGCTCTTCGTTACCGATGTTGCCCGGGTTAATACGCAGGCAATCGACGCCGTACTCGGCCACTTTCAGTGCGATGCGGTAGTCGAAGTGAATATCAGCCACCAGCGGAACGCTGACCTGCTGTTTGATCAGTTTGAACGCCTCAGCCGCATCCATGGTCGGGACGGAGACGCGAACAATATCCGCGCCGACACGTTCTAATGCTTTGATTTGATTGACCGTCGCTTCCACATCGGTGGTGCGCGTATTGGTCATCGACTGAACGGCGATAGGTGCCCCATCGCCGATTGGCACATTCCCAACGTAAATCCGTTTCGATTTTCTACGTTGAATCGGAGCCTGGTTATGCATGAAAAATCTCCCGCGTTGCCCGTCTGTTACTGTGCTGCTGATTGTTCGGCATTAACGGTAAGACGTGCAACCTGGTTAGTTCTGATAAAGCGGCTCAGGTCGACAGGTTTTCCTTGATACTGGATCTGTACCGCTGCCGGAGCGCCGATTTTAAGTTTATAAGGCGCCTGGCCCGTTAGGTTTAACGTGCCATCTTTGCGCTGCAGGCCGCTGAACAGTTTTTTACCTGTCGCGTCAGTCACTTCCAGCCAGCAGTCGGCACTGAAGTTCATTACCAGCGCGTTAGGGTCGGTTGCGGGTGTCGCCGTACCCGCCGGGCTGGTTGGCAGAGACGCTGCGGTATTGTCTGCAGGCTGAGTAGCCGCAGGCGCGTTCGCCGCAGTATCAACATTCGCCTGAGAAGGGGCAACCACCGCGTTTTGATCCTGAGCCTGAGGCGCAGCGGTATTAGCCGTTGCTGCCGGAGCCTGCGCAGCATTGGTCGCTGTCGCATCTGGCGCTGCGGTCTGTGGCTCGCTGGAAGTCGCTGCACCGTCGGTATTCAGCGGCACGCTCTGGGCGTTATCCGTTCCGGCCTGGTTGAGTTCGGCGGAGGATTGATCGGCCATGGTGGTGATCTCTTCCTGCTGCGCCTTGTGGTTTTGCCACCACCACGCACCGGTCAGACCGACCACCACAAACAGCACCAGCCAGGTAAAGCTCATCAGCCAGCCATCACGTTTTTTACGACGTTTCCCCAGGGAGAAGGTCTGCATCGGCGCAACTTTTGCTGCACGGACCGGCGCCTGCTTCTCCATCATTGGCAGTAATTCGTTTTCGGGGATGTGCACCAGTTTTGCGTAAGAGCGGATATAACCGCGCAAGAACGTTGAAGCCAGATCGGCGGGTGCCTTATCTTCTTCAATATCGCGAACCGTGGAAACCTTCAGGCACAAGCGTTCTGCGACGGCTTGCTGGCTGAGTCCGAGTTGTTCACGGGCGTTGCGAAGACGAACGCCAGTGGAGAGTGCTTCATGTTGGTCGTGAGTGGCTTCAGTATTCATTCGCTACAACTACTGGTACGTGAAAAAAAGGGTTCAGGCGCCGGTGAGTCACAATGCCACCCGCACCGCGAAACTTCTGGTCAGTTAACCTTGAACACAGAGTATAAGACTGTCAGCCCGGAGATGACAGTACAGCCCTGCCCGTACGGCTAAACTGTTGTTACGTCGTTACATACTGCCCGAAAGTCGGATGAAACGCACCGTAATTATTGTTCAGTCTTCACGAATCTGACTGATTATTCAGTAAGGTTATGTCTCACGGCGCAGATAATGCGCCGCGAGTGCATAATAATCAAACAGCTTTAACCGCGATCGTCTCGCCCTGCATGCGTTTACGCAGGGTGCGCTTGGTACGGTCAATGACATCACCAGCCAGCTGTCCACATGCGGCATCAATATCATCACCACGCGTTTTACGCACGATGGTGGTGAAACCATACTCCATCAGTACCTTGGAGAAACGGTCGATACGGCTGTTCGAGCTACGGCCATACGGCGCGCCCGGGAACGGGTTCCATGGGATCAGGTTGATTTTGCACGGCGTATCTTTCAGCAGTTCAGCCAGCTGATGCGCATGTTCGGTGCCATCGTTGACGTGGTCCAGCATCACGTACTCGATGGTCACGCGGCCCTGGTTGGCGTTGGATTTCTCCAGGTAGCGACGTACGGCGGCGAGGAAGGTTTCGATATTGTACTTTTTGTTGATCGGCACAATTTCGTCACGAATTTCATCGTTTGGTGCGTGCAGGGAGATCGCCAGCGCGACGTCAATCATGTCGCCGAGCTTGTCCAGCGCAGGCACAACGCCTGAGGTCGACAGCGTGACGCGACGCTTGGACAGGCCAAAGCCAAAGTCATCCAGCATGATTTCCATCGCCGGAACGACGTTGGTCAGGTTCAGCAGCGGTTCACCCATCCCCATCATCACCACGTTGGTGATAGGGCGCGTGCCGGTTACTTTTGCCGCGCCCACGATTTTCGCGGCACGCCAGACCTGGCCGATAATTTCTGAAACACGCAGGTTACGGTTAAAGCCTTGCTGCGCGGTTGAGCAGAATTTGCACTCCAGCGCACAGCCAACCTGGGAGGAGACGCACAGCGTCGCGCGGTCTTCTTCCGGAATGTAGACGGTTTCAACGCGCTGATCGCCGACCGCAATCGCCCATTTGATGGTGCCATCCGCGGAGCGCTGCTCTTCCACTACTTCCGGGGCGCGGATTTCAGCCACTTCTTTGAGCTTATTGCGCAGGACTTTGTTGATGTCAGTCATGTCATCAAAATTGTCGCTGCAGTAATGGTACATCCACTTCATGACCTGATCGGCACGAAACGGCTTTTCGCCCATCTCTTTGAAGAACTCGCGCATCTGCTGACGGTTCAGATCCAGCAGGTTGATTTTTCCATTTTTATTGGGAACCGCAGGAATGGCGACTTCGGAGGTATTCACTAATTCAGACATAATATTTACCGGCCTCGTTGTTACACGTTATGGCCCATGGAGGGTTGAATAGAAACGCCCCGGAAAGCGGTCTGCTCGTCCGGGGCGTTGCATTGTACAAAGTCTGGCGCAGGGATGCCACGTCTGGACGCGGCATTTACGAAAATAATGTGTAAACGAAACCGTTAAATTAACGGGTACGTGGACACACTTCGCCTTCTGCGAAGAAGAAAGCGATTTCGCGTGCAGCAGATTCAACAGAGTCAGAACCGTGGGTACCGTTCTCGGTGAAGCTGTCAGCGTAGTCAGCGCGCAGGGTACCTGCCAGCGCGTTGTCCGGGTTGGTTGCGCCCAGCAGGTCGCGGTGACGCTGTACGGCGTTTTCGCCTTCCAGTACGGATACCACGATTGGACCGGAGGTCATGAACTCCACCAGGCCGTCAAAGAATGGGCGACCTTCGTGCTCAGCGTAGAAGCCGCGAGCCTGCTCAACGGTCAGGTGCAGCATTTTGGTACCAACAATTTTGAACCCTGCAGATTCAAAGCGAGCGAAGATGCTGCCAATAACGTTTTTTGCCACCGCGTTTGGTTTGATGATGGAAAAAGTACGTTCAATAGCCATGATAACCTCTGTCAATGTTCTGTTGTTTTGCATACCTGAGTATGGTGTGGCGCGGATTATAATGAGCAATGGCGCCATTGCCTATGGATTCAGGTAACATTTTTTTAAAATAAGATGAGTTTTAGCAACAGCTCACATCAGAAAGCTGTTTTCAGGTCACTGAAGCGTAAAATTCACCGTCGCGACCTGCCCGGTCTCATCCATAACGAGTAACTGATAATCGCCCGACTTATCAAGCTGTAATGTGTAAACGCTTCCTTTCACATTCAGCGGTTCACCGTTCAAAAACCACCAGCGCTCACCGCTGTTGCCGGTCGCCTGAAGCGGCAGCGAAACGCGGGATTCCCCCGGCAGACGTTTAATAACGGCCCCTTCACGCACGCCGGTCAGAATGAGTGGCGCAGGTGCGTCCTGCAAGAGTGGAGGACAAATTCTTGATGAAGGCGGAATCCGTACCGCACGACGCTCGGTTGCAGGCAGCCACGGCTCCAGCGGCAGCGGCCATACATCCAGGACTTTTTCAGTAGCATCCGGGCAATCTGCGGCCACGCGTTTGCCGGTTTTATCTAGCCAGACCGGGAAACGGATCCCGCGTATGCCCTCCTGTTCGGGCAGGAGCAGCGTGGGCGGTTCACTCCCTTCCAGCAGCCAGGTCGACAGGCGACGTCGACAGTTTTCGCTGCCTTCCGGTAGCGACTGGCCGCCCGGCCAGCAGATCACGCCCCGCCCGACGCTTGCCGGACGCGGATCGCGCGGCAGACGGGCTTCGTCTACCGTTGAGCGCGACTGAAGCAGGTTATTGACCTGGTTTAACAGCGGAACCGCGCTGGCAAACCCAAACTGTCCCGCCACGGGCGTGCCGTCCGGTCGTCCGGTCCAGATGCCTATCACATAACGGGCATTCAGACCGATGGCCCAGGCATCACGGTAGCCGTAGCTGGTACCAGTTTTCCACGCCAGCGGCGCAACCTGCGGTAGCGCATTATCCGGCAGCGGCTGCGCTTCATTGGCCAGAATACGGCGAATAATCCACGCCGAGCCCGGTGATAACAGCGGACGTTCAGTTAGCGGATCGCCTGGCTGCAGGCGCAGCCTACCCGCCTTACCGTGTCGGGCAAAAGCACTGTAGGCAGCGGCGATATCTGCCAGCCGCGCGCCTGCCCCACCGAGGATCAGAGACAGATTCGGCTGCGCCCCCGCAGGCAGGATCAGCGGCAAGCCTGCGTTGCTCAGCATCCCGGCAAATCGTTTTGGTCCGTAGGCTTCCAGCACCTGAACGGCAGGCAGGTTGAGGGAGCGTACCAGCGCTTCACTCATGCTGACCGGTCCATGAAACCCGCTGTCAAAATTCCCGGGCCGATAGTCACCGGTTTTTCTGGGAACGTCCTGAAGCAGCGAGGCGGGATGGATCAGGCCATCATCCAGCGCCATGCCGTAGATAAAGGGTTTTAACACCGATCCCGGCGATCGGATCGCATTGACCATATCCACATGGCTAAAACGCGTGTCATCGTTGATATCCACCGATCCCACCCAGCCGCGCACTTTCATATCGGTATGATCGACCACGATCATCGCCAGCGAGCTGCGCGCCGGCAGGCGGGATTTCCAGTTCATCGCCAGCTCTTCCAGCTGCCGCTGCAGTCCGGCATCCAGCGTGGTGACAATTTTCGTGTCGCGACTTTTGCCGAGCATCATCCGTGCAAAGAGCGGCGCCAGCTGCGGCATCTGCCGGGGCGCCAGCCATACCGATTCTTCACGGGACTCTTTGACCTGCTTTGCGGACCAGACGCCCTGCGTCGCCATGCGGTCGAGCACTTTATTGCGCGCCGCTTCGGCCCGTTCAGGCCAGCGATCCGGGCGTAAACGACTCGGTGCCTGCGGCAGCACCGCCAGCAGCGCCGCGTCGGAATAGCTGAGCTGCGACGGCGGCTTGCCCAGATACGTCCAGCTTGCCGCTCCCACGCCCTGCAGCGTACCGCCAAACGGCGCGCGGTTGAGATAGAGCGTGAGGATTTCGCGTTTGGAAAGATGCCACTCCAGCTGCATCGCCCGCCAGAGCTGGCGAATTTTACCGCCGAAGGTGCGCGGATGCGGGTCCAGCAGTCGCGCGACCTGCATGGTGAGCGTGCTTCCGCCAGAGATGACTTTCCCGGAACTGAGATCCTGCCAGGCAGCGCGCAGGACAGAAAGCGGGTTTACGCCGGGGTGATCCCAGAACCAGCGATCTTCGTACTGGATCAGCGCCTCAAGATAACGGGGAGAGACCTCTTCGATCGTCACCGGATAGCGCCAGATCCCGTCGCTATCGGCAAAACGCCAGAGCGGCGTGCCCTTCTCATCCACCACCACCCGGGCAGGGTTAACCTCTTTCAGCGGCAACGGCCACAGGCGGTCGGCGGCGACAATCAGCCCCCATAAAACGAGAAGCGCTCCCGCCAGCCACAGCCAGCGGGAGCGTGTCAAACGTGCCATTCGCATATTACGGAACAACAATCAGCGGGCCACTGGCCGCACCCGTTGCCCGCCACTGCGGCACATACATAGACTCGACCATCGGAACCGGCACCTGGTAGGTTCCCGGCGTCACGGCGCGCGCCAGATAAACCAGCGTAACCGGCTGACCTTCATTTACCGGCACGGCGGCCACAAAGCGGTCGTCGCGGAATTCCATATGCTGAATGTCCGCCTGCTGCATCTGGCTGAGCAGGTTCTGCACTTCGCTACCGCTGTCCTGCAGGCTGGCGCTGCTGCTTGCCAGGTTCTGGTTTTCCAGCTCCAGACCCGCAGGGAGGAGATCAACCACCAGCGCGTCCGGGACGTTCTGGCTGGCTTTGACTTCCAGCCATACCAGCACCAGCTCGCCGCTCTTCAGCGAAGAGAGCGATTTCGTGCTGCCGTCCGTAGCCAGAATATGGCGTTCAACCTGCAGCACGTTCGAGCTCGGCTGAGGAGCATAGTCAGGATAACCGGTGCTATCAAGGCGTACCCACAGCGGTGAAGTGCCGGTATTGGTCACCTGCAGCGCGCCAAGCTGGTCGCCGCTCACGTTTTGTACCTGCGCTATATCGCCACCTGATGCGGAATCTGACAGGGAGGTTTTCGCCTGCCACGCACCCGACAAGGTTTGCAGCGAACGACCGGCCAGGAACAGCGCATTGCTCTCCTGAGTGGACAACCAGCGCTGGCTGAAGGCCTGCTCAGACAGGGCATTCAGCAGCGTATTTTGCGCATCCGGCAGCAGCTTGTACTCCTCCAGAAGAGAGAGCATCAGCGCGTTATCGCGAAGCTGGCTGCCGTAATCGGCCATCCAGGTTTTGCTGTCGTTGCGCGGCGTTTTGAGCGCCAGATCCAGCGCCTGCTGGCTGCGCGGGGCATCGCCCATCAGCTTGAGCGCCATGCCCAGCTGCATCAGCGGCAGGCCGGACGCCGCCTGAGCGTGACGATCCCAGATTTCACGCAGCGCGCCCAACGGCGCTTTTTGCTGACGTGCCAGCACCAGCGCGGCATAGGCCTGCACGGCGAACTTGCTGGCCTGCGTATCGTCGCTGTAGCGAATAGACATCATGCCCGGGTCCTGCAGGTAGCGCAGCAACCGGCTATTGGCATTATTCACCGCATCGGCAGGCACGCTGTAGCCCTGCTCGCCCGCACGGACCAGGAAGTCGGTCACGTAGGCCGTCAGCCAGTACTCTTCCGGACCGTTTTTATCCCACAGCGCGAACCCGCCGTCTTCACGCTGCATCTGCAGCAGACGGGAAATACCGATATCAATGGCGGCACGGCGTTTATCGTCCGTATCACCTTTGATGCCAAGCGCCGTAAGCTGCGCCGCGTTGGTGTAGAGCGACGGGAACAGACCGCTGGTGGTCTGCTCCAGACAGCCATACGGATAGGCCTGCAGTTCGCGAATATAGCGCGCCAGGTTGAGCGGTGGTTTGCCGCTCAGCAGCAGTTGCCCCTGCAGGGTGGCAGGAGAGAAACCGTTGCTGTGCTGCGCCGGTGCAGTCCAGGATTCGCCAGGGTTCAGCATGGCACCGGTATTGACCGTCTGCGCCGGGAACGCCGGACGCACGCCGATTTTCCAGCTCTTCTGCTGCGGGGCGAAGGTCTCGCCCGGAAGCTGCAGGCCGGTCACCTGCGCGGTCACTTCACCGTCACCATAACCGTCCAGCGCGCGTACCGGAATAAACAGCGTGCTGCGCGCCCCCGGTGGCAGCTGAACCGGCTGAGGCTGCGAGCCTTCCAGCGCCAGTTTGCCTGTCGCGTTCAGGGCGATATTCAGCGTTTGCGGCTGGTCGGTCAGGTTAGTGATATCCAGCGTCAGCCGCGAGGTATCTCCGCTTGCCAGGAAGCGCGGGGTATTCAGCTCGGTAATGACCGGCGCGGCCACAATAATCTTGCTTTCGCTGCTGCCGAAATCCTCTTCCGTCCAGGCCTGCGCCATCAGACGCAGCTCACCGTTGAAGTCTCCAATCGGCAATGTAATTGTGCCTTCCCCGTTGGCATCCAGCGTGACCGGCTGTGCCTGCTGGGCAATGATGGTAACGTGGTTCACCGGCGGTTTGCCGCCGCGCTTCAGTTCATCCCCATCGCCACCAAAGCGCAGCGCGGCCAGACGGCCCTGCCCTTCAATGACCTGGCCGTAAATATCGTAGATATCCGCGCCGTAACGCTTCTGACCAAAGAAAGCCTGCCACGGATCCGGCGTGACGTAATCGGTAATATTCAGCACGCCGCTGTCCACCGCCGATACCAGGACGTTCACCTTCTGCGGCACGGCCCCCTCTTTCACGCTGGCTTTCACCTTCACCGAGAGCGTCTGGTTTGGACGCATTTTCTGCGGGTTATCGAGCGCAATATTCAGGCGGCGATTTTCGTCACCCATCGGCAGATGCAGCAGGCCGACCGCGCGTTTCGGCGTGGCGGATTTGGATTTATCTCCGGGACGTACCACCAGCGTACTCAGGTAGAGGTCGTGACGCTTCCAGGCCTTGTCGACCGGGATAGCGAGATCCAGTCCGTTTGCCGGTACGTCGATCTCTTTCCACCACAGCGGCCCTTCGCTGGACTCGATCATCGCATAGCCCTTGCCTGCGGCTGGCGCGGCAATGTGCAGGTTGATGGTGTCGCCTGGCTGATAGGCTGGCTTATCCAGTTTCAAGGTCACACGGTCAGGGCGTGCCGCGCCGGTGCCGTCGCTGTTATCCTGCCAGCTGTACCCCGCCCAGAAGCGCACGCTGCTGACCATCTCATCAGGCGCTTTCACCTCCAGACGATAAGAGCCCCATTCCACCGGGAAGGTGACTTTACCCGTTTCATCGGCCTTAAGCGTCAGCTCCTGCTCACCTTCGACCAGATCTTTCTGATCGAACTGAGACTGCCAGCCTTCGCTCTCAGACCAGTTCCAGAAGTAGTCCCGACGCTCGCGAATCAGACGAACCTGTAACCCGGAAACGGCCTTTTTCGCGCCGCTGGCATCGGCATACACGATGTCGAAACTGGCGTTGCCGTTCTCATCAACAATCGGCTGGTTGACGGTCGTATCGGTGCGGTAGTCGTAAACCGCCTTGCTGGCGAACTGAGGGCGAATACCCGGCAGCTCAGCCGCCGGCCAGATAGCCTGCTCAGCGCGACGCGTCACCGGACGACCACCTGATTCCAGCAGGCTGGCCTGCAGGATCAGCTGCAGCGGAGAGTGCACGTCTTTCCACTGGCTTTCGGTAGAAACCTGCCCACGCCCCTGCTCGTCCAGCGTAAGCTGAACTTCATCCAGGCTGCGGCTCAGGTTCTCTTCGGCGATATCACCAAACTGGAAGCCCGGCAGCGCGGCCACCGCGTCACGCAGCGGACGCAGGAAGAGCTGGCCCTGCAGAGAGTTACCGTTGGCCGGTGCGCCATACAGGTAATAGCCGACCACGTTAAAGTCGACGTTATCCTGCGGTGAAACCGGCGTTTTTTGTCCGCTCAGGTTGAGCGCCATACGCTCTGGCATGAAGTCTTCAACGTGGAAGTCCCACAGACGCTGCAGGTTATCGCCCGTGTTGGCGCGGATATGCCACATGCCGGTCTGCGCCCCGCTGTCCAGCGGATAGTTGAAGCGATAGAGTCCGTTCTCCGGCTTGACGACGATCGTACGCGCGACCTGTCCATCCGGACGCAGCACGTCAAGCTTCACGGGCTGATCGGGAAGTGGCTTACCGTCACTGTCGCGCAGCAGGCCGTTGAGGATCACCGTTTCGCCCGGGCGGTAGAGATCGCGTGGGCCAAACATAAAGAACTGCTTGCTGTAGCCCGGACTCCCTGCGATATCAAACTCCGCCAGATCAAGAGCCGGCAGCTTGAGGTCAAGCAGCGTGGTCTGGCCGTCTTTACTGGCCAGGATCAGCGCGGCCTCTTTGTCGGTCTCAAGCTTTGCGTGGCCATCGCTGTCGCTTTTCGCTTCGGCAAGCGTCTGCCCTTTATCATTCAGCAGGGTGACGGTGACGCCGGACTGCGCCGCACCGTTCTCCAGACTCTGGGTGAAGATGTCCAGGCGGTTATGATAACGGTGAGCGGACAGGCCAATATCGCTTAAGGTAAAGAGCGTTGCGGCGTTGCTGTAGTTATAGTGCCCGGCCTGGTTCATGACCGCGATGTAAACCCCAGACTGCTGGAGCGGTTTAATATCCTTCAGGGGCAACAGCAATTTTTCGCGCGTGTTGCGCGCCGGATTAAGATCGAAGCGACCGGTGTAAACCAGCTCCGCCATCTTTAGCAGGTTGTCGGATTCCCAGTTGGTGAGGGAGTTGCGGTATTCCCACTGGCTGACAAAAGAGGCCAGCGATTCCGGCTTCACGCGGTAGAAGTTCACGTCAACATTGTTGACGTTAAGCGCCATCACCGGCAACCCTTCCACCACCTTGCCCGGCAGCAGCGAGCCGCGGCTGGCAAACCCGACGGTAGGCTCGACGTCCCGGGTGGTGAGGGCTTTTTCATAATCAATGCCGAACGTCGCCTTATTCAGCGCCTGCAGGCCCCGTTCAACGGTGACGACCAGGTTGCGGTTGGGCTCCAGATGACGCAGGCGAAGCTCTTTCAGGTTAGGCGCAAGTTCCCACGCCCCGTCAACTTTGCCGCTTTTTTTGTCCACGACATGCACGGTTTTCGCGAAATCCTGATCGGGATTCAGCGGAACCGAGAATGTCACCACCAGCGTGGCGGCACCGTCGAGCTGAACTTCAGAGGCATCCAGCAGGGTCAGCGCTTTTCCCTGACTCTGGGCGGCTAGCTTAGCCAGCGTTTCAGCATTTGGCTTTTCCGCGGCTTTTGGTGTGGATGCAGTGGATGCCGCGGGAGCCGCAGCCTGAGGTTTATCGTCGCTGTTATCACAGCCGACAAGCGTAAACGTGGTAAGCAGCGCAAGAGAGAGCGCGGCTAAGCGAAACGGTTTCATCCTTTGTCCCTGGCCCAGAGGGGGCCTGTTGGTCGTCGTCCGGATAAGTATTATCCGCAAGTTTCATTAATTCAAAAAGTCCAATTTTAGAATCTGGAAAGCGCCTCGCAGAATGGCATCACGCCGCTACGCCGTGATGGAACCGCGATCACAGCGCATAACGTCACATGTTACCTTTCACGTCATTTGTTTTTAAAACAAGAAGATAGCTGGATAAACACATCTGAAGACTGCTAGTTTTATGACCATGACGCACCCCGAGTGCGCGGTTCAAAAAGAGAGAAAGCCATGAAACGAGCCGTGAACGCCCTACAAAATTTCGGAAAATCATTGTACGGACCGGTGCTTATCTTACCGATCGTCGGTCTGTTTATCGCCTTTGGTAACGTGCTGGGTAACGGTAATCTCGCCGAGTACCTGCCGTTTCTCAGTCATCCGCTGATTCAGCATCTTGGTCAGTTGATCGCAAAATCTGCCGTGTCGGTGCTGGTTAACCTGGCGCTGGTGTTTGCCGTCGGTATTCCGATTGGCCTGGCGACGCGCGATAAAGGCTATGCCGCGCTGATTGGCCTGGTCACCTTTGTCGTATTCATCAACGCCATGAACGTCACGCTGCAGCTGCAGGGCGCGCTGGCGCCAGCGGCGCAGATGAAAGCGGCCGGACAGACGATGGTACTGGGCGTGCATGTGCTGGAGATGGGGGTCTTTGCCGGGATACTGACCGGAGCGCTTTCCGGCTATCTGTACAACAAATACTCCGGCGTACAGTTTAACGGCGCGATGGCGATTTACTCCGGCCACTGTTTTGTCGCCATCGTCATGCTCCCCGTCTCCATGCTGCTCGGCGTGGTGATGAGCGAACTGTGGCCCTTTGCCCAGCACGGCATCAGCGCCCTGGCGCTGGCCATCAAAGGCTCCGGGCCGTTTGGCGTGGCCATCTACGGTTTCCTGGAACGCATTCTGGTCCCCACCGGCCTGCACCATCTGGTTTATACGCCGTTCCTCTATACCGAGCTGGGCGGCACGCAGGAGGTATGCGGCGCAACCTATCAGGGCGCGCGCAATATCTACTTTGCCGAGATGGCCTGCCCGGACGTGAAGCAACTCAGCAGCACCGTGGTGTGGGACGCACGCGGCATCAGCAAAATGTTTGGCCTGCCCGCCGCGGCGCTGGCGATGTATATGACCGCCAGGCCAGAGCGTAAAGCGGCGGCGAAAGCGATTCTGATCCCGGCGGCGCTGACCTCGCTGCTGGTCGGCGTCACCGAGCCGATTGAATTCTCCTTCCTGTTCGTCGCCCCGCTGCTGTTCGTGGTGCACGCGGTGCTGACCGGCATCGGCATGATGCTGTTCTCCCTGCTGGGCGTTCACGCCATCGGCGCCAACGGGATTATCGACTTCATCCTCTACAACCTGCCGCTCGGCACGACCAAGTCCAACTGGCCGATGTACACCCTGGTCGGGCTGATCATGTTCGCCCTCTACTTCGTGGTGTTCCGCTTCCTGATCCTGCGCTTCAACATGAAAACGCCGGGCCGTGAAGATGAGGACCAGGAGACGCGCCTCTACAGCAAGCAGGAGTACCAGGCGAAGGGCAATAACGACGGGCTGGGCGAGTCCATCGTGGTGGGGCTGGGCGGCCGGGAAAATATTGAAGTGGTGGACAACTGCTACACCCGCTTACGCGTCACGGTAAAGGACGTCGCCATTATCGACGAGCCGCGTCTGAAGGCGACCGGCGCGAAAGGGATTATCAAACAAGGTAACAACGTTCAGGTGGTCTATGGGCTGCATGTCAAAAAAATGCGAGAAGCCGTTGAGACGTTTCTCTGAAAGGAGCTAAAGATGTTTACACCCCCATTCATTCTGTCGATTGCCGGCGGCGGCAGCACCTACACGCCGGGCATTGTGAAAAGCCTGATGGTGCGCCTGCAGGATTTCCCGCTGGCCGAAATTCGCCTGTACGATATCGACGAGGCGCGTCAGAACACCATTGCGCCGGTCGTCGAGAAGGTCATTCGCGACCACAGTCAGCACATCAAATTTACCGTCACCAGCGACCCGGAAGTGGCCTTCAGCGGCGCGCATTTTGTCTTCGCCCAGATGCGCGTCGGCCAGTACAAAATGCGCGAGCAGGATGAGAAGATCCCGCTGCGTCACGGCGTGGTGGGCCAGGAAACGTGCGGCCCCGGCGGGCTGGCCTACGGCCTGCGCACGATCCTGCCGATGGTGGAGCTTATCGATCTGGTCGATCGCTACGCGCATGAAAAAGCCTGGATCGTGAACTACTCCAACCCGGCGGCGATCGTCGCGGAGGGCGTGCGCCGTCTGCGGCCAAATGCGCGGGTGCTGAACATCTGCGATATGCCGGTGGCCGCTATGCGCAATATGGGGGCGATTCTGGGTGTCGATCGCCGCAAGCTGGAAGTGGACTACTTCGGTCTGAACCACTTCGGCTGGTTTACCCGCGTGCTGGTGGACGGCGAAGACAAGCTCCCGGCGCTGCGTAAGCATATCGCGAAGTTTGGCCTGCTGACGGAAGATGCGGCTAAAACCGATCCGCAGCATTCCGACCCCTCCTGGGTGAAAACCTGGCGCAACATCAAGCCGATCATGGACAATTTCCCCGAGTATCTGCCGAACCCGTATCTGCAGTATTACCTGATGCCGAACCAGATTGTGGCGCACCAGAACCCGGACTATACCCGCGCTAATGAAGTGATGGACGGGCGCGAGAAAAAGCTGTTCGCCGCCGCCGAAGAATATCAACGCACCGGAATTTTACCGGATGCCTTCCACGTGGGCGTCCACGGCGAGTTTATCGTCGATGTGGCCTGCTCGCTGGCCTTTAACCTGCGAAGCCGCCATCTGGTGATGGTGGAAAACCGCGGGGCGATTACCAACCTGCCGTACGATGCGGTGGTAGAAGTTCCCGCTTATATCACCTCCGAGGGCCCAGAACCGATCCGTATTGGTCAGGTGCCGCTGTTCCATCAGACGCTTTTGCAACAGCAGCTCGCATCTGAACAGCTGCTGGTGGAGGCGACTATCGAAGGCAGCTATGAGAAAGCCTTGCAGGCGTTTACCCTCAACCGCACCGTGCCGACCATGGAACATGCAAAAGCCATTCTGGATGAGATGATTGAGGCCAACCGTGACTACTGGCCAGCGCTGCAAAAAGCCTGGCAGGACGGCGAACCGGTGAAAAAATAGGGGCTTGCTCGCGAGTTGAACGTGGTTTGCTTGTCGGTGTCAGAAAAAACACCGACAATCCTTTTTTACGGAAAAGAATGGAGGCAACCCATGTCCACCTCATATTTTGTCGCTGCCGACTGGCTGATTGAGCACGGCGACGATCCGGAAGTTCAGATTATCGACGCGCGTATGGCCCCTCCGGGACAAGAGCATCGTGACGTGCCCGGTGAATACCGTGCCGGGCATCTGCCGGGTGCGGTATTTTTTGATATTGAAGCCCTCTCCGATCACACCTCTCCCCTGCCGCACATGCTGCCGCGCCCGGAAGCGTTTTCCGTGGCGATGCGCGAGCTGGGCATCAGCAAAGACAAACACCTCGTTGTCTATGATGAAGGTAACCTCTTCTCCGCGCCGCGTGCGTGGTGGATGCTGAAAAACTTCGGCGTGGAAAAAGTCTCGATTCTTGCCGGTGGGCTGGCGGGGTGGAAGCGCGACGAGCTGCCGCTTCAGCAGGGTGACGTCACGCTGCCGGAAGGTGAATTCGACGCGACCTTTGACACCCACGTGGTAAAACGCCTGACCGACGTGCTGGTCGTGAGCCATGAAAAAACGGCGCAAATCGTCGATGCCCGCCCTGCTCCTCGCTTCAATGCCGAAGCGGATGAACCGCGTCCGGGGCTGAAGCGCGGACATATTCCGGGCGCGCTGAACGTGCCGTGGGGCGACCTGGTGTTTGAGGGCGAGCTGAAAACTACCGACGAACTGCGCGCCATTTTTGACCGGGCAGGGGTTGATTTACATCGTCCAGTGATTGCCAGCTGCGGTTCCGGCGTAACGGCCTGCGTGGTCATTCTGGCGCTCGCCACGCTCGGCGTAAGCGACGTCACGCTCTACGACGGCGCCTGGAGCGAATGGGGTGCGCGAGACGATCTGCCTGTCGAACCCGCGAAATAATGGATAACCGCCTGGCCACGCTGTTAACGCGCGGAGCGTCATTGACCCGCGCGGAGTATCGCGTCCTCGCCCACCTCACGGAGCATCCTCTGCTGGTGGGCAATATTACGGTTCGCGAGCTGGCACAGGCGACGTTCGTTTCTACCGCCACCATCATGCGGCTGTGCCAGAAGCTGGGGTTCAGCGGCTTTAGCGAATTCATCTGGCACTGCAAGCAGCTGCTCTCCGACACGCCGCATATTGCCGCTCAGGCGCAGTCGCGCCCTGAACTCCCGGTGCTGTTTAACCAGTTTATCGCCAACTATCAGCACACCTTTCAGTGGGTTACCCAAGACAAACGCCAGCAGTTTTCCGACCTGCTGCGCCAGAAAGAGAGCTTCTTTCTCTACGGGGCCGGGTTTTCTTATCTGTTTGCGGAGTACCTGACCAAGAAGCTACAGGTAATGGGCAAAACGGCGTTTATCTCCGGACCGGGCGACAGCCGGAACATTTTTCTCAGCAATGCCGCCCGCTATCAGGTGTTTATTGCCGTCTCGCGCAGCGGCGAAACGGAGCAGGTGCTGGATAAAGCGCGGATAGCCAAAAACATCGGCATGACCATCGTCGCGTTTACCCGCGCCTCGGCCAACACGCTGGCGGAGATGGCCGACGTTCACTTTGCGCTCTATGACGAAGCGGTGCACTACGCCGCCGAAGCCGCAGGGGTGACGTCGTTTGAGTCGAATCTGGTGCTGCTGATGGATTTACTGCTGCTGGAAGCAACGGGGTGACATTCACCCCGCAGAAATCAGATGATGCGGTTGGTTTTGAGATCGCGCAGGAACCCGCCCCAGCGACGCTCATAGAACGGCGTGATGTGCTCGGTAATAAAGTGGCTGATGCCCTTCTCACCGTTTTTCACCTGACAGATATCAATTGGTTCATCGCCCGGTAGCGTGTCGGTCGCCACGCTGCCCGCCGCCTGAACGATCTCGTCGAAATCGCCATCGGCTTCAATACCGATCAACAGCACCGGCTTTTCGTCCGCGCGCTCTTTGATGGAGCAGAGAAACGCGCGCCTGACGGGCTTGAGCGTTTTGAACAACGTCGTCAGAGAATCAATCATCTGCGCGGGCGGCTCGGCCACTTCAGACAGCAGCAGCGTTTCGCCCCCTTCCAGCACTTCCTGCGTGCTGAGCGGGTTGCCCTCTTCGCCAATCAGGTGGCTGATTTCACGCGGCGTAAACTCTTTCCCGGTCGGCAACTTGGCGTTGAGGAACAGCGTCTGGCCGAGCGTCATTTCAAACAGGGTACGCACCGGCATCACCACGAACGCCTGTTCGTCTTCAACCGCTTCCTGCAGCGCTTCCAGCGAGGTGAAGAACGGGATCACCGACGTGCCGTCGTCTTTCTCCCAGTGCAGCAGATCCAGCGCGCTGTCTTCCACGACCTGCTCACCTTCCGCGGCGGTACCCGGCACCCAGACGGTGGACTCCAGCAGCGTGCGGAAAAATGCCGGACGGTGGGCGGGCTCGGTCGCCGCCTGCTCCAGCAGGGTCTCTAATTCGTTTTTGGTATCTGACATAGTTTGGCTACTTCAAAAAACGCCGGGTGGCGCTTCGCTTACCCGGCCTACAAAACCGTAGGCCCGTGCAAGCGCAGCGCCGCCGGGCAATATGATGACTCCGAAGGCGCGCGTAAGCGTAGCGCCACCCGGCAAAAAAGATTACTCAGCCGTCAGCAGGTTCGCCACGGTACGCACGCCCAGACCGGTCGCACCCGCAGACCACTGCTCAACCGCCGCTTTGCGGTACGTTGCAGAGCAATCAATGTGCAGCCAGCCCTCGTGGTAGTTCTCAACGAAGTGAGACAGGAAGCCTGCTGCGGTGCTTGCACCCGCCGGGTACGCCGCGCTGGCGGTGTTATTCAGCTCGGCAAAGTTGGACGGCAGCTGGCTACGGTGGAACTCGGCCAGCGGCAGACGCCAGAACGGTTCGTTTTCCGCCGCAGCGCTGGCCAGCAGGCGTGCGGCCAGCTTGTCGTCAAAGCTGAACAGCGCGTGGTAGTCGTTACCCAGCGCGGTTTTCGCCGCACCGGTCAGAGTCGCCATGTCGATGATCAGCTCAGGCTTCTGGGCAGACGCGTCGATCAGGCCATCGGCCAGCACCAGACGGCCTTCGGCGTCAGTGTTCATCACCTCAACGTTTTTGCCGTTACGGTAGCGAATGATGTCGCCCAGCTTGAAGGCGTTACCGCTGACCATGTTGTCCGCGCAGCACAGGTACAGCTTCACGCGCTTTTTCAGACCGCGGGTGATGGCAAACGCCAGCGCACCGGTGATGGTGGCCGCGCCGCCCATGTCGGACTTCATGGAGTCCATGAACGCGCTCTGCTTCAGGCTGTAGCCGCCGGTGTCGAAGGTGATACCTTTACCTACCAGGCAGGCAAAGACAGGGGCGTCTTTATCGCCGGTTGGGTTGTAGTCCAGCGCCAGCAGCACCGGAGGACGCTCGGAGCCGCGGCCCACGGTGTGGATACCCATGTAGTTCTGCTCGCGCAGGTCTTCACCCTTGGTGATGCGGTAGGACATCTTGTCGCCCGCCACGCCGCACAGCAGGTCAACGGCGCGCTGCGCCAGCTGCTCGGGGCCTAACTCTTCCGCCGGAGCGTTAATGGTGTCGCGTACCCAGTCGATGATTTGCAGACGGCTTTCCAGCTCTTTCTGACCGGCTTCGTCGAGGTTCGCCCACTCAATTTTGCGGGTGCCTTTCGGCCCTTTGTAACCCGCCCAGAACGCCCAGCTGCGGTCGGTGTCCCAGCCTTCGCCTTCCAGCGAGACATGCTTAATGCCCAGACCGTCAATTTTACGCGCGGCGCGCTGGATCAGGCCCAAATCATCGTTGCCCGTCAGGTGCAGGGTAATACCGTCGTTGTTGATGCTGTAGCTGGCTTTCTCGCCCCAGCGTGCGTCAGCAGGCTGGGTAGAGAGCGTAATCTTCATCGCTTCGGTCATTTTATTTTTCCTTATTAGCAACTAGCAAACGGGCCGCCTGAAGGCAGCCCGTTTTGTTATTTATTCTGCTTCATCTAACCAGACTAACAGAATCGCCTCCAGAATTTTTTCATTGGATGCGTTTGGATCGTCGTCGAAATCTTCCAGATCGCAGATCCACTGATGCATATCGGTGAATCGTACGGTCTTCGGATCGAGATCCGGGTTCGCGTCGTAGAGCGCTTCGCCGATTTCACGGCTGTCTGTCCACTTCAGTCCCATATTAATGCTCGCGTGCGTGGTTGATGGTGTAGCGTGGGAACTCCACGACCAGATCTTCATCGGTCACCGCAGCCTGGCAGCTTAAGCGGCTGTCTGGCTCCAGACCCCATGCTTTATCCAGCATGTCGTCTTCGTCTTCGGTGCTCTCGGCGAGAGAGTCAAAACCTTCACGCACGATGCAGTGGCAGGTGGTGCAGGCACAGGATTTTTCACAGGCGTGTTCCACTTCGATACCTGCACGCAGGGCAACATCGAGAATGGTTTCACCGGTCTTCGCTTCCAGAACAGCGCCATCCGGACAGAGGTCCGCATGAGGCAAAATTACAATCTTTGGCATATTAAACCTCGTCCACGGACTGGCCTTTCAGCGCGACGCGGACAGATTTGTCCATGCGGCGAGCAGCAAAGTCCTGGGTTTGTTTATCAACGTTTTTAATGGCTTCTTCTATTGCGTCAGCGTCATTACCTTCGGCCACGGCGCTTAAGCGCGCGGCAGCATCGTCAATCACCTGACGCTCAGCGGCGCTTAACAGCGCGGCGTCGGCAGCGAGCGCGCCGTTCAGGCTCTCCAGCACGCGTGCGGCTTCCACTTTTTGTTCCGCCAGCATACGCGCCTTCACATCCTGCTCGGCGTAGCTCATTGAGTCCTGAATCATGGAGGCGATTTCGCCATCGGTCAGGCCGTAGGACGGCTTCACCTGGATGGACGATTCCACGCCGGTGGATTTTTCCATCGCCGTGACGCTCAGCAGGCCGTCGGCATCCACCTGGAAGGTGACGCGAATATGCGCCCCGCCCGCAGGCAGCGCCGGGATACCGCGCAGCGCAAAGCGCGCCAGAGAACGGCAGTCCTGCACCAGCTCGCGTTCGCCCTGCATCACGTGGATGGACATCGCGGTCTGGCCGTCTTTAAAGGTGGTGAACTCCTGCGCGCGCGCCACCGGAATGGTAGTGTTACGCGGGATCACTTTCTCCACCAGGCCGCCCATGGTTTCTAAGCCCAGCGACAGCGGGATGACGTCCAGCAGCAGCATTTCGCTGTCCGGCTTGTTGCCGACCAGAATATCGGCCTGAATCGCGGCGCCGACGGCAACCACTTTGTCCGGGTCGATGGAGGTCAGCGGCGTGCGGCCAAAGAATTCGCCCACGCGCTCGCGCACCAGCGGCACGCGGGTCGAACCGCCCACCATGACCACTTCCAGCACCTCGTTCGCCTCAACGCCCGCATCTTTCAATGCGCGACGGCAGGCCAGTAAGGTGCGTTTCACCAGTGGGGCGATCAGATCGCTGAACTGATCGCGAGAGATCTCACCCTGCCAGCCCGCAACATTGACGGTAACCGTCTGCGAATCGCTCAGGGCGATTTTGGCGTCGATGGCCGCATCCAGCAGTTCACGCTGTACGCGCGCATCGCTGCGATCGCTGATGCCCGCCTGCTCGCGGATGTAGTCCGCCAGCAGATGGTCGAAGTCATCACCGCCCAGCGCGGAATCCCCGCCGGTCGCCAGCACTTCAAACACCCCGCGGCTCAGGCGCAGGATAGAGATATCAAACGTCCCGCCGCCAAGATCATAAACCGCGATCACCCCTTCCTGACCGGAATCGAGGCCGTAGGCAATCGCCGCCGCCGTCGGTTCGTTCAGCAGACGCAGCACATGCAGGCCCGCCAGACGCGCGGCGTCTTTGGTGCCCTGACGCTGTGCATCGTCAAAGTAGGCCGGAACGGTAATCACCACGCCGTCCAGATCGCCACCGAGCGTTGCCGTAGCGCGCTCAGCCAGCGCTTTGAGGATGTCAGCAGAAACACGGATCGGGTTCAGCAGACCGGCCGCGGTCGCGATCATCGGCAGGCCGTTTTCACTGGCCTGCAGCTGATACGGCAGATGCGGGTAGCGGGTCTGAATATCGGCCAGCGAGCGGCCCATCATGCGCTTGACGGAGCTGATGGTATTCGCCGGATCGCGCGCGGCATTAGCGCGGGCGTCATAGCCTACCGCGTGACCCTGCTGCTGGTAGTGGACCACGGAAGGCAGCAGATGGCGCCCCTGCTCGTCAGCCAGCGTTTCCGCCTGGCCGCTGCGCACGGTCGCCACGAGGGAATTGGTGGTGCCCAGATCAATACCCACCGCCAGACGACGCTGGTGCGGTGCGGCACTTAAGCCAGGCTCACTAATTTGTAATAAGGCCATAATTGCTTCCGAAATTAAAAATCGAGCAGCTTTTCTTCGAGTTGTTCAGCACTGCTTCGCAGTTTATCGAGAAAACGGAGTTTGCGCACAGTATCTGCCGCCACGTCCCAGGTCTCGTTGTTCAGTTGCTCCACCATCTGCTGATGGCGGGTATCGAACATGCCCTTCACGCGCGTAATAAAGCTTTCCAGACGCGCTTCGTCTTTGGCCTGTTCAATCTCATCGAGCTCTTCGCGCAGCTCCAGCTGCTCCATCAGAAACGCCGTGTCGCGCACGGTGTGCTGTTCGCTCGCCAGATCAAAACCGTGGAGCGAGAGCAGATATTCAGCGCGCGCCAGCGGATGGCGCAGCGTCTGCCAGGCCTGGTTGATGGTGGCAGAGTGGGAAACCGCAGCCAGCTGCTCTGCCTGAGTACCGCTCGCGAATTTGTCCGGATGGTACTGACGCTGCAGATCCTGAAAACGGATCGTCAACGCCTGGAGATCAATCGGGTATTGAGCGGGTAGTCCGAAGAGAGTGAAGTAATCCATAACAATCTCAGGGGTAGCCTGTTAAAACAAACCCCACGCGTAGCGGGTAACGCCACGGTGGGGTTTCGGATGACGCGCGGTTAAACGTGGAAGCTTTCGCCGCAACCACACTCGTCTTTGACGTTCGGGTTCGTGAATTTGAACCCTTCGTTCAGGCCTTCTTTAACGAAGTCCAGCTGAGTGCCGTTGAGGAATTGCAGGCTTTTGCCATCGACCACCACCTTCACGCCCTTGTCTTCAAACACGGTGTCGTCAGACGCCGGTTCGTCAACAAACTCCAGTACGTAAGCCATACCAGAACAGCCGGAGGTACGTACGCCCAGTCGCAGGCCAAAGCCTTTACCACGGTTCGCCAGAAAAGAGCTTACTCGCGCGGCAGCGCTGTCGCTAAGGGTAATCGACATACTCAAACCTCAATTATTTTGCTTCACGTTTGCTTTTGTAATCCGCAATAGCGGCTTTGATCGCATCTTCTGCCAGAATTGAGCAGTGAATTTTCACCGGTGGCAGTTCGAGTTCTTCAGCAATATCCGTGTTCTTGATTGCCTGTGCTTCGTCCAGAGACTTGCCCTTCACCCATTCGGTGACCAGGGAGCTGGACGCGATAGCAGAACCGCAGCCGTAGGTCTTGAAGCGCGCGTCTTCAATGATACCTTCATTGTTGACTTTAATCTGCAACTTCATCACGTCGCCACACGCTGGCGCACCGACCATGCCGCTACCAACAGATTCATCGCTGTTGTCAAAAGAGCCAACGTTGCGTGGGTTTTCGTAATGATCGATGACTTTTTCGCTGTATGCCATGATTGAATTCTCCTTATGTACCGATTAGTGATGTGACCATTCAATGCTGTTCAGATCCACGCCCTGCTTGAACATTTCCCACAGTGGAGAAAGGTCGCGCAGACGGCCAATGGAGTTGCGAACCAGCTTGATGGTGTAGTCAATCTCTTCTTCGGTAGTGAAACGACCTAAAGAGAAACGGATAGAGCTGTGTGCCAGCTCGTCAGTCATACCCAGCGCACGCAGCACGTAGGATGGCTCAAGGCTTGCAGACGTACAGGCAGAACCGGAAGAAACCGCCAGGTCTTTGAGCGCCATGATCAGCGACTCGCCTTCAACATAGTTGAAGCTGACGTTGAGGATGTTCGGTGCGCCCTGCTCGAGATCGCCGTTCAGATACACTTCTTCCATATCTTTCACGCCGTCCCACAGACGGTTACGCAGCGTGCGCAGGCGTGCCATCTCGGTTTCCATCTCTTCTTTTGCAATGCGGTAGGCTTCGCCCATGCCCACGATCTGGTGAACAGGCAGCGTACCGGAACGCATGCCGCGCTCGTGACCACCACCGTGCATCTGCGCTTCGATGCGGATACGGGGTTTACGACGAACGTACAGCGCGCCAATCCCTTTCGGGCCATAGATTTTGTGGCCGGAGAAGGACATCAGGTCCACTTTCAGCTGGCTCAGGTCGATAGGCAGTTTGCCCACGCTCTGGGTCGCGTCCACGTGGTAGATGATACCGCGCGCACGGCACATTTCACCGATGGTCGCGATGTCTTGTACCACGCCGATTTCGTTGTTGACGTGCATGATGGAGACCAGAATGGTGTCATCACGCATGGCCGCTTCGAGCTCTTTCAGATCGATGATGCCGTTGCTCTGTGGCGCCAGGTAGGTGACTTCATACCCTTCACGCTCCAGCTGACGGCAGGTGTCCAGCACGGCTTTGTGTTCGGTTTTGCTGGTGATGATGTGCTTGCCTTTTTTCTGATAAAAGTTGGCTGCACCTTTGATCGCCAGGTTGTCGGATTCGGTCGCACCGGAGGTGAAAACAATCTCACGCGGGTCGGCACCCACCAGGTCAGCAATCTGATTACGGGCGATATCAACCGCCTCTTCAGCATGCCAGCCAAAACGGTGTGAACGGGAAGCTGGGTTACCAAAGTTTCCGTCCAGGGTCAGACACTGCATCATTTTCTCGGCAACACGCGGGTCCACCGGCGTGGTTGCGGAGTAGTCGAGATAAATCGGTAATTTCATTGCTCTATAAACTCCGTACATCGCTTCAATGCAAGGAATCAGGCAACCGGCTGGATGTACGACCGAGTACACGGGGCGAGTCTTCGCCCCGGCCTGATTCTGAAATACTTATCGTTTTATTACGCGCGTAATTTGACGTCGATAGCGTCCTGCGCGCGGGTGCTGCGTTGGGAATCATGGCCGTGCTGACGGCCCGATACGTCCAGAACTTCCTGGTTATTCACCAGCTCACCGAGGGTGATGTTGTTCAGGAAGCCGGTCAGACGGTCGCTCAGATCGCGCCACAGCGCGTGGGTCAGGCACTTATCGCCGCCCTGGCAGCCGCCTTTACCCTGGCAACGGGTCGCGTCAACGGATTCGTCAACTGCGCTGATCACTTCGCCAACTGCAATACTGCCCGCGTCTTTACCCAGCAAATAACCGCCGCCTGGGCCACGAACGCTGGAAACCAGTCCATTTTTACGCAGTCTGGAGAACAGCTGTTCCAGATAAGAGAGGGAGATCCCTTGTCGTTCAGAAATATCAGCCAACGGAACCGGGCCCGCTTCGGAGTTGAGCGCAACGTCCAGCATCGCGGTCACGGCATAACGCCCTTTAGATGTCAGTCTCATGTCTTACTTAACCTCAAACTCGCCCCTGCCCGGGGTTTTTTATTGTAAAATGGGGTATTGCATAGCAGGGCCAAGTCTGACATTCCTGACTAAAATGGTCAACTATTTACTTGACTGTTTTAGTCAGGTATTTAACCTTCTGTGCCGTTTTTTGTCGGGTGGCGCTTCGCTTACCCGAGCTGCGGTTTTGTAGGCCGGGTAAGCGGAGCGCCACCCGGCGAACAGACGACACTACTCTTTATTTTTCTGCTCAATCGACGCCAGGATCCCGCGCAGGATGTTCAGCTCCTGGCTTTCCGGACGCGCGCGGGTGAACAGACGGCGCAGCTTGTTCATCACCTGACCCGGGTGGCCTTCGCGGATAAAGCCGGTCGAGAGCAGCGTCTGCTCCAGGTGACCGTAGAAACGCTCAAGGTCGTCCACCAGCGGGTAAGCCGTCTCTTCTTTAGGCTCAACCTCTTTTTCCTGCGTTGCCAGCCACGCCATACGCACTTCATAGGCGATAACCTGCACCGCCATTGCCAGGTTCAGCGAGCTGTACTCCGGGTTTGCCGCAATTGCCACGTGATAATGACACTTCTGCAGCTCGTCGTTGGTCAGGCCAACGCGCTCGCGGCCGAACACCAGCGCAACCGGTGCTTGTTCAGCCTCAGAGACACTTTTCAGGCCGCATTCACGCGGATCGAGCATTGGCCACGGCAGCGTGCGCGAACGCGCGCTGGTACCGACAACGAGGCTGCAGCCGGCCAGCGCTTCGTCAAGGGTATCGACGATCTGGGCGTTGCCGATTACGTCGCTGGCTCCGGCCGCCAGGGCGATGGCCTGCGAGTCTGGCTTCACCAGCGGGTTAACCAGCCACAGGTTCGTTAAGCCCATGGTTTTCATAGCGCGGGCAACGGAGCCCATGTTGCCGGTGTGCGATGTTTCGACCAGCACGATTCGAATGTTTTGCAGCATAATTTTTAATGTCTGGATTCAGTGTCTGAAGAATATTCGGGCATATTATCATAAACGGGAGACATAATCCGATCCCGCTGCTATACTCTGCGCCGATTTTCCTGTTCTTTAACATCCAGTGAGAGAGACCGATGCATCCGATGCTGACCATCGCCGTGCGCGCAGCGCGCAAGGCGGGTAATGTAATTGCCAAACACTACGAAACGCCAGACTCCGTAGAAACCAGCCAGAAAGGCAGCAATGATTTCGTGACGAACGTCGATAAAGCCGCAGAAGCGATTATTATCGAAACGATCCGCAAATCTTACCCACAGCACACCATCATCACCGAAGAAAGCGGTGAACATGAAGGTACCGATCAGGATGTTCAATGGGTTATCGATCCACTGGATGGCACCACCAACTTCGTCAAACGCCTGCCACACTTCTCTGTGTCTATCGCCGTACGCATTAAAGGCCGTACCGAAGTCGCCGTTGTGTACGATCCAATGCGTAACGAACTGTTCACCGCGACCCGCGGTCAGGGCGCACAGCTGAACGGCTACCGTCTGCGCTGCAGCAACGCACGCGATCTGGACGGCACCATCCTGGCGACCGGTTTCCCGTTCAAGGCGAAACAGCACGCGACCACCTATATGAATATCCTCGGCAAACTGTTCACCGAATGCGCGGACTTCCGTCGCACCGGTTCTGCTGCGCTGGATCTGGCCTACGTTGCCACCGGCCGCGTTGACGGTTACTTCGAACTCTCACTGAAGCCATGGGATTTTGCAGCGGGCGAGCTGATCGCGCGTGAAGCAGGCGCCATTGTGTGTGACTTCACCGGCGGCCATAACTATATGTCTACCGGCAACATTGTTGCGGGTAACCCACGCGTTGTTAAAGCCATGCTGGCCAACATGCGTGATGAACTGAGCGATGCGCTGAAGCGTTAATCCAGTTTGTTAAGCCCGGTGGCGCTACGCTTACCGGGCCTACAAAATCCCTCAGTACGCTAGAAAGGCCGCAATCCCCTTCCCACCGGCACCGCGCTCATCCACATCGTCACCGCCGCCACCAGCAGAATCACTCCCCCCGCCAGCGCAAGCGTTGTCCACCCTATCTGTCGCCAGAGCACCGGCGTTTTACTGCCGCTGAGTTTGACCGCCAGCTGACGGAAGCTGTGAACCAGCAGCGCTAAAGACGAAATGGTGAGAGAGGTTCCTGCCGCCATCGCCAGCGCCGAGAGCATTCCCCAGCCAAAGACACCTATTATCTTACTGAACAGCAGCACCATAATGGCACCCGAGCACGGGCGCATCCCCATCGAGAGAATAATCATCAGCCGGGCGCGCCAGTCGTCGCCGTTCTGTAATTGTTCCTGCGTGGGCACATGCTGATGACCGCAGCCGCAGTGTTCATCATGAACGTGGTGCGGCGTAAAGGATTTGAACGTGGGCTTTTTCAGCAGCGCGCGCAGTTTTTTCAGCGCCCGCCAGCAGAGGATTAGCCCCAGCACGCCCACCAGCGCATAGCTGCCCTTCTCCAGCCAGAAGCTGCTCATGTGCAGCTGGCGCGCCGGAAGCTGTAACAGCGAAAGCACCACCACGACCAGCGCAATCGCCACGCCGCCCTGAAGCAGCGAAGAGGCCAGCGTCAGGCCGATGCTCGATTTCAGCTTAGACGGATGGGTGGCAAGCCAGGTGGTGATGACGATTTTGCCGTGCCCCGGCCCCAGCGCGTGCAGAACGCCATAGACAAAACTGAACGCCAGCAGCGAGCCGCCCGCTTTGGCCGGGTTCTCGGCCACCGCCTTCAGCAGTCCGCTCATCTGCTGGTTGACCTCACGCTGCCAGATAATGCTTTTCATCATCACCTGCGGCCAGGCCTGCCACAGCCACAGCGCCCCGCAAACCGCGAACAGCAAAAAGAGCGCCAGCGGCCAGAGGTGAAGCCAGCGGCGAGACTTCCGAACTGGAGAGGAGATCACTGACATTGTAACGTCACCTCCTGCGCGAACTGTTTACCCAGCTCCATGTCCTCAGGCGGGGCATCTGCTTTATCCAGCGAGATCGCAAAGTTCAGCGTCTCTTCGCTGGGTTTCGGGGTGTGCACGCCAATTTTGCAGCTTTTTTGCAGCGCGTCCGGCAGCCGTACGTCGCTGTCTTTGTCATAGCGCATGTCGACATAGTAGGTAGGGTCAAAAGTGGAAAAGCGGTACGTTTGCCCGGCCAGCGGCTGAGGATGCGCCAGCGGAAGCACGAACGTCAGCACCGCCTGATGCCCGTCACGCATCATCCCGTATTCCGTTGGACGGTTCTGAAATTTGACCTTTTGTCCGTTATGCCAGAATTCGGTGAAGTAGTGCTGGCCGAGCACGTTGGCCATTACTTCCGCCGCCAGCTTTTTCCAGATGTCGTCGCCGGGCTTCGCGTTTCCCGCATCATAGAGCAGGTCAGCCGAGGTGATTTCGTCCATCGTCCAGCGCATTTTCAGGCCGCTCAGCTGCGTGCCGTCGGTGACCAGCTCGGTCTGGAGGCCAATAAAACTGTGAGGGTGGGCGCTGGCGGTGAAGGTGATAACCGCCAAAAATAACGCCATCGCACTTTGTTTAACTGTTTGCATCAATTCCTCACGTCAAAAATTCTGTGATGTTCCCCTGCAATCCTGAGTGAAAGGCCTGCCGGCGCGCTTTTCAGCGCTCATCCTTTAGCTATTCTTATCAAACATTCACACTGGATACCCGACAGATGATGACGACGCTTGAAATTCCATCTGTGCTTTCCAGTTCGCAGCGCCGCTGCCAGGTGCTTTTGATGCTTTACCTGCCCGATGCTGCCGTCACCGCACAGAGCATAATCGCTGCCAACGGCGTGGACGACGCGATGGCACGGCAAGATATAGCCGAGACGCGCGATGAAATCCAGCGCTATCACCGGCTGGATATCGTCACGCACCACGACGGCTGCTACCGGATTGAAGGCACAGCCCTGAATCAGCGTTTATGCCTGCTGCACTGGCTGCGTCGGGCGCTGCGGCTCTGCCCGCAGTTTGTCTCGCACCAGTTTACCCCCGCATTAAAAACCGCGCTTAAACAACTCGGCATCGCGCGCCCGCTTTACGACGATGCGAACCTGCGGGCGCTGATCGGCTTCTGCTCACGCAAGCTGCAGCGCCAGTTTGAATGCCGCGATGTGCAGTTTTTACAGCTCTATCTGCAATATTGTCTTATTCAGCACCAGCTCGGGAATACGCCGCAGTTTTCGCATGCCCAGCGCAGCTGGACCCAGTCGCGGGGAGAGTATTTTACGGCGCAGGAGATTGTCCGCCACTGGAAGCGGCGCGTGCCGCAGGGCGCGCACGTGGATGAACAGCTGTTTCTGGCGCTGCTGTTTATGATGCTCCGCACGCCCGATCCGGTGCTCGATAAGCACCAGCAGGATCAGCGTCTACGCCGGGCCATCGTGCGCATGGTGGCCCGTTTTCGCTCGCAGACCGGAATGAACTTCAGCGATGAGCAGGGGCTGACCGATCAGCTGTATATCCATCTGGCTCAGGCGCTGGACCGTTCGCTGTTTGAGATCGGCATCGACAACAGCCTGCCGGAGGAGATCCATCGCCTTTATCCCCGGCTGTTACGCACCACGAAAGAGGCGCTGTTTGAGCTGGAGGCAGAATTCGGGCTGCGTTTTTCCGACGAAGAGATGAGCCTGGTGGCGGTAATTTTCGGTGCCTGGTTGATGCAGGAGACCGATCTGCATGAAAAACAGGTGATCCTGCTGACGGGAGACGATAAAGCCAGTGAGGAGCAGATCGAACAGCAGCTTCGCGAGCTGACGCTGCTGCCGCTCAACATACGCTACCTGACGCTGCAGGCTTTTCAGAAAGAGGGGGCGCCGCGCGAAGCCGCGCTGGTTATCAGCCCCTACCCTACGGCCCTGCCGCTGTTCTCGCCGCCGCTGATCCATGCCGTTGAGACACTGAACGCGCAGCAGCAAGAACATATTCGCGCCATGCTGGAATCATAGCGACGCGCGGGCGGCCACTTTAGGTCGAACAACAATGGCGGGCAAGGCGACGAGCGCCATCACCCAGAAGACGCCGTGCCCCAGGTGCTGGTAAAGGAACCCCGCAAACACCGTCATGATCGCGATACTGCCCCCCATTGCCACTGCCGAATAGACGGCCTGCAGGCGAATCACGTCCCCGCCCTCGCGCGCTGCGATATAGCGCATGGCCGCCAGATGGCACACGGTAAAGGTGCCGCAGTGAAGAATTTGCGCCACAATCAGCCACGGCAGATCGGTCGTCCAGCCCATAATCCCCCAGCGCGCCACGCCGCACACGGCGGAAAGCAGCAGCAGGTCACGCGCGCCAAAGCGGCGGAACAGTTTTTTGCTCAGGGCAAAGATAATGACTTCGGCCACCACGCCCAGCGACCACAGATAGCCCACGGCGGAAGCGGAATATCCTGCGCCTTGCCAGTAGATGGCGCTGAAACCATAGTACGCCGCATGTGCCCCCTGAAGGAGGCATACGCACGCCAGAAAACGCCAGCTCTGTGCGACCAGGCTCCGCCAGGCGGGCCAGCCCGCGCTCTCCTGATGGCGGCTTTCCCCCTGCGGCATCACCGACGGTCGCAGCAGCATACCCAGCAGCATTGAGGCAATACCGATGCTCAGCAGGGCAAGAATGGCGCGGTAATCGTAAAGGCTGACCAGTTTGCCCACCAGCGCCGAGCCAATCACAAAGGCGATAGAGCCCCACAGGCGCACGCGACCGTAGTCCATGGTGATCTGTTTCTGCCAGGTGTTCGCCAGGGCATCCGTTAAAGGCACCAGCGGTGAGAAGAACAGGTTAAAGCCAACCATCACCACCATCAGCCAGGCAAACTGATGGCTGACCCAGAAGCAGGCCACAAAGACCAGGGTCAGCAGAGCCAGAATGCGTACGGCCTTGATCAGTAAGGAGGGATCGCTGACGCGCGGGGCGATCAGCAGGCTGCCGAGGAAACGCGCCACCAGCCCGGCCCCCAGCAGGACGCCGATGGTCTCAGGCGTCAGGCCGATACCCTTAAGCCAGACGCTCCAGAAAGGCAGAAAAATGCCGTAGCTAAAGAAATAGGTGAAATAACTGAGCGCCAGCCAGCGCGTGGAATGCAAGACCATGAATCCCTCCCGAAATCGAGGCCATAGTCTGGCGAGAATATAAAAATTAAGCAAGTAGATAGCCTGCTATAAATTAACGAAAAATTAACATCTTGTGCAGTCGTCTGGCTTATGGCAGGGAATGAAAATGTGTATTACGTTTAAATTACTCCACTTGCAGAGGTATTTCTGCCATGAACTCACTACGTTATCTCGATTTTGGTCAGTCGCGTCATCTGCTGCTGCTCATTGGCCGCATCGCGCTTGTCGTGCTGTTTATTATCTTTGGTTACCCGAAACTGACGGGGTTTAGCGGTACCGTACAGTATATGACCTCGCTGGGTACGCCGATGCCCATGCTGGCGGCCATTATTGCGGTGGTGATGGAAGTGCCTGCTGCGATCCTGATCGTACTGGGCTTTTTCACCCGCCCTCTCGCGGTACTGTTTGTGTTCTACACCCTCGGAACGGCGGTGATTGGGCATCACTACTGGGATATGACCGGTGATGCGGTCGTACCGAATATGATTAACTTCTACAAAAACGTCAGTATTGCTGGCGCCTTTATTTTGCTGGCGATTGTCGGACCTGGCGCCATCTCCCTGGACCGGCGTTAAGCCATAAAAAAAGGCCGCATGCGCGGCCTTTTTTATTTCTGCAAAGCAGAGGAATTATGCGTATACCGGGAAGCGTGCGCAGATATCCAGAACTTTACCTTTGACGCGCTCGATAACCGCTTCGTCATTGATGTTGTCCAGAACGTCACACATCCAGCCCGCCAGCTCTTTTACTTCCGCTTCTTTGAAGCCGCGGCGAGTCACGGCCGGAGAACCGATACGGATACCGGAGGTCACGAACGGGCTCTTCGGATCGTTTGGCACGCTGTTTTTGTTCACGGTGATGTTGGCGCGGCCCAGGGCTGCGTCAGCTTCTTTACCGGTCAGGTTCTTATCAACCAGATCCAGCAGGAACAGGTGGTTTTCAGTCCCGCCGGATACCACTTTGTAGCCACGGCTCAGGAACACTTCCACCATCGCTTTGGCGTTCTTAGCAACCTGCTGCTGGTAAACCTTGAACTCTGGCTCCATCGCTTCTTTCAGCGCGACCGCTTTTGCCGCGATAACGTGCATCAGCGGGCCGCCCTGCGCGCTTGGGAACACCGCGGAGTTCAGTTTTTTGTACAGCTCTTCGTCACCGCCCTTCGCCAGGATCAGGCCACCGCGTGGACCCGCCAGGGTTTTGTGGGTGGTGGTGGTCACAACGTGCGCATGCGGAACCGGGTTTGGGTAAACGCCAGCGGCAATCAGACCGGCAACGTGCGCCATGTCGACGAACAGGTACGCGCCGATGCTGTCAGCGATTTCACGCATTTTTGCCCAGTCAACGATACCGGAGTAAGCAGAGAAGCCACCGATGATCATCTTCGGCTTGTGCTCTTTAGCCTGCTTCGCCATGTCTTCGTAGTCAATTTTACCGGACTCATCAATACCGTAAGGGATGATGTTGTACAGTTTGCCGGAGAAGTTAACCGGGGAGCCGTGAGTCAGGTGGCCGCCCTGCGCCAGGTTCATACCCAGAACGGTATCGCCCGGCTGCAGCAGCGCGGTGTAGACCGCGAAGTTAGCCTGAGAGCCAGAGTGCGGCTGGACGTTTGCATAGTCAGCGCCAAAAAGTTCTTTCGCACGATCGATAGCCAGCTGCTCAACGATATCAACGTACTCGCAACCGCCGTAATAGCGTTTGCCCGGGTAACCTTCAGCGTATTTGTTGGTCAGCTGAGAACCCTGCGCCTGCATCACGCGCGGGCTGGTGTAGTTTTCGGAGGCGATCAGTTCGATGTGCTCTTCCTGACGTACTTTTTCCTGCTCCATAGCCTGCCACAGTTCGGCATCATAATCGGCAATGTTCATTTCACGCTTTAACATCCGCATCTCCTGACTCAGCTAACAAGTAAATTTTGGCCTGAAAAGGCAGTCCTGTTGGACGACGGGCAACAGTATAACTGATTAGTTCTGTGATAACAGGTCTTGACAAACGATTTTACGCAAACGTTTTCCTACCCGCCACGCAAGGGTTTGAGGAATAAAGCGCTCGCCCTTTCCAGCGGATTTCTTTTCAGGTTTGTGATGCATATTTTTCATCTTGCAAAGAACCATTTACAACACAGGGGTATTTTTTATAAGATGCATTTAAAATACACCATTAAAATAACATCAGAAGGACGCGCTCATGCTCGACGCTCAAACCATCGCTACCGTAAAAGCCACTATTCCCCTGCTGGTGGAAACCGGCCCTAAACTCACCGCCCATTTCTACGATCGCATGTTCACGCACAACCCGGAGCTCAAAGAGATTTTCAACATGAGCAACCAGCGTAACGGCGATCAGCGTGAAGCGCTGTTCAACGCCATCGCGGCTTACGCCAGCAATATTGAAAACCTGGCTGCGCTGCTGCCCGCGGTGGAAAAAATCGCGCAGAAACATACCAGCTTCCAGATCCAACCCGAGCAGTACAACATCGTCGGCACTCACCTGCTGGCGACGCTGGACGAAATGTTCAGCCCAGGTCAGGAGGTGCTGGACGCGTGGGGTAAAGCCTACGGGGTGCTGGCAAACGTGTTTATCAACCGTGAAGCACAGATTTACAGCGAAAACGCCAGCAAGAACGGCGGCTGGGAAGGTACCCGCGCATTCCGCATCGTTGAGAAAACGCCGCGCAGCGCGTTAATCACCAGCTTCGAGTTTGAGCCGGTGGACGGTAAGCCGGTAGCCGATTACCAGCCAGGACAGTATCTGGGCGTGTGGCTGAAGCCTGAAGGTTTCCCGCATCAGGAGATCCGCCAGTATTCTCTTACCCGCAAGCCAAACGGCAAAGCCTACCGCATTGCGGTGAAGCGTGAGGACGGCGGTCAGGTTTCCAGCTGGCTGCACAACGAAGCTAACGTGGGCGACGTGGTCCATCTGGCCGCGCCGGCGGGCGACTTCTTCATGGCCGTTGAAGCGAATACCCCGGTGACGCTGATCTCTGCGGGTGTCGGCCAGACGCCAATGCTGGCGATGCTCGATACGCTGGCAAAATCACACCACGGTGCGCAGGTTAACTGGTTCCATGCCGCCGAAAACGGCGACGTGCACGCCTTTGCGGATGAGGTGAAAACGCTCGGAGCCTCCCTGCCGCGTTTCACCGCGCATACCTGGTATCGTCTGCCGACGGAAGCGGATCGCGCTGCCGCGCAATTTGACAGCGAAGGGTTGATGGATTTACGCCAGCATGAAGGTGCGTTCAGCGCACCGGAGATGCAGTTCTACGTCTGTGGACCGGTGGCGTTTATGCAGTATGCCGCGAAGCAGCTGGTTGAGCTGGGCGTGAACAAAGACAACATTCATTACGAATGCTTCGGGCCGCATAAGGTGCTGTAATACAAAAAGCCCCTCGTTTGAGGGGCTTTTTTTCGTCGGGTGGCGGCTGCGCCTTACCCGGCCTGGAAAATGTTTAAATCGCGGCGTCGTCTTCTTCGCCGGTACGGATACGGATCACGCGCGCCACGTCAAAGACGAAGATTTTACCATCGCCAATCTTGCCGGTCTGCGCCGTGCGGATAATGGTGTCCACACAGGTATCGACGATATCGTCGCTGACCACGATTTCAATTTTCACTTTCGGCAGAAAGTCGACCATGTACTCTGCGCCACGGTAAAGCTCGGTGTGACCTTTCTGACGACCAAAACCTTTCACTTCCGTCACGGTCATCCCGGTGATGCCGACTTCCGCCAGCGCTTCACGCACATCATCCAGTTTGAAAGGTTTAATAATCGCATCAATCTTTTTCATGGTGGGTCCTTAAACTCTTGCCTGTAAGCTGCTTCGTAATCGGTTGCTCACAGTACCATACGGCATTACTCTTTAAAATCGTTTGCTTCCAGCTCATGGCGTGACAGCAGTTTATAAAACTCGGTGCGGTTGCGTCCGGCCATGCGCGCCGCGTGGGTCACGTTGCCTTTGGTGATCTGCAATAGCTTGCGCAGATAGTTCAGCTCGAACTGGTTACGCGCTTCGGCAAACGTCGGCAAGGCCGTGTTTTCCCCTTCCAGCGCCTGCTCCACCAGCGCGTCGCTGATGACCGGTGAGGAGGTCAGCGCCACGCACTGCTCAATCACGTTGACCAGCTGACGGACGTTACCCGGCCAGCTTGCGGCCATCAGCCGCTTCATCGCATCGGTGGAAAACGCGCGCACGAACGGTTTATGGCGATCGGCCGCCTGGCGTAAAAGATGGTTCGCCAGCAGCGGAATGTCTTCCGCACGTTCGGCCAGCGCCGGGATCTTCAGGTTGACCACGTTCAGGCGGTAGTAGAGATCTTCGCGGAACTCGTTGCGGGCCATCACTTTTGGCAGATCGCGGTGGGTAGCGGAGATAATTCGCACGTTAATATCGATATCGCGGTTGCTGCCCAGCGGGCGCACTTTGCGCTCCTGCAGCACGCGCAGCAGCTTGACCTGCAGCGGCGCGGGCATGTCGCCAATCTCGTCCAGGAACAGCGTGCCGCCTTCCGCCGCCTGGAACAACCCTTCACGGCTGCTTACCGCACCGGTGAATGCGCCGCGGGCATGACCAAACAGTTCGGATTCAAGCAGCTGCTCCGGGAGCGCGCCGCAGTTAATCGCAATAAAGGCGTTCTTGCTGCGCGGGCTGGCGTTATGAATTGCCTGCGCGAGGATCTCTTTCCCGGTTCCGCTCTGGCCGTTGATGAGCACGCTGACGTCCGACTGCGCCACCATCCTCGCCTGTTCCAGCAGACGCAGCATCACGGGGCTGCGCGTGACGATAGATTCCCGCCAGGCTTCATCCCCCGCCGGAGCGGCATGTTCCAGCGCGCTGTCGATAGCCTTATACAGTGCGTCTTTGTCCACCGGCTTGGTCAGGAAGCTGAACACCCCCTGCTGCGTCGCGGCAACCGCATCCGGGATCGACCCGTGCGCGGTCAGGATAATCACGGGCATACCCGGCTGCTGCTTCTGGATCTCCGCGAACAGCTGCAGGCCGTCCATTTCATCCATCCGCAGGTCGCTTATCACCAGATCGATTTTCTCGCGGCTGAGAATTTTCAGCCCCTCCAGCCCGCTTTCCGCGGTCACGACGCTGTAGCCCTCACTCACCAGACGCATCCCCAGCAGCTTTAACAGCCCGGGATCGTCATCCACCAGTAAGAGATGGGCTGGTTTACGGCTCGTCATGCTTCACATCCTCTTGTTTCGGCGTATCGCTGTCCGGCGCAGCGGATGAACTCCCCGGCTGATATTTACGCGACGAGAGCTGTCTTTCGATATCGGTCAGGTTCTCCAGCTTGCGCGTCGTGGTATCCAACTGGGTACGTAAATGTTGCTGCTGTTGACGCAGCGTATCCAGCTCGCTGTCGGTTGACTGTTGCAGCTTGCTGTAGCGGGAGCGCTCTTCAGAAAGCTGAAGCTGTAGCGTCTGTCCCTCGCGCCAGAGCTGGTATACCGGGCGGATCTGTACCGGAAGATTGACGACAAACGTGTCCAGCCGGGTCACGTTGGTGCGGCGTTCGACGGGAGTGATTTTCGCATCCGCCAGCAAAATCCCACGCTTGAACGCGTCCTGCCAGGTGTCATCATCCAGCATCGCCGCTTTCGCGCGGGCGTCGACCGGCGCCAGACGCTGCGCGCAATCTATCCCGCGCAGCCAGAACAGCGGGTTAGTTTCGATGTCATGGCCTGAGAGGTTCCAGATGTCGTCACAGCGGGTTGAGAGGAAATCAGCCAACTGGTTATCGGGCCATTTATCTTCTTGTTTATCGCTAATCGCACTTTGCGGCACATGGGAAACACACCCTGCCAGAAATACACAGGGCAGGCTCAGGCGAAGCGTGCTGCGGGAAAACACCGCGCGTACGGCGCGGGAAAAGACGTGTGACATACTCACCAGACATAGATTCATTTTATTGATTTTTCCGGCTCAGGGGCAGTTCAATACGGAAGCAAACATCCGAACGTTCGTCCGTGGCGATGTTAAGCTCACCCTGCATGCGTCGTATGCAGTCCCGGGCGATGCTTAAGCCCAGACCACTGCCTTTCACCGCACCTTTCCGCTGATGACTCCCCTGGAAAAAGGGCTCGAAGATCATGGTTTTTTCGTCATCGGGGATCGGGGTGCCGGTGTTAGCGACGTCTAAAAACACCCGGGAACCCTTCGTATAGCTTCGGATATAAATGTTACCGGATTCAGTACCATAGTGCACCGCATTGGAATAAAGATTATCCAGCACGCTCATTAGCAGCATGGGTTCAGCAAGACAGGTCGGCGCATTCAGCTCTACACCGGTATGCATCATTTTAGCTCTTGCTGGCAGGCTATGGGCGGAGATCACCATATCCACCAGCGGTTCAATGTCGACGTTTTCCAGTACGACCGCTCCGTCAGCCAGCTTGCGGTTGTAATCCAGCAGCTGCTCAATCAGCTTCTGCAGATTGCGGCTGCTGTTATCCAGGATCTCGACAATTTCTTTCTGTTCGGGCGTAAGCGGCCCAGCCACTTCATCCGCCAGCAGCTCCGTCCCTTCGCGCATGCTGGCCAGCGGCGTTTTAAGCTCATGGGAGATATGGCGCAGGAACTGATGACGCTGTGATTCAAGCCACGCCAGGCGCTCGGACAGCCAGATAATACGCTGACCGACGGAACGCAATTCGCGGGGACCTTTAAAAGCGACCGTATCCCCGAGCGATTTCCCCTCCCCCAGGCGGTTGATCATCCGCTGGATACCCTTCACCGGGCCGATGATCATGCGGGTAAAGAGCAGCACCAGCCCGAGGCTCACAAGGAACAGCACCAGCGCCTGCCAGCCGAAGAACTGGCCGCGCTCGGCAATCTCCTGCTGAAGCTGCTGGCCACGAGAGAAAATTACCGTGCGGGTTGACTGCACCATCTCGGTATTGGCGTTGGCGAAGGCTTCCAGGCGCGCGGCGGCGGCGGCATCGGGTCCACTGTTGTGGCACTGCAGCTGCGCAAGATCGTTCAGATCCTGACGTAACGCCTGATACAGTTTGTCGTCAGGCAGTACCCCCGCGTGAGCGTCCAGCATTTCGCTGTAGCGCTTGCGCTGGCTCTGGTACACCTTTTCCAGCGTGCGATCGTCAAGCACGCAGTACTGACGATAGCTACGCTCCATCTCAAGCGCGGCGTTGGTCATGGCTTCACTGCGTCTTGCGTCAATAAGCGTCGTGCGGTTCGTCAGTGCCGCCTGGGCACTCAACGCGTTCAGGCTTTGCCAGGCCTGCCAGGCAAGGATCAGCAACGGCAGCAGGATCAGCAGGAAGGCCATCATCACGAGCTGTCGCAGGGAACGGGGAAAAACGGGCCAGCGTTTCAACGCATTACTCTCTTAATGGGGATATACGCAGAGCGTAACTGAGTCTGCCCTTCAGATACAACAAAGCCGGGTAAAAACCCGGCTTTGTCATGAAATGAGGCGGTGCCTAACTCGACGTTTCGCCCTGGCCTGATAAAGCATCGCTATGATCAGTAGTTGGACGGCAGGCACCTTTTTGTGCGTCATTCGAAGTTTATGTAGCACGTCCCGAAGGGGCTGACATAAGAAGGTGAATGAGCCACTGGTTAATATTATGCAACACCCATGCCAAAATGCAAAACAAAATATTAACACATTGAAATGTATGCTTTTTATTCGCTTAACCCGTTCATTATCGGTTGAATGATTTCCAGGCTAAGTGTCGCTGTTCAGCAACACCTTAACGGGAACCTTTTCTGCCACATATAAATCAATAGGTTAAATGTCTCCTTTTGGAGACACTCAAACCGGAGGGTTGTCGCGATTTTGCGACAGAGACAAAAAAGCCCGGTGGCGCTCGCGCCTACCGGGCCTACAGTCAGGATGCTGAAACTTAACCCAGCTGTTTACGGGCGTTGCGGAAGATGCGCATCCACGGGCTGTCCTCGCCCCAGTTTTCCGGGTGCCAGGAGTTGCTCACGGTGCGGAACACGCGTTCCGGGTGCGGCATCATGATGGTGGCACGACCGCTTTCGCTGGTCACCGCCGTAATACCGTTGACGGAACCGTTCGGGTTAGCCGGATAGGTTTCTGTTACCTTGCCGAAGTTATCGACAAAGCGCAGCGCTACCAGACCTTTGCTCTCCAGCTGAGCCAGATGCGCAGCATCACGCACCTCTACCTGACCTTCACCGTGGGAAACGGCGATTGGCATTTGCGACCCGACCATCCCCTGCAGCAGCAGAGACGGGCTCTGGGTCACTTCCACCAGGCTAAAGCGCGCTTCGAAGCGGTCTGACTGGTTACGCACAAAGCGCGGCCAGGCTTCGCTGCCTGGGATCAGCTCGCGCAGGTTAGACATCATCTGGCAGCCGTTGCACACGCCCAGCGCCAGCGTTTGCGGACGGTGGAAGAAGGTTTCGAACTCATCGCGCACGCGGCTGTTGAACAGAATGGACTTCGCCCAGCCCTCGCCCGCGCCCAGCACGTCCCCGTAGGAGAAACCGCCGCACGCTACCAGCGCATGGAAATCCTCCAGACCGGTACGTCCGGCCAGCAGGTCGCTCATGTGGACGTCGATAGCGTCAAAGCCCGCGCGGTGGAAGGCAGCCGCCATCTCAACGTGGGAGTTAACGCCCTGCTCGCGCAGCACCGCCACTTTCGGACGCGCGCCGGTCGCAATGTACGGCGCGGCGATGTCTTCGTTGATGTCGAAGGAGAGCTTCACGTTCAGGCCAGGATCCTGGTCATTGGCCTTCGCGTTGTGCTCCTGATCGGCACATTCCGGGTTATCACGCAGGCGCTGCATCTGCCAGGTGGTTTCCGCCCACCACATGCGCAGCGTGGTGCGGCTTTCGCTGAACACGGCGTGACCGTCAGCTTCAATGACGAAGCGGTCGCCCTGAACGGCTTTACCCAGATAGTGCACGCAGTCAGCCAGGCCATGCTGCGCCAGAATCGCTTCAACCGCATCGCGATCCGCCGCACGCACCTGAATCACGGCGCCCAGCTCTTCGTTAAACAGCGCAGCCAGACGGTCTTCGCCAAGCGTCGCAATGTTCGCTTCCACGCCACAGTGGCCGGTGAAGGCCATCTCTGCCAGGGTCACCAGCAGGCCGCCGTCGGAACGGTCGTGGTAGGCCAGCAGCTTACGCTGCGCCACCAGCGCCTGAATCGCGTCGTAGAAGCCTTTCAGCTGCGCCACGTCGCGCACGTCGGCTGGCTTATCGCCGAGCTGACGGTAAACCTGCGCCAGCGCGGTGGCGCCCAGCGCGTTGTGGCCTTTACCCAGGTCAATCAGCAGCAGGGCGTTATCTTCGGTCACCAGCTGCGGCGTAACGGTGTGGCGCACGTCTTCCACGCGGGCAAACGCGGTGATCACCAGCGACAGCGGAGAGGTCATCTCGCGCTGCTCGTTGCCTTCCTGCCAGCGGGTTTTCATCGACATGGAGTCTTTGCCCACCGGAATGGTCAGGCCGAGGGCAGGACACAGCTCCTCACCCACCGCCTTCACGGCTTCATACAGGCCCGCGTCTTCGCCTGGGTGACCGGCAGCGGCCATCCAGTTTGCGGAGAGCTTAATACGTTTGATATCGCCAATCTGCGTCGCGGCGATGTTGGTCAGCGCTTCACCGACCGCCAGACGGGCAGAAGCCGCGAAGTCCAGCAGCGCGACCGGGGTGCGTTCACCCAGCGCCATCGCTTCGCCGTAGTAGCTGTCGAGGCTCGCGGTGGTCACGGCGCAGTTCGCCACCGGGATCTGCCACGGGCCAACCATCTGATCGCGGGATACCATACCGGTCACGGTACGGTCGCCGATGGTCACCAGGAAGGTTTTCTCCGCCACAGCTGGCAGGTGCAGCACGCGGTTAACGGCTTCAGCCACGGTAATGCCCTGACGATCCAGCGCTTTGCCCGCCGCCTTACGGGTCTGCACGTCGCGGGTCATCTTCGGCGTTTTTCCGAGCAGGACGTCGAGCGGCAGATCGATCGGCTGGTTGTCGAAATGGGTGTCACTCAGAGTCAGGTGCTGCTCTTCGGTCGCTTCACCGATGACGGCATACGGCGCTCGCTCGCGGCGGCACAGCTCGTCAAACAGCGGCAGCTGATCCGCCGCAACGGCCAGCACGTAGCGCTCCTGGGATTCGTTACACCAGATTTCCAGCGGGCTCATGCCAGGCTCATCGCTCAGGATGTCGCGCAGATTGAAACGGCCACCGCGGCCGCCGTCGCTCACCAGTTCCGGCATGGCGTTGGACAGACCGCCCGCGCCCACGTCGTGGATAAAGAGGATCGGGTTAGCATCGCCCAGCTGCCAGCAGCGGTCGATCACTTCCTGGCAGCGACGCTCCATCTCCGGGTTGTCACGCTGCACGGACGCGAAGTCGAGATCCGCATCAGACTGGCCTGAGGCCATCGAAGAGGCCGCACCGCCGCCCAGACCGATGTTCATCGCCGGGCCGCCGAGCACGATCAGCTTCGCGCCGACGACGATCTCGCCTTTCTGCACGTGATCGGCACGGATGTTGCCGATCCCGCCCGCCAGCATGATCGGTTTGTGGTAGCCGCGCAGCTCTTCGCCGTTGTGGCTGTCCACTTTCTCTTCATAGGTACGGAAGTAACCGTTCAGCGCCGGACGACCAAATTCGTTGTTAAACGCCGCGCCGCCCAGCGGGCCTTCGGTCATGATATCCAGCGCGGTCACAATGCGCTCTGGCTTGCCGAAATCTTCTTCCCACGGCTGTTCAAAGCCCGGGATACGCAGGTTGGAGACGGAGAAACCGACCAGACCCGCTTTGGGTTTTGCACCACGACCGGTCGCCCCTTCGTCACGGATTTCACCGCCGGAGCCGGTCGCCGCACCCGGCCACGGGGAGATCGCCGTCGGGTGGTTGTGGGTTTCAACCTTCATCAGGATATGCGCGGGCTCCTGATGGAAGTCATAGCGCCCTGCTTCGCGATCGGCGAAGAAGCGGCCCACCTCGGAACCTTCCATCACCGCGGCGTTGTCTTTATAGGCAGACAGCACGTGGTCAGGGGTTTGCTCCATGGTGTTTTTGATCATTTTGAACAGCGACTTTGGCTGCTGTTCGCCGTCAATAATCCAGTCGGCATTGAAAATCTTGTGGCGGCAGTGCTCAGAGTTCGCCTGCGCGAACATATAAAGTTCGATGTCGTTCGGGTTACGGTTGAGCTTAACGAACGCATCCTGCAGGTAGTCGATTTCGTCTTCTGCCAGCGCCAGGCCGAGACGCAGGTTGGCGTCAATCAGCGCCTGACGGCCCTGTCCCAGCAGGTCCACGCTCTGTACCGGCGCAGGCTGATGGTGGGAGAAAAGCTTCTGCGCGTCATCAAGAGAGGCAAATACGCTCTCCATCATGCGGTCGTGCAGTTCAGCCGCAACCGCCTGCCACTGCGCGTCGCTCAGGGTAGAGGCTTCCACGTAGTACGCTACGCCGCGCTCCAGACGGTTAATCTGGCTCAGGCCACAGTTGTGGGCGATGTCGGTGGCTTTGGAAGACCAGGGGGAGATGGTGCCCGGACGCGGCGTCGCAAGGATCAGTTTGCCGGTTGGCGTATGGCTGCTGAGGCTTGGGCCATACTTGAGCAGGCGTTCCAGCTGTACGCGCTCCTCTGCATTCAGGGGGGCATTCAGGTCAGCAAAATGGACATACTCAGCGTAAATATTGCTTACCGGAAGGTCGGCCGCCTGAAAACGTGCCAGCAGTTTGGTAATACGGAAGGCAGACAGTGCAGGCGAACCACGCAGAATTTCCATCATAAGTCTCTCGTCTTCGAAGCGCCGGGGCGCTTACAGTGTGCGCAAGGGGGGAAAACGGGCGTCATTATAGAGAATCCTGAGCGCCGACGAAACCGTTTGCGTCGAAATAAAATTGGCAAAGAGATTTAACAATAGATGTGACCTGTCTCTCTAATTGGTTGCCAAGTGGCGCAAGTTTACGCAAAATGCCGCTCATTCAATGGCAAACCTTATTGTTAACATGGCTACAGCAGACTGAGGCAACCGGCGTCGCAGAGAATTAACTAATTGAAAAAATTAAAGATTAATTATCTGCTCATCGGCATTGTAACGTTGCTGTTGGCAGTGGCCCTCTGGCCTTCCATCCCCTGGATCGGCAAAGCCGAAAACCGTATCGCCGCCATTCAGGAGCGGGGGGAATTGCGCGTCAGTACCCTTAACTCTCCGCTGATTTACAGCGACATCAACGGCAAAATCATTGGTCTGGATTATGAACTGGCACAACAGTTCGCCGATTATCTTGGCGTGAAGCTAAAAATCACCGTCCGCCAGAATATCAACCAGCTGTTTGACGACCTCGATAACGACGATGCCGATATGCTGGCCGCCGGGCTGGTGTATAACAGCGAGCGCAGCAAAAACTATCAGCCGGGCCCGACCTACTACTCCGTTTCGCAGCAGCTGGTTTACCGCGTCGGGAGCCTGCGCCCGCGCTCGCTGGCGTCGATTAACGATCGGCAGCTGACGATTGCCCCCGGCCACGTGGTGATTGACGATCTGCGCGAGCTCAAGGAGAAGAAATATCCCGACCTGAGCTGGACGGTGGATGCGAAACTCGGCACGACGGAGCTGCTGGAGCAGGTAAAAGATCAGAAAGTCCCCTACACCATCGCCGATTCGGTCGCGATCAGCCTGTTCCAGCGGGTGCATCCTGAAATCGCCGTGGCGCTGGACGTCACCGACGAGCAGCCAGTGACCTGGTTTACTCAGCTCGACGACGATCAGACCCTCTCTGCCGCGATGCTCGATTTCTTCAACACCATGAATGAAGACGGTACGCTGGCGCGCCTGGAGGAGAAGTACCTCGGGCATGGTGATGACTTTGACTACGTTGATACCCGCAGCTTCCTGCGTGCGGTAGACAGCGTCCTGCCGGACCTGCAGCCGCTGTTCGAAAAATACGCCCAGGAAATTGACTGGAAACTGCTGGCGGCTATTTCTTATCAGGAATCCCACTGGGATACCCAGGCCACGTCTCCGACTGGCGTACGTGGTTTGATGATGTTAACCAAAAATACCGCGCTGAGCCTGGGCGTCAATGACCGTACCGATGCGGAACAGAGCATCAGCGGCGGCGCGCGTTACCTGCAGGATATGATGGCCAAAGTCCCGGAAACGGTGCCGGAAGAGGAGCGGATCTGGTTCGCGCTGGCGGCCTACAATATGGGCTATGCGCATATGCTGGATGCGCGAGCGCTGACGGCCAAAACGAAAGGCAACCCGGACAGCTGGTCAGACGTAAAGCAGCGCCTGCCGCTGCTGAGCCAGAAGCCATGGTATCACAAGCTGACGTACGGCTACGCGCGCGGGCATGAAGCCTACGCCTACGTGGAAAATATCCGTAAATATCAGATTAGCCTGGTCGGTTATCTGCTGGAGAAAGAGAAAGAGGCGACAGAGGCCAAACGGCTGGCCCAAAGCTACCCTGTCGTGGCGCCGGACGAGCTTAACCGTCCGTCGGCTTCAATTCTGCCTTTTGCTGCTTTTTCTGCTGACGGCGCATTCGAAAGAAATCGCTTAATAGCCCCGAACACTCTGGTGCAAGCACCCCGCCGATAGTCTTCACCTGGTGGTTCATCCCCGGGTGACCCAGCACGTCCATCAGCGAACCGGCCGCACCGGTTTTTTCATCCCGCGCACCGAAGACCAGAGTTCCGATCCGGCTGTGTACCATCGCCCCGGAGCACATTACGCACGGCTCCAGCGTCACATACAGCGTGGTATCAAGCAGGCGATAGTTTTGCAGCACCAGACCGCCCTGACGAAGCGCCATGATTTCGGCGTGCGCCGTCGGATCGTGGCGGCCAATGGGACGGTTCCACCCTTCACCAATCACCTGGTTATTGTGGACCAGCACGGCGCCCACGGGCACTTCGCCCTCGTCCCAGGCACGCTGAGCGAGCGTTAGCGCGTGGCGCATCCAGTATTCATGCGAGAATTCAGGGTTGGACAACGGTTGATACTCCAGTCGAAAAGCGGGCGGCATTATACACACCCCTTATGGATAAGACTATTCGAGTTGCTGAAGTTCACCTGATGGCGTGACGCGCCAGCGGTGCTGGCAAAAATAGAGCAGCGGGTTGTCCTGCTTGCTGTCGCTGTAGCCGCTGTACAGGCGCAGTGGCGTGCCGATACGTTTTTCCAGCTGGACCACTTTTTCATGCCCCAGGCAGCGCATCGTCAGCACCCAACCGCCGTAGCCGCGGGCAATTTGCGTGGCGATAAGATTCACGCGCGGAAGCCAGGGGGTATCAAAGTAGACCTGCTCCACCAGCGTCTGCGGGGAGCCGGTAATAAGCCAGATGTCGGCATCGTTCGCGTCGAGGTAGCCGGTCAGGCGCGCCTGCACCACCGGGAATGCGGCAACGTGGCCGCGGAACCAGTGCGCAAAATCCTGCTCGAGCTGTTTAAGCCGCGCTTCGCTGTGCCCAAACGTACATCCCCACAGCAGCAGGCTCATCGGCCATCGCGCCGCACGGCCTTTCACCAGCAGCGCGATCCCAATAACCGGTAAGAGCGGTAGCACGAGCAGCGCATTCAGGGGCTGACGCCGCAGCAGGTAACGCATAAACGTACCAAACATATCCTGCTGATGCAGCGTGCCATCCAGGTCGAAAAAGACAACGCGACGCCCGTGATTTGCCAAACCTTACTCCTCTGGGTCGTTGAAACCTAACAGCCAGGTAAACAGGAACCCGGCGATCACCGCTACTAAATAGCCTAACAGATAGAGCACCACTTTTCCGGTCACGATGGTTAATGCCAGCGGTAACCCCGAGAGACCAAAGGTGATGACGGTGGCAACTTTCCAGTAGCTGATCAGCGCCCCGCCTACCGCGCCGCCCAGACAGGCCGCGAGGAACGGTTTACCCAGCGGCAGCGTAACGCCGAAAATCAGCGGCTCGCCAATGCCGAGCAGCCCGACCGGGAGTGCGCCTTTAATCATTTTTTTCAGACGCGCGTTGCGGGTTTTCATCAGTACCGCAATTGCCGCACCGACCTGCCCTACACCCGCCATCGACAGGATAGGCAGCAGCGCGTTATAGCCGTGCGCCTGCACCAGCTCGACGTGGATCGGTACCAGCCCCTGATGCAGGCCGGTCAGCACCAGCGGCAGGAAAGTACCCGACAGCACCGCGCCCACTAACAGGCCGCCGCGGTCAATCGCCAGCGAAGCACCGTGGGCGATGGCTTCAGAGATCCACCCGCCTAACGGCTGGAGGGCCACAATCGCTACGCTACCGGTAATCAGCGTGGTCAGCAGCGGGTTGAGGATAAGCTCAATCGAGCCGGGCAGAACCGCGCGCAGCCGTTTCTCGATCCAGCACATCAGTATGACCACCAGCAGCACCGCGATCACCCCGCCGCGGCCCGGCTGAAGCGCCTCACCAAACAGCGTAATCTGCGCCAGCTGCGGGCTGGACAAGATGCCCGCCATCACCCCGCCCATCGCCAGCGATCCGCCAAACACCTTCGCGGTATTCACCCCGACCAGAATGTTCATGATGGCGAACACCGCGCTGCCGAAGATCCCGAGAATCCCCAGCAGGTTCGGATACTGCGTGGCGAAATCCCCCACAATATCCGGCCGCTTGAGGATATTGATGATCCCGGTGATCAGGCCTGAGGCAATAAACGCCGGGATCAGCGGAATAAAGACGTTTGCCAGCTGTCGCAGCGCGTCGCTCATCGGGGCTTTGTATTTCGCCTTTGCCTGGGCTTTGGTGCGCTCAGCATCGTCAATCGATACGCTCGCACTCACGCCCATCAGCGCGCGCATGGCATCGACAACCTGCGCCGCTTTCCCTGGGCCGACGATCAGCTGGTGCTGCTGCCCCTGTTTCACGTAGCCGCTGACGCCGGAAAGCTGCTTCAGACCCGGCACGTCAAGCTGGTCGTCGTCATGCACCTCGACGCGCACGCGCGTCATGCAGTTTTCGAGACGCTGAATATTTTGTTCCCCACCAATCCCCCGCAGGATACCGCTGGCGAGCGCTGCTGTTTTGTCCATACACGCCTCTGTTAGTGTTCTAATGCCGCCCGTAAGAAACCGTTATGCGCATCGAGTTTGGCTCTTGCGGCCGCCGCATCCAGCCCGCTTAAGATCATCAAAATGGCCGGTTTAACATCGTGATCGGTCTGTTTGAGTACCGCTTCCGCCTCTTCGCGGCCTGCGCCCGTCGCCTCCATCACCATGCGGCAGGCTCTGTCCACCAGCTTGACGTTGGTGGCCTGCATATCCACCATCAGGTTCTGATACACCTTGCCGAACTTCACCATCGCGCCGGTGGAGATCATATTGAGCACCAGCTTTTGCGCGGTCCCGGATTTCAGGCGCGTGGAGCCGGTGAGCGCTTCCGGCCCGACAACTGGCGAGATAGCAATTGTGGCCACCTGCGCAATCGGTGAGCCAGGGTTGCAGGAGATGGCGACCGTCGTGCAGCCGGTCTGGTTGGCGTATTCCAGCCCGCCAATCACGTACGGCGTACGCCCGGATGCCGCCAGCCCGACCACCAGATCCTTCGCGGTCAGATTAAGATCCTTCAGGTCATCCTCGCCCAGCTGTTTGTTGTCTTCCGCCCCTTCAACGGCTTTCAGCAGCGCACCGGGGCCACCGGCGATCAGCCCAACTACCAGACCATGCGGGACCCCAAAGGTTGGCGGACATTCTGACGCGTCCAGGACCCCTAAACGCCCGCTGGTCCCCGCCCCCATGTAAATAATGCGTCCACCGGCCTTGAGGGCGTCCGCAGCCGCATCGACCGCTTTCGCCACCTCGGGTAATGTCTCTTTCACTGCCTGCGCGACCAGCGTATCCTGTTGATTAAAGCGGTTAACCAGCTCCAGGGTGGAGAGCGCATCCAGATCCATGGTTTGCGGGTTACGTGTTTCAGAAACAAGTGAGCCAAGATTCATTTTTGTACCTCAAGAATTTTTAATTCATAATAATCACACTATAATGGAATATAAAATTCATTCAGGCGAGCAAAATCCGTATTTGCGCAGATAATCACATTTTCGCCAGGAGACCGTATGAACTGTTTAATTCGCATTCGTCAGCGCTACGCAGGCTTTGCCCAAAGCGACAAGAAGCTGGCGGATTTTCTGCTTTCTCAACCCGACCACGCGCGCCATCTCAGCTCGCAGCAGTTGGCGAGTGAAGCCGGGGTGAGCCAGTCCAGCGTGGTGAAATTTGCGCAGAAGATTGGCTTTAAGGGATTCCCTGCCCTCAAGCTGGCGATCAGTGAAGCGCTGGTCAGTAACCCTAACCCGCAGTCCATGCCGGTGCATAATCAGATCCGCGGAGACGATCCGATGCGGCTGGTCGGCGAAAATCTGATCAAAGAGAACGTGGCGGCCATGCATGCGACGCTCGATGTGAATACGGAAGAGAAGCTGCTGGAGAGCGTGGCGATGCTGCGCGGCGCGCGGCGGATCGTTCTGACCGGCATCGGCGCGTCCGGACTTGTGGCGCGTAACTTTGGCTGGAAGCTGACAAAAATTGGCCTTAACGCCATCGTCGAGCAGGATATGCACGCCCTGCTGGCGACCGTACAGGCGATGGATCCTGACGATCTGCTGCTGGCGATCTCCTATTCCGGCGAGCGCCGTGAGATCAACATGGCCACCGACGAAGTCCTGCGCGTCGGCGGTAAAATTCTGGCGATCACCGGTTTTACGCCGAATGCCCTACAGCAGCGGGCCACGCGCTGTTTATATACCATTGCCGAGGAACAGGCCACGCGCAGCGCGGCTATCTCGTCCACCAGCGCACAAATGATGCTGACGGACCTGCTGTTTATGGCACTGGTGCAGCAGGATCTGGAGCGTGCGCCCGAGCGCATTCGCCACAGCGAAGAACTGGTAAAGAAACTGGTTTGACGCGTATAATGCCCGCCCAGTTTGTGTTGTTTCTGAGAATTTCCTGATGGCGCTGTTAATTACCAAAAAATGCATTAATTGCGATATGTGCGAGCCCGAATGCCCGAACCAGGCCATTTCGATGGGCGACAGCATTTATGAGATTAACAGCGACCGCTGCACCGAATGCATCGGCCACTATGAGACGCCGACCTGTCAGAAAGTGTGCCCGATCCCCAATACCATCCTGAAGGATCCGGCACACGTCGAGAGCGAAGAGCAGCTGTGGGATAAGTTTGTCCTGATGCACCACGCGGACAAACTTTAACTTTCGATGATCACCGTTGCGCTGGCATAGTGACGCTCATCCGCGATCGTCACGTGGACGTGATTCACGCCGAGCTTCTCTGCCAGCTTTTGCGCCTCGCCCCATAAACGCAGGCTTGGCTTACCCAGCTCATCGTTAAACACTTCAAACTGGTTGAACGCCAGACCGTTACGAATGCCGGTCCCGAAGGCTTTGGCGGCCGCCTCTTTTACCGCAAAACGCTTCGCCAGAAAACGCACCGGCTGCTGATGCGCTTCCCAGATGGCCCATTCGTTATCGCTCAGCACGCGCCTTGCGAGGCGATCGCCGCTGCGGGCGATCACCGCTTCAATGCGGGCTATTTCCACGATATCGGTGCCTAAGCCCAGAATGGCCATTACTGACGCGCTTCCAGCATCAGGCGTTTCATTTCCGCGACCGCCTCTTTCAGGCCGCTCATCACCGCGCGCCCAACGATCGCGTGACCGATGTTCAGCTCGTGCATTTCCGGGATGGCGGCAATGGCCTTCACGTTATGGTAGGTCAGGCCGTGACCGGCATTGACCTTCAGACCCAGGCTCGCCGCGTAGGTGGCCGCTTTAGCAATACGCTCCAGCTCTTTCGCCTGCTCGGCATCGTTTTTGGCATCGGCATAGCAGCCGGTGTGAATTTCGATATACGGCGCGCCCACGTCGGCTGCCGCTTTAATCTGGGTGAAGTCGGCGTCAATAAACAGCGAAACCAGGATACCGGCATCAGCCAGGCGCTTGCAGGCATCGCGCATTTTGTCGAGCTGGCCGGCCACGTCCAGACCGCCTTCGGTCGTGACTTCCTGGCGTTTTTCCGGCACCAGGCAGCAGAAGTGCGGCTGGGTCTCACAGGCAATGGCGAGCATCTCTTCGGTGACTGCCATCTCCAGATTCATACGGGTGTCCAGCGTCTGACGCAGAATGCGAACGTCGCGGTCAGTGATGTGGCGACGGTCTTCACGCAGGTGAACGGTAATGCCGTCGGCGCCAGCCTGTTCAGCGATAAACGCCGCCTGAACCGGATCGGGATACGCCGTGCCGCGCGCATTACGCAGCGTGGCGATGTGATCGATGTTGACGCCTAACAGTAATTCAGCCATGACAATCCTCGGTTTTCTTTTCGATTCTGTGGTCTAACGTTTCGGCACAAACTGCCTGAATAATTCGCGGCTCTTTAAGGGCTTGCCGCCAAGATACGGCTTGAGGGCAATCCGGGTAAAGCGTTTTGCTGCGCGCAGGGTATCCTGATCGGGAAACTCGCGCTCATAAAGCGCCCGGAGCTGACGCCCGGTAAAGGTGCTGTTGTCGATCACGACGCTGGCAATGAAGCCTTTTTCTTCACGGTAGCGGTAGGTCATGGTGTCTTCCACTTCGTCACCGCTGCCCGCACAGTGCAGAAAATCGACCCCGTACCCAAGATGGCCCAACAGCGCCAGTTCAAAACGCCGCAGCGCAGGCTCGGGCGTACCGGTTGCGCCAGCCAGCGCCTGGATACAGTGCAGATAATCAAAGAAAAGTTCAGAGAAGCGGGTCTCATGTTCAAGAACGCGTGAGATGAGTTCGTTGACATACAGACCGCTGTAGAGCGTGATGCCGGAGAGAGGAAGCGCCAGGGAGACGGCTTCGGCGCTGCGCAGGGTTTTGACTTCCCCTCGCCCACCAAAGCGGACCAGCAACGGCGTGAAAGGCTGTAAGGCACCTTTCAGGTTAGAACGTTTTGAACGTGCGCCTTTTGCAACCAGGCGCACGCGGCCCGACTCTTCCGTGAAGACGTCCAGCATCAGGCTGGTTTCGCTCCAGGGACGACTATGCAGGACAAAGGCGCGCTGCCATCCATCCATATGCTCGTCGTCTTGTGTTACTGGTCTTCGCCGTAACCGAGGCTGCGCAGAGCTCGCTCATCATCGGCCCAGCCAGATTTCACTTTCACCCACAGTTCAAGGTGAACCGGCGCTTCGAACATCTCCTGCATGTCCTTTCGGGCTTCGATGCCGATGGTTTTGATCTTGGCGCCTTTATTGCCGATCACCATCTTCTTCTGCCCTTCACGCTCAACGAGGATCAGGCCGTTGATGTCGTAGCCGCCGCGCTCGTTGCTCTGGAAACGCTCGATCTCCACCGTCACAGAGTACGGCAGTTCAGCGCCCAGGAAACGCATCAGCTTTTCACGGATGATTTCAGACGCCATAAAGCGCTGAGAGCGATCGGTGATGTACTCTTCCGGGAAGTGATGAATCGCTTCCGGCAGATGTTTGCGCACGATGCCCGCGATGGTATCCACGTTCAGCCCCGTCTCCGCAGACAGCGGAACGATGTCGAGGAAGTTCATCTGGCTACCGAGCCACTGCAGATGCGGCAGCAGATCGGCCTTTTCCTGCACGTTGTCCACTTTGTTAACGGCGAGGATGACCGGCGTTTTGCCGTCGCGCAGCTTGTTCAGCACCATCTCGTCGTCCGGCGTCCAGCGGGTGCCTTCCACAACGAAAATCACCAGCTCCACGTCGCCAATCGAGCTGCTCGCCGCCTTGTTCATCAGACGGTTGATGGCACGCTTCTCTTCCATGTGCAGGCCCGGTGTATCGACGTAGATCGCCTGATACGCGCCTTCAGTATGGATACCGACGATGCGGTGACGCGTGGTCTGTGCCTTACGCGAGGTGATAGAAATCTTCTGCCCAAGCAGATTATTCAACAGGGTGGATTTGCCGACGTTCGGACGTCCGACGATGGCAATAAATCCGCAATAGGTCTTTTCTTCGCTCATTCCAGCTCCAGCATTTTTAACGCCTGTTCGGCGGCAGCCTGTTCAGCCTTACGACGGCTTGAACCTGTGCCCACCACCGGTTCACTCAGGCCACTGACCTGGCAATGGATGGTAAATTCCTGATCGTGCGCTTCGCCACGAACCTGCACCACCAGATAAGATGGCAGCGGCAGATGACGGCCCTGCAAATATTCCTGCAGACGCGTTTTGGGATCTTTTTGTTTATCGCCCGGGCTGATTTCGTCCAGACGGGTCTGATACCAGTTCAGGATCAGCTTTTCGACGGTCTGGATATCGCTGTCCAGGAACACACCACCAATTAATGCTTCGACCGTATCGGCAAGAATAGATTCACGACGGAAGCCGCCGCTTTTCAGTTCACCCGGCCCAAGACGCAGACATTCGCCCAGCTCAAATTCGCGCGCGATTTCCGCAAGGGTATTTCCCCGAACCAGCGTGGCACGCATGCGGCTCATATCACCTTCATCCACGCGCGGGAAACGATGATAAAGCGCATTCGCAATCACGAAACTTAAAATAGAGTCGCCTAAAAACTCGAGACGCTCATTATGTTTGCTGCTGGCACTGCGGTGGGTTAATGCCTGTTGCAACAACTCCTGATGATGAAAAGTGTAGCCCAGCTTCCGTTGAAGCCGATTAATTACGATGGGGTTCATGCGATACCAATAAATGAATGCGTCAAAAATGCAGCACACGAAACCGACCTGAGAAAACCAACGCGGTTTCGTGTGCCGTGGCACCCTTGCAGGGCCAACCTTAAACTTCGGGGGAATATTCTATACACAACGACAGGGGATGTCGTTAGTTCGAAGAGATTTATCGGTGAAATAATTCGTGTAGCCGCGTTAATTCGCGGCTACACGTTCATTTAGTGAGAATTAATGGATTCCGCCAATACGATTCAGGCGTACGCCGGTCGGCCATTCGCCTTCCTGCTTCTCAAAACTCATCCAGATTGCGGTCGCTTTACCGACCAGATTCGCTTCCGGCACAAAGCCCCAGTAACGGCTGTCCGCAGAATTATCGCGGTTGTCACCCATCATGAAGTAATGGCCTGGCGGTACAATCCAGCTTGCCAGCTGCTGGCCCGGCTGACGATAGTACATACCCACTTGATCCTGCGCGATTGGCACGGTGAGGATACGGTGCGTCACGTCACCCAGCGTCTCTTTGCGCTCAACCAGACGAATACCGTTATCTTTGGTTTCGCCTTTCGGTACCTGGAAGAATCCGCTACTCGCTTCGCCGCCGTTGTGACGGGCAAAGGTCTGCACAAAATCACTTGGCTCAACGTTCGAGTAAGTGATTGGCAGCGCGTTTTCACATGCAGTACCGGAGCTGCAGCCTGGCTGAACGGTGACTTCTTTCGCAACCGGATCGTAAGTCACTTTGTCACCCGGCAGACCTACCGCGCGCTTGATGTAGTCCAGGCGCGGATCTTCCGGATATTTGAACACCACGATGTCGCCACGTTTCGGATGACCGGTCTCGATCAGCGTTTTCTGGTAGATCGGATCTTTAATGCCGTAGGCAAACTTCTCTACCAGAATAAAATCACCAATCAGCAGCGTTGGCATCATTGAACCTGATGGGATCTGGAACGGTTCGTAAATAAACGAACGTACCACCAGCACAATCGCCAGCACCGGAAACACCGAGGCGCCCGTTTCCAGCCAGCCCGGTTTCGGACCGACTTTCTTCAGGGTTTTCGCGTCAATACCATCGCCAGTGGCTGCCTGTGCGGCAGCCTGACGTTCACGACGTTTTGGGGCGAAGATAAACTTATCCAGACACCACAGCAGACCTGTCACCAGGGTAGCAATGACCAGGATCAGGGCAAACATGTTCGCCATGCCAACTCCTTAGGGTTATTTGCCGTCTTTACCAACATGAAGGATGGCAAGGAATGCTTCCTGCGGCAGCTCGACGTTACCGACCTGCTTCATACGCTTCTTACCTTCTTTCTGCTTCTGCAGCAGCTTTTTCTTACGGCTGACGTCACCGCCATAGCACTTCGCCAGAACGTTTTTACGCAGCTGTTTCACGGTAGAACGCGCGATAATGTGGTTGCCAATGGCCGCCTGAATCGCGATATCGAACTGCTGACGCGGGATCAGATCTTTCATCTTCTCAACCAGCTCGCGGCCACGGTATGGCGCATTGTCGTTGTGGGTGATCAGCGCCAGCGCATCCACACGCTCGCCGTTGATCAGCACGTCCACACGCACCATGTTGGAGGCCTGGAAGCGTTTGAAGTTGTAATCCAGTGACGCATAGCCACGGGAGGTGGACTTCAGACGGTCGAAGAAGTCGAGTACCACTTCCGCCATCGGGATTTCGTAGGTCAGTGCGACCTGGTTACCGTGGTAAACCATATTGGTCTGCACGCCGCGCTTCTCAATACACAGCGTAATGACGTTACCGAGGAATTCCTGTGGCAGCAGCATGTGACATTCGGCAATAGGCTCACGCAGCTCGTGAATATTGTTCAGCGGCGGCAGCTTGGACGGGCTGTCGACGTAGATCACTTCTTTCGAGGTGGTTTCAACTTCATACACTACCGTCGGCGCGGTGGTGATGAGGTCCAGATCGTATTCACGCTCCAGACGTTCCTGAATGATCTCCATGTGCAGCAGGCCGAGGAAGCCGCAGCGGAAGCCGAAGCCCAGCGCCGTTGAGCTTTCTGGCTCGTAGAACAGGGAGGCATCGTTCAGGCTCAGCTTGCCAAGCGCATCACGGAAGTTTTCGTAGTCGTCAGAGCTGACCGGGAACAGGCCCGCGTAAACCTGCGGTTTCACCTTTTTAAAGCCTGGCAGCGCTTTTTCTGCCGGGTTACGCGCACCTGTCAGGGTATCGCCCACCGGCGCACCGAGGATGTCTTTGATGGCGCACACCAGCCAGCCTACCTCGCCGCATGTCAGCTCGGTACGGTCAACCTGTTTTGGCGTGAAGATACCCAGACGGTCGGCGTTATAGACCTGTCCGGTACTCATAACCTTGATTTTGTCGCCTTTGCGCATGGTGCCGTTTTTAATACGCACCAGGGAGACAACGCCCAGATAGTTATCGAACCAGGAGTCAATAATCAGCGCCTGCAGCGGGGCATCCGGATCGCCTTCCGGGGCCGGAATATCACGTACCAGACGTTCCAGAACGTCGGTCACGCCGACGCCGGTTTTCGCAGAGCAGCGCACGGCATCGGTCGCGTCAATACCGACAATATCTTCAATCTCTTCCGCGACGCGCTCAGGATCGGCGGCTGGCAGGTCAATCTTGTTCAGAACCGGCACAACTTCGAGATCCATTTCCATCGCGGTGTAGCAGTTTGCCAGGGTCTGGGCTTCTACGCCCTGCCCGGCATCGACTACCAGCAGCGCGCCTTCACAGGCCGCGAGCGAGCGTGAAACCTCATAGGAGAAGTCAACGTGGCCTGGGGTGTCGATAAAGTTCAGCTGATAGGTTTCGCCATCAGCCGCCTTGTAATCCAGCGTGACGCTCTGCGCCTTGATGGTGATACCGCGTTCGCGTTCCAGGTCCATGGAGTCCAGAACCTGGGCTTCCATTTCACGATCAGACAGGCCACCGCAAATCTGGATAATACGGTCAGACAGCGTCGACTTACCGTGGTCAATGTGAGCAATGATCGAAAAGTTACGTATGTTCTTCATATAGTTAAATAATTATGCCTTACGAATTCCTGGAGGCCGCTGTTCTTAGCCTGACGTTTTTCAGTGCGAAAACGCAGCATTCTACACTACATCTCCGCTACCTGGAAATGGACTTAGCGCCAGGTATAGCGTGAAGAAAGGACGTTTTCTGTTTTAAGACGTAAAAATGACAAAGCCCGATGAATCACCGGGCCTCAGAAGAGAGCGTCTCAACGCGAAGCTGGTCTGGCGCCAGCCCAACGCTGAGAATGACAGGCTGCCACTCCTCGCGCGCGGCAAGCGTCGGGGAGAGGCCTTTGGCAAGCCAGAATCCCCCCAGCCCCCCTAATGCGGCACCGCACATGGCGGCACCGTCGGTGCCAAACAGCATCTGGAAAACGCCGCCCATGATAAACAGCCCGAGCAGCGGAGAGAGATAGACCAGCATGGCGGAACTGAGCAGGCTGCCTTCCGCGATGCCGAGTTCAACTTTCTGCCCGGCCATCAGCGGCTGTTCGCTCGGTACAGAAATCGTGTGCGAGGTTTGCGGCCCGAGCTTATTCAGCACGCGGCTGCCGCAACCGGCTCGGGAAGCGCAGCTATTGCATGAGGCTTTTACATCGCAGCTCACCAGCGCAATGCCGTTTTGCCACGAGACTACCGTCGCCCATTCTTTGATCATTGTGCGGCCCTGAATTTAATGCTGTCGGAGATGCGCTTCGCCGTTTGCGGAGGAAGTTCCCCCACAATGGTGATCTCTGCATTATCGCGCACCGTTGTGCTCACCGTACGGCGCCCGGTACGCAGAATTTGTTCAGTGCTGTTTGCCGTTGCGCGATTGATATTCACCGAGAAGCTGAACAAACCATCGGAATAGAGGCGTGATTCCACCGGCGTTTCAATCGTTGGCAGCTGGCGACGGCTGCTGGACACTTCGCTAAATCCTTGCGGGATCCAGGCAGGTACCCAGTTGAAATTAACGGAATCGCCTGCCGGAACGGAAAGCAGCGGCGGCAGGCTGGCCTTAGCCAGATTCTGCATGCTGTTGCCAACCTGGTTGTTCACGCTAAAGGAGATAACGCGAAACTGTTCCAGCGTTTCACCGTCACGGTCAAGCAGGTCTACACGCATGGGGAGTTTGGTTTCCGCGTCAATCCAGACAATATAGCTGTAGCGCGTTCCATCCCGGGCGACAACGCGGATCACCTCACACAGTCTGTCCGCAATACGCGTACGCCCTACCGAAATAAAATCGTAGTAAGGGGCAAGCCGTTTGAAGTCGGTGTAAATGAGTGACGGCAGAGAATCAACGATATAGTCGCCATTGAGCGTGAAAGGCTCCAGGCCGGGTTCGAAATAGCTGATTTCGTTACCACGCTGGACAACTTCCCGACGCGGGCCATCCATCTGTAAAAGCTGGGCGAGCGGCTGATTATCAAGACGGGCATGGCGATAGCGTAACGACTCGACGCCCTGCTTATTGATGCTGATAAATGCCAACTCGTAATTGAGTGACTGGCTGGCCAGATTCATTTGCTGCAACAACGCCCCGGATGATACATCAGCCGAGGCGTTGGCAGAGAAGAACAGGCTACCCGCCATCAGAGACATGGCGAACCAAAGTTGCTTCATTACTGCGATTGCGTTCCTAAAGTTTGGTTTCCGGGCACCTGCACAGCAGCTTGCTGTGTCTGCGCCTGCTCAAACTGAAGCTGTTCAGAGTGCAGACGACGCTGCAACTCGTAATCCTGCAACATCGCATTAATGCGACGGCGCTGCTCCTGAACCTGCTGTTGCTGGCCGCCGCTGGCGGAAGCATCAGCCGGTACGCCCAGGCTTACCGGGCTGGCTTTGCCCATCATCGGCAGTGTGTTAAACACTGGCGCTTCTGGCTGCTGATTAGTTTCAGACTGAGTATTATAGTGCTGGACGCCAACGATAACTGCAAGCGATACGCATGCAGCCACACCCATTTGGGTAAGCTGGCTGGCCCACGGACGCACCTTTTGCCAGAATGGCATTTTCTGCCACTGGTGAGGTGCGGGTTGAGCTTCAGGAATCAGCGGAGTGGTCTGATGAACAGGCTCATTCTCAATCGCCGCCATGACGCGGGCTGAGATATCGAAATGGAGAACCTCGCCGGTGTCACCGCGAAGGGTGTCACGGATGAGATGGTAACTCTCCCAGGTCTCTTGCATTTCGGGAGAATGAGACAGCTCGTTGAGCAGCTCACTATCCACCGTTTCACCATCCATTAAAGCGGAAAGTTTTTCTTTCTGCATGCCTAATACCTTTTCCAGTATCCCGCTATCGTCAACGCCTGATAAGCGGTTGAACTTTATTATCAATAGCTTCTCGCGCACGGAAAATTCGTGAACGTACCGTGCCGACCGGACAATCCATGATAGCGGCTATCTCTTCATAGCTCAGACCATCCAGCTCCCGTAACGTAATTGCCATGCGTAAATCTTCCGGGAGCGACTCGATCGTGCGAAAAACGATTTGTCTCAGTTCTTCTGACAACATTAAGTTCTCAGGGTTCGAAATTTCTTTCAATGCGCCGCCACTTTCGAAGTTTTCGGCGTCGATTGCGTCCACATCACTAGAAGGCGGACGACGGCCCTGAGCGACCAGATAATTCTTTGCCGTATTGACCGCAATACGGTACAGCCAGGTATAAAAAGCACTATCTCCCCGGAACGAATCCAGCGCGCGATAGGCCTTAATAAAAGACTCTTGCACCACATCAGGCACATCGCCTGACGGTACATAGCGGGAAACCAGGCTCGCCACCTTATGCTGGTAGCGCACCACCAGTAAGTTAAAGGCTTTCTGATCTCCCTTCTGGACCCGTTCAACCAGGACCTGGTCCGTTAACTGCTCGCTCATCCGAGGTAATGTCTCCCCAAACCTAAATTCCACGCGTTATCGAAACGCCACTCTAAAAATACCGCACTTTGAGCAAGCACCGAATTAGAGTGTCTGATCTTCAATAAGTTCCGTAACGCCTTTGTTTTTGTTCATCGCGCCGCAGACTGTTCATTTTCTCTCATTATAAGTCTGTTCACGATACGCACCACTTTCTGACAAGAAACATCTTTTTCCCGCCAGAAGAGTAACGCAACCCAGTCTTTATTTCATCACAAAATCTGACGCTAACGATCTGCTTCGCAAAATAATTTCACTCATTTACCCTCCGTTTACCTCCGCTTATGCGTTTAGCCATTGCAACACTCGTTAAAAAAAACGTGCGATAAATCGCATTCAGGTGCTATTCTGAGCCAACACTGTTTAGTAAATTAAACAACAATCATGAACACAACACCTGAACTCCATTGTGATGTACTGATCATCGGCAGCGGCGCTGCCGGTCTCTCTCTGGCGCTACGCCTGGCCGAGCATCAAAACGTTATCGTTCTGAGTAAAGGGCCGATAAGCGAGGGTTCCACGTTTTATGCCCAGGGCGGGATTGCCGCCGTGTTTGATGAGACAGACAGCATTGCCTCCCACGTCGACGATACGCTGATTGCCGGGGCCGGGATCGTGGATGCGCACGCCGCAGAGTTTGTCGCCAGCAATGCCCGCCATTGCGTGCAGTGGCTCATCGACCAGGGCGTCTTATTCGATACGCAGGTTCAACCCAACGGTGAAGAGAGCTACCACCTGACGCGCGAAGGCGGCCATAGCCACCGCCGCATCCTGCACGCGGCGGATGCTACCGGAAAAGAAGTGGAGACCACGCTGGTCGGCAAGGCGCTGAGCCATCCTAATATTCGGGTGCTAGAACGAAGCAATGCCGTTGATCTGATTATCTCCGACAAGATTGGCCTGCCGGGCACGCGTCGCGTGGTGGGCGCCTGGGTGTGGAACCGCAATAAAGAGAAGGTGGAAACCTGCCAGGCGAAGGCTGTGGTGCTGGCTACGGGCGGCGCCTCTAAAGTGTATCAGTACACCACGAACCCGGACATTGCCTCCGGAGACGGTATCGCGATGGCCTGGCGCGCCGGCTGCCGGGTGGCGAACCTTGAGTTCAATCAGTTTCACCCAACCGCCCTGTTCCATCCTCAGGCGCGCAACTTCCTGCTGACGGAAGCTCTGCGCGGCGAAGGCGCCTATCTGAAACGCCCTGACGGCACCCGCTTTATGCCGGACTTTGACGCCCGTGGCGAACTGGCCCCGCGCGATATCGTTGCCCGCGCCATCGACCATGAAATGAAGCGTCTTGGCGTGGACTGCATGTATCTTGATATCAGCCACAAGCCAGCAGAGTTTATTCGCCAGCACTTCCCGATGATTTACGAAAAACTGCTCAACCTTGGCATCGATTTAACCCGCGATCCGGTACCCATTGTGCCAGCCGCCCACTACACCTGCGGTGGGGTGATGGTTGACGATCATGGGCGTACCGATGTGGATGGTCTTTATGCTATTGGTGAGGTCAGCTATACCGGACTTCACGGCGCGAACCGTATGGCCTCTAACTCGCTGCTGGAGTGCCTGGTCTACGGCTGGTCTGCCGCAGAAGACATCACGAAACGCATGCCCTACGCCCGCGAAACAGAGCGCCTGCCTGCCTGGGATGAAAGCCGTGTGGAAAATCCGGACGAACTGGTCGTGATCCAGCATAACTGGCATGAGCTACGGTTATTCATGTGGGATTACGTCGGGATTGTGCGCACCACGAAACGTCTTGAACGCGCGTTGCGCCGCATCACTATGCTGCAGCAGGAAATTGACGAGTATTATGCCAATTTTCGCGTATCGAATAATCTGCTGGAGCTGCGCAACCTGGTGCAGGTTGCCGAGCTAATCGTTCGCTGCGCGATGATGCGTAAAGAGAGCCGCGGGTTGCACTATACCCTGGACTACCCGGATCAGCTTGCTGAATCCGGCCCGTCGATCCTCGCCCCGCAGGTTTACATAAACAGATAAAACGCCTGGGTCAGGGCAGTGTAATCTTCGGAATAACGCTGGTCTGGCCCACGGATCACCATTCGATCGTTAAAGCATTCCCCCTCTTTCGGCGAGAGCGCCAGCAGCACGCGGTGCGGCAGTCGGCCTTCCGTATCCGAAATGTCGGTACGCAGACGCAACGTCCAGCCGATCTCCTGCGCGATACCGATGAACGTGTTGCCCGTACTCTCAGGCAGGACCACGCAGAAAAAACCCTCTTCGGAGATAAGCTCGGCCGCGCTGGTGAGCAGCGCTTTATGATCGAGGGAACGGGTATAACGCGCCTGTTCGCGCTCGGGTGTCCCGCACTCAACGCCGGGCTCGTAGTAGGGAGGGTTGCTGACGATCAGGTCGTAACGCGCGGTTTGTTCAGGCGCCCAGGCGAGTACATCCGCACATTCCACTTTCATGCGGGCTGCCCAGGGCGATTCGGCCATATTGTCACTCGCCTGCTCTGCCGCCTGCGCGTCCAGTTCGACGGCATCAATGGTGACATGCTCTTCCGTGCGCTGCGCCAGCATCAATGCCACCAGCCCGCTGCCGGTACCGATATCAAGAATACGCTTAACCCCTGCGACAGGCGCCCACGCCCCCAGTAAAATACCGTCTGTACCGACCTTCATGGCACAGCGATCGTGAGCGACAAAAAATTGTTTAAACGTAAAACCATCGCGGCGCAGCTGCGCTTTGAGTTGAGACATGTCGGGGCAACCTTCTAAGTGAAACTGGAGTAGCATAGGGGAAAGCGAAGTGGCCGAAAAGCGATATCCATACAAACAGATGAAGATTACAGCCGTAACGTCTATAATCAGCGCCCCACACAGAGGTAGAACATGACTGTAACGACTTTTTCCGAACTTGAACTCGATGAAAGCCTGCTCAATGCACTTGAGAGCAAAGGCTTCACACGCCCGACCGCCATTCAGGCAGCGGCCATTCCGCCTGCGCTTGAGGGCCGCGATGTGCTCGGTTCTGCGCCAACCGGTACGGGGAAGACTGCAGCCTATTTGCTGCCTGTGTTGCAGCATCTGCTCGACTTCCCACGCAAAAAATCTGGCCCGCCGCGTATTTTAATCCTGACGCCGACGCGCGAACTGGCCATGCAGGTGGCCGATCACGCGCGTGAACTCGCGGCAAATACCCATCTGGATATCGCTACCATCACCGGCGGCGTTGCGTATATGAACCACGCCGAAGTGTTCAGCGAAAACCAGGACATCGTCGTTGCGACGACGGGCCGCCTGCTGCAGTATATTAAAGAAGAGAACTTCGACTGCCGCGCGGTTGAAACGCTGATCCTCGACGAAGCCGACCGCATGCTGGACATGGGCTTCGCACAGGATATCGAGCATATTGCGGGTGAAACGCGCTGGCGTAACCAGACCATGCTGTTCTCTGCCACCCTTGAAGGGGAAGCGATTAAAGACTTCGCAGAGCGTCTGCTGGAAGATCCGGTGGAAGTATCAGCCACGCCGTCTACCCGTGAGCGTAAGAAAATCCACCAGTGGTACTACCGCGCGGACAACCTTGAGCACAAGGTCGAATTGCTGAAACACCTGCTGAAGCAGGAAGATGCGCTGCGCACAATCGTGTTTGTGCGTAAGCGCGAGCGCGTGCACGAGCTGGCAGAAATGCTGCGTAACGCCGGGATCAATAACTGCTATCTTGAAGGCGAGATGGCGCAGATCAAGCGTACCGAAGGCATTAAGCGTCTGACCGACGGTCGCGTTAACGTGCTGGTTGCCACAGACGTGGCCGCTCGCGGGATCGACATTCCGGACGTCAGCCACGTCATTAACTTCGATATGCCGCGCAGCGGCGATACCTATCTGCACCGTATTGGCCGTACCGGCCGCGCGGGCCGCAAAGGTATTGCGATTTCACTGGTCGAAGCGCATGACTACCTGCTGCTGCAGAAAATTGGCCGCTATGTTGACGAGCCGCTGAAAGCGCGGGTTATTGATGGCTTGCGCCCAACCACACGTGCGCCGAGTGAAAAAATGACGGGTAAACCGTCCAAGAAAGCGCTCGCGAAACGTGCTGAGAGAAAAGAGAAAGAAAAAGAGAAACCGCGCGTGAAGCAGCGTCACCGCGATACCAAAAATATTGGTAAACGCCGTAAGCCAAGCTCTGCCGCATCAGAGACAAAAACGGAAGAGTAAAAAAAAGCCGGGGACAATCCCCGGCTTTTTTATTCACCCCCGTAGCTGAAGCCTTACAGGCTTTCAGTAAAGGTACGCGCGATAACGTCGCGCTGCTGTTCTGGGGTCAGAGAGTTGAAGCGTACCGCATAGCCGGACACGCGAATGGTCAGCTGCGGGTATTTTTCTGGGTGCTCAACCGCGTCCATCAGCGTTTCGCGACGCAGTACGTTTACGTTCAGGTGCTGACCACCTTCCACGCGCACTTCTGGCTTCACTTCCATTGGAATTTCACGGTACTCGATTTCGCCCAGTTTGCTCACCGGCACGATTTCATCTTCAGCAAAACCCGCTTTCGCGACGACACAGCGCGCTTCGTTTTTCTCGCTGTCCAGCAGCCAGAAAGAGTTGAGCAGATCGTCATTTGCAGCTTTAGTAATCTGGATACCTGTAATCATGTGTTGCCTCCCTTAGGCTACATTAACTGATGTCGGCCTCTCGCGGCCAATTGGTAAAACCATTGTTTCTTGTGTGTATATATATCATTCACACCCCGGCGATTTATTGATTTAAATCAATAAAAATGCCAACCACATAAAGAGTGTGGTTTGAATTTATTGCTTTAGATCAATTTTATGACCTTACCAATTCAATTTATCCTGCACATTTTCAACATAAATTTAGCTACTTAGCGCACATTTCGGCGTGGAATTTTGCTCACCGGGCTTTAGCAGGTAAGCTAGTCAGAGATTGAGATTCGCAGGAGAGCGAGATGACGACACCTTTAACCTGGCATGACGTGCTGGCAGAAGAAAAGCAGCAGCCCTATTTTATCAATACGCTCAACACCGTTGCGGCTGAGCGTCAGTCCGGACAGACGATTTACCCGCCGCAGAAAGATGTGTTCAACGCCTTTCGCTACACCGAGCTGAGCGATGTGAAAGTGGTCATTCTTGGCCAGGATCCCTATCACGGTCCGGGCCAGGCGCATGGGCTGGCGTTTTCCGTACGTCCGGGCGTGGCGATCCCCCCTTCTCTGCTCAATATGTATAAAGAGCTTGAAGGAACCGTGCCCGGGTTTACCCGACCAAACCACGGCTACCTGGAAAGCTGGGCGCGCCAGGGCGTGCTGTTATTGAACACGGTACTCACCGTGCGGGCCGGCCAGGCGCACTCGCATGCCAGCCTGGGCTGGGAGACGTTCACCGATAAAGTCATCAGCCTGATCAACGAACACCGTGAAGGGGTCGTGTTTTTACTGTGGGGATCGCACGCGCAGAAGAAAGGGGCGATTATTGACCGTCAGCGTCATCACGTGTTGAAAGCGCCGCACCCGTCACCGCTGTCTGCACATCGCGGTTTCTTTGGCAGTAATCATTTTGTTCTGGCGAACGAATGGCTGGAAAAACGTGGCGAAACGCCCATTGACTGGATGCCTGTGTTACCGGCAGAGAGCGAATAGTATTTGAATGTGCCGGGTCGGCCCCGGCACATGAAGAGGCTTATGCCTTATTCTGACGCCACCACTCGGCCAGCAGTACACCGGTAGCAACGGATACGTTCAGACTTTCCACATTGCCTGTCCCATCAATAGAGACGCTCAGATCCGCACTGGAGAGGGCCGCATCAGACAGACCATCGCGTTCCTGACCCAGCACCAGCACCATTTTGCGTGGCAGCGTCGCTTTAAACAGCGGCGTACCGGCATGGCTCGAGGTGGTCACGATGGAATAACCCGCTTTACGGAACTGCTCAAGGGCATCCAGCACGCTGTCGCCGGTGATCGGCTGTACGTGTTCGGCTCCGCCTTCCGCAGTACGGATCGCGGCACCGGATTCAAGCAGCGCGGCATCCTGCAACAGCACGCCTTTCACGCCAAAGTGCGCGCAGCTGCGCATCATTGCGCCCAGGTTATGCGGGTTGCCCACGTCTTCCAGCGCCAGCACGCAGTCATCGGCATCCGCCTGACTGACCCACTGCTGAACGGTCGTACCGTTACGTTTTTTGATCAGGAAGCAGACGCCGCCGTGGTGTTCGGTACCGGATGCTTTGGTCAGCTCGGCATCATCAACCACGTGGTAGGCTTTGCGGTTTGCCGCCATCCAGCGCAGCGCTTCTTTAAAGCGCGGGGTTACGCTCTGGATGAACCAGGCGCGGACGATACATTCAGGACGGCTCTGGAACAGCGCCTGGCAGGCGTTCTCGCCATACACGCGGGTCTCTTCCGCACGCTGACGGCGCAGCACTTCCGGGTCGATAAAGCTTTTACCGCTGATACCGCCGTGATCGGCCTTTTCTGGCGTTTCGTCGCCAGGGGCTCGAGAAACGGTGCGCCACGGGGAGGCGTTATCACGTGAGAAGTCATCCCGCGGACGGTCATCGCGTTTGCGATCGTCACGCTTGCGGTCATCACGTTTGCGGTCATCACCGCGGTTGTTTCTGTCATCGCGGGCGGGGCGACGGCCACCGTCTGCACGAGAAGACGCCGGACGCCCGCCACCTTTTCCGGTACGCGGATTTTGGGTGCGTTTATCAGAGTCATCATCACTGCGGACATACATCACTTTGACCTTGCCGCTTTTGTTTTTCATTTCGTCGTTCATGCTTTTCTCCACCAGCGCTGCGCGAAGCGCGCAGATTACCCGATGTGCCAGCGCATAGCCATAATTTCGTACAAAAGCCTGTGACTATTGTTCTCATTGAATAAAACGCATTGTTGTTTCAAACAGGCTCATTGATAATATGTAACATATTAGAAACATTATCGGCGTCTTGCCGCTGTCCCACGGCTCTATCAGAGGTTAGTTATGAATACCGTATGTGCCAACTGTCAGGCTCTTAACCGCATTCCGGACGATCGGATTGAAGATGGTGCGAAATGCGGACGTTGTGGCCATGAATTGTTTGATGGCGATGTCATTAACGCGACGGGTGCTACGCTGGACAAACTCCTCAAGGACGATCTGCCTGTCGTAGTGGATTTCTGGGCGCCCTGGTGTGGCCCATGCCGAAGCTTCGCGCCGATCTTCGAAGACGTGGCCGAAGAACGCAGCGGGAAAATACGTTTCGTTAAGGTCAATACTGAAGCTGAACCTGAATTGAGCGCCCGTTTTCGCATTCGCAGCATCCCGACGATTATGATTTTCAAAAAGGGTGAAGTGGTCGACATGCTCAACGGTGCGGTGCCTAAAGCACCTTTTGACAGCTGGTTAAACGAGTCGCTGTAACATTCACGGGGCACATCTTGTGCCCCGTTCCCGCCTCTGCGAAAATAGGGTTTTTCCTGCATTTCGCCCATGACTGATAACGCTGTTCTTCAATTACGCGCCGAACGCCTTGCGCGCGCCACCCGTCCGTTCCTCGCGCGCGGAAACCGTATTCGCCGCTGTCAGCGTTGCCTGCTGCCGCTGAAGGTTTGCCTGTGCGAGACGCTGGCGCCGAGTACGGCCCAGAGCCGTTTTTGTCTGGTCATGTTTGATACCGAGCCGATGAAGCCCAGCAATACTGGTCGCCTGATTGCCGATATTCTGCCGGATACCGCGGCGTTTCAGTGGTCCCGCACGGAGCCCCCTCAGGCCCTGCTCGACTTAGTGGCAAACCCGGACTATCAGCCGATGGTCGTTTTCCCTGCGTCATATGCAGGTGTCGATCGCGAGGTGCTTTCGACGCCGCCATCCGGTAAACCGCCGTTGTTTATTATGCTGGACGGCACCTGGACCGAAGCGCGAAAAATGTTTCGCAAAAGCCCTTATCTCGACGCACTGCCGGTGATTTCTGTCGATCTTTCCCGCGTCTCCGCCTATCGTCTGCGTGAAGCGCATGCTGACGGGCAATACTGCACCGCCGAAGTGGCCATTGCGCTTCTGGATCTGGCGGGTGATACCGCTGCGGCTGGCGCCCTGGGCAACCATTTCTCCTGTTTCCGGGAACGCTATCTGGCAGGAAAAACCGTTCATAAGGGCAGCGTCACAGCAGCCGAGACGGAAAGCGTTTAAAATCATCAGGTCGCTTGCATTCACAGGAGGCCTGCATGAGCCAGCGAGGGTTAGAAGCGCTACTTCGTCCTAAATCCATTGCCGTCATCGGCGCATCAATGAAACCGGATCGTGCTGGCTATCTGATGATGCGCAACCTGCTGGCCGGAGGATTTAATGGACCCGTCATGCCCGTCACGCCCGCGTATAAGGCAGTTCAGGGAGTGCTTGCATGGCCTGATGTACAGAGCCTGCCTTTCGTACCGGATCTGGCCGTACTGTGTACAAACGCGAAACGGAATCCGGAGCTGCTGGAATCGCTAGGCAAGAAAGGCTGTAAAACCTGCATTATTCTCTCGTCTCCGCCTGAACAGAAAGCCGAGCTTCTGGCCTGCGCCAGCCGCTATCAAATGCGCATTCTTGGACCAAACAGTCTCGGCCTGCTCGCCCCCTGGCAGGGCTTAAATGCCAGCTTCTCTCCGGTTCCGATCCGCAAAGGCAAGCTCGCGTTTATCTCGCAGTCGGCTGCGGTATCGAACACCATCCTCGACTGGGCGCAGCAGCGTGAAATGGGATTCTCCTACTTCATTGCTCTCGGCGACAGTCTGGATATCGACGTTGATGAGCTGCTGGATTTTCTGGCGCGCGACGGTAAAACCAGTGCGATTCTGCTTTATCTTGAGCACCTCAGCGACGCGCGTCGTTTTGTCTCGGCGTCGCGAAGCGCGTCGCGCAATAAGCCGATCCTGGTAATCAAAAGTGGGCGCAGCCCTGCGGCTCAGCGTCTGCTGCAGTCGCATTCCGGCATGGATCCCGCCTGGGACGCCGCTATTCAGCGCGCGGGTTTGCTGCGGGTGCAGGATACGCACGAGCTTTTTTCCGCCGTTGAAACGTTAAGCCATATGCGCCCGTTGCGCGGCGAGAAATTAATGATTGTCAGTAACGGCGCCGCTCCTGCCGCACTCGCGCTGGATGAGCTGTGGCGGCGCTTCGGCAAGCTGGCCACGCTGAGTGAAGAGACGCTGCAGCGCCTGAAAGACGCGCTTCCGACCAGCGTGACGCCCGGCAATCCGCTTGATTTACGCGATGATGCCAGCAGCGACCGCTATATCAGGGCCATTTCCATTTTGCTGGATAGCCAGGATTTCGACGCGCTGATGATTATCCACTCCCCCAGCGCGGTCGCGCCGGGCAGCGAAAGCGCGCGCGCGCTCATTGATGCTGTGCGCAATCATCCGCGAGGCAAATATGTCACCCTGCTCACCAACTGGTGCGGTGAGTTTTCTTCGCAGGAGGCGCGACGCCTGTTCAGCGAAGCCGGACTGCCAACCTACCGCACGCCGGAAGGCACCATAACCGCGTTTATGCATATGGTGGAATATCGCCGCAACCAGAAACAGCTCCGCGAGACGCCGGCGTTGCCCGGGAATTTGACGGCCAATACCGTTGACGTTCACCGGCTGTTGCAGCAGGCGATTGAAGAGGGCGCGACGTCGCTGGATACGCATGAAGTCCAGCCCATTCTGGGCAGCTACGGGATGCAGACCCTGCCGACCTGGATCGCCAGCGACAGCGCTGAGGCCGTACATATTGCCGAGCAGATTGGCTATCCGGTTGCCCTGAAGCTGCGTTCGCCGGATATCCCGCATAAGTCTGACGTTCAGGGGGTGATGCTCTACCTGCGGACGGCGGCAGAGGTGCAGCAGGCAGCCGATGCCATCTTCGATCGGGTCAAAATGGCCTGGCCGCAGGCAAGGATCCACGGCTTGCTGGTGCAAAGCATGGCTAACCGCGCAGGCGCTCAGGAGTTACGCGTGGTGGTCGAACACGATCCCGTCTTCGGCCCGCTCATCATGCTGGGTGAAGGCGGCGTGGAGTGGCGCCCGGAGGAGCAGGCCGTGGTGGCGTTACCGCCGCTGAACATGAACCTGGCGCGTTATCTGATCATCCAGGCGATTAAAAGCAAAAAGATCCGCGGCCGGAGCGCGCTACGTCCGCTTGATATTGCCGGGCTAAGTCAGTTCCTGGTACAGGTCTCTAACCTGATTGTGGATTGTGCCGAGATCCAGCGGCTGGACATTCATCCGCTGCTCGCCTCCGGCAATGAGTTTACGGCGCTGGACGTGACCCTGGATATCGCGCCATTCGAAGGAGACAGCGAGAGCCGTCTGGCGATCCGTCCGTACCCTCTGCAGCTAGAGGAGTGGGTTGAGATGAAAAATGGGGAACGCGCCTTGTTCCGCCCTATTCTGCCGGAAGATGAGCCCCAGCTGCGGGCCTTTATCTCTCAGGTCACGAAAGAGGATCTTTATTATCGCTATTTTAGCGAAATCAACGAATTTACCCACGATGATTTAGCCAATATGACCCAGATCGACTACGATCGAGAAATGGCGTTTGTTGCCGTTCGTCGCGCCGATGAGGGTGATGAGATCCTCGGCGTTACGCGTGCGATTTCTGACCCGGATAACGTCGATGCGGAGTTTGCCGTGCTGGTACGCTCCGATCTTAAAGGTCTGGGCCTGGGAAGACGACTGCTGGAAAAACTCATCAGTTATACGCGAGATCACGGATTGTTACGCCTTAATGGCATTACTATGCCTAACAATCGCGGTATGGTGACCCTGGCGCGAAAACTTGGGTTTGACGTTGATATTCAGCTGGACGAAGGTATTGTTGCCTTATCCCTCAGTCTGACATCAGCAGACAAACGCGAGTAAGCTACTGGAAATGTTACCCACTTTGGACGGGACTGGTGGTATCATTGTCCGCTTATGTTGTTTGCATAGTACAGACAACCCTTCAATGAACAGAGAAGAAACGCACTGTGATGTTGTCAAAATTTAAGCGTAATAAACATCAACAACACCTTGCTCAACTACCGAAGATTTCTCAGTCAGTTGATGATGTAGAGTTCTTTTACGCTCCCGCTCATTTTCGGGAGACGCTTCTGGAAAAGATAGCCAGCGCCACGCGACGCATTTGCATTGTGGCACTGTATCTTGAACAGGATGAAGGCGGGCGCGCGATCCTGAACGCGCTCTATGAAGCCAAACGTCAGCGTCCGGAACTGGATGTTCGCGTGCTGGTAGACTGGCATCGCGCCCAGCGTGGCCGTATTGGCGCTGCCGCATCAAACACCAATGCTGACTGGTATTGCCGCACGGCGCAGGAAAATCCTGGCGTTGACGTGCCTGTTTATGGCGTCCCGGTGAATACCCGTGAAGCGCTCGGCGTTCTTCATTTCAAGGGGTTCATCATTGATGACAGCGTGCTATACAGCGGCGCCAGCCTCAATGATGTCTACCTTCATCAGCTCGATAAATATCGCTACGACCGCTACCATCTGATCCGTAATCCGCAGATGGCCGATATCATGTTCAACTGGGTTGATAAAAATCTGGTTCATGGCCGTGGCGTTAATCGTCTTGACGATCCCGAGCGTCCGAAAAGCCCGGAGATCAAAAACGATGTTCGCGCCTTCCGCCAGGAGCTGCGCGATGCGGTCTATCATTTCCAGGGCGATGCGAACAACGAAGAGTTATCCGTTACCCCGCTGGTAGGGCTCGGCAAATCAAGCCTGCTGAACAAAACGATCTTCTATCTGATGCCGTGTGCGGAGCAGAAACTGACTATCTGCACGCCGTATTTCAACCTTCCTGCCGTGCTGGTGCGTAATATCATTCAGCTGCTGCGCGAGGGTAAAAAAGTGGAAATCATCGTGGGTGATAAAACGGCAAATGACTTCTTCATTCCCGAAGATCAGCCGTTCAAAATCATTGGTGCGCTGCCTTATCTCTATGAGATTAACCTGCGTCGTTTCCTGAGCCGCTTACAGTATTACGTCAACACTGACCAGCTGGTTGTGCGTCTCTGGAAAGATGAAGACAATAGTTACCATCTCAAAGGCATGTGGGTCGACGATGAGTGGATGCTGCTGACAGGTAACAACCTGAACCCGCGCGCATGGCGACTGGATCTGGAAAACGCTATCCTGATTCATGACCCGCAGCATGAGTTAGCCGCCCAACGTGAGCGCGAGCTGGAGCTAATTCGCACCCATACGACCGTGGTGAATCACTACCGCGAACTGCAGAGCATTGCCGATTATCCGGTAAAAGTTCGCAAGCTTATTCGCCGCTTACGTCGTATCCGTATCGACCGACTTATCAGCCGTATTCTGTAATATCCAGGCCCTGTCACCCGCAGGGCTTTTTTATGGAGCCCTTGATGCGTATTCCTCTGGTACTGAGTGTGCTCTTCCTGAGTGGCTGTAGCCATATGGCTAACGATAGCTGGTCTGGACAGGACAAAGCACAGCATTTCCTCGCTTCCGCGATGTTGTCCGCAGCCGGTAATGAATATGCCCAGCACCAGGGATACAGCCGGGATCGTAGCGCGGCGATCGGGTTAATGTTCTCAGTAGGTCTTGGGGCATCAAAAGAACTGTGGGATAGCCGCCCCGCAGGGAGCGGCTGGAGCTGGAAAGATTTCGCCTGGGATGTCGCCGGCGCAACGACCGGCTATGCCGTATGGCAGATGGCGCGCTATTAAAGTCGAATGCCTTTCCCTTTGCGATGCAGCATCAGGGAGACAACAAACGCCAGTGCCCCCATTCCCGTTACGTACCAGAAGAATGTCGTTTCGCTTCCCCATGATTTAAGCGACAGCGCGACGTACTCCGCCGATCCGCCAAACACCGCGTTGGCTACCGCATAAGAGAGCCCTACCCCTAACGCACGGACCTGCGCCGGGAACATCTCGGCTTTCAGTATCCCACTGATGGAGGTATAGAAACTGACAATCACCATCGCCACCATCACCAGCGCAAAGGCGGCATACGGTGAAGAGACATGCTGAAGCGCTGTCAGAATGGGAACGGTACATAATGCCGATAATCCGCCAAAAATGAGCATTGAGGTACGTCGGCCAATTTTGTCCGAGAGCGCACCGACGATCGGCTGTATGAGCATAAAAACAAACAGCGCCGCGGTCATGACCACACTGGCGACGTTGGCGTGCATGCCGGTGGTATTCACCAGGTACTTTTGCATATAGGTGGTGAACGTATAAAAACTGAGAGAACCGCCCGCAGTGAAGCCCAGCACCATCAGGAAAGCTTTGCGGTTACGCCATAACCCTTTGAATGTTCCCGCCTCCTTCAGCATCCGGACCTCTTTCTGAGAGGTTTCATCTAACTGACGGCGTAGCCAAAGTGCGACAATCGCCAGCACTGCCCCCATTGCGAAAGGAATTCGCCATCCCCAGGCATGAAGTTGTTCGTCCGTCAAAATCTGCTGCAGGATCACCACCACAAGAATGGCCAGCAGTTGACCGCCAATCAGCGTGACGTACTGGAATGAGGCGTAAAAACCTTTACGGCCTTCCAGTGCAATTTCGCTCATGTAGGTCGCACTGGTACCGTATTCACCGCCCACCGATAATCCCTGAAATAAGCGGGCCAGCAAAAGCAGCGCCGGTGCCCAGATGCCAATCGATTCATATCCCGGTAAGCAGGCGATCACCAGCGAGCCAAAGCACATCATACACACCGAGATCAGCATCGAGGCCTTACGCCCTCGACGATCCGCAATACGGCCGAACAGCCAGCCCCCGATGGGTCGCATTAAAAATCCTGCGGCAAAAACCCCAGCCGTTTGTAGCAGCTGTGTAGTGGTGTTGCCGGATGGGAAGAAAATATGTGCGAAGTAGAGTGAACAGAATGAGTAGACGTAAAAGTCGAACCATTCAACCAGATTCCCTGAAGAGGCGCTGATGATTGCCCATACCCTTCTTCGGGTATCACTGTGAGCCAGCGTCCCGTGTGATGTCATGCTTTCTGTCATTGTGATTATGCTCCTGCCATAAACTGCGGCGTATTGAGCCAGAAGGCTCAATAACCTCGTAAATGAAATGTTATAATTTTGTTATAAATAACATTGCGACAGGGATCACACATTCCATTAGCAGGATAAGGGATTAAGAGAAAGGCCAGGATGGATATAAAAGCAAAAAACCCCGCACCTTTCGGTACGGGGTTTTTCTTGTTTGATGCCTGGCAGTTCCCTACTCTCACATGGGGAGACCCCACACTACCATCGGCGCTACGGCGTTTCACTTCTGAGTTCGGCATGGGGTCAGGTGGGACCACCGCGCTAAAGCCGCCAGGCAAATTCTGTTAATCTGTATCAGGCTGAAAATCTGTCTCTTCGCCAAAACATCTTCGGCGTTGTAAGGTTAAGCCTCACGGTTCATTAGTATCGGTTAGCTCAACGCATCGCTGCGCTTACACACCCGACCTATCAACGTCGTCGTCTTCAACGTTCCTTCAGGAGA
>NZ_VDAS01000100.1:0-231 GCF_019584165.1 Enterobacter sp. EC_64
TTTCGTTTCAACTGGGATTCCAAATCTTTAATCTGCTCAACAAGATAGTGATAATGCTGTTGTAATTTCAGCAATAACTGGCTGAGGTAAAGAGGCAAACTATTATCCTCAAGAATGGTACTCAGTCGGCTAATAACGGCAGCTCCTCGGGGAACGCTAATGCCAAATTCCAGCAGAAAAGCATGCATTTGATTGGTTGTTTTTACCTTATCCTGAACCAGGGATTCACGG
>NZ_VDAS01000101.1:0-231 GCF_019584165.1 Enterobacter sp. EC_64
TACTGCTGAATTCACTGTCGGCGAAGGTAAGTTGATGACTCATGATGAACCCTGTTCCATGGCTCCAGATGACAAACATGATCTCATATCAGGGACTTGTTCGCACCTTCCCTAACACTAGGGAAGGTGCGAATAAGCGGGGAAATTCTTCTCGGCTGACTCAGTCATTTCATTTCTTCATGTTTGAGCCGATTTTTTCTCCCGTAAATGCCTTGAATCAGCCTATTTAGA
>NZ_VDAS01000102.1:0-230 GCF_019584165.1 Enterobacter sp. EC_64
CGATATGCGCTGGTGTTCAGATGGCTTCGAGTTCGGCTGCGACAACGGCGAAAAACTGCGGGTAACGTTCGCGCTGGACTGCTGCGACCGTGAGGCCATAGACTGGGCAGCAAGCTGAATCGCCACGGATAATCTAGACACTTCCGAGCCGTTGATAATACTGGTTTTCATATTCTGTCGGTGACATCTGTTCGCTAGAACCATGCCGACGCTTACTGTTATAAAACATT
>NZ_VDAS01000103.1:0-229 GCF_019584165.1 Enterobacter sp. EC_64
CTGGCAAGGCTGGGCAGGAAGTCACTGTCGTTCTCAAAATCGGTGGAGCTGCATGACAAAGTCATCGGGCATTATCTGAACATAAAACACTATCAGTAAGTTGGAGTCATTACCGCTTTTGTATCTTAAGTTAACGATGCCCGCTGCCGCCGGTATTCTCTCGGAGAGTGATATCCCAGCGCACTATGCGGGTGATTTTCATTGTAATGCGTGAACGCCGCTGCAAGGT
>NZ_VDAS01000104.1:0-229 GCF_019584165.1 Enterobacter sp. EC_64
GTCAGTCTGTCTCCTTTTACTTGTGGTGAGTAAGAAGAGATATTCCGGCATGGGCATTCTTCAGGCTATAGCCTTACAGGATCAATCACCACCTCCCCAGGAGGTGGTTTAGGGAGGTAATGGTGCCAACTTACTGATTTAGTGTATGATGGTGTTTTTGAGGTGCTCCAGTGGCTTCTGTTTCTATCAGCTGTCCCTCCTGTTCAGCTACTGAAGGCGTGGTGCGTAA
>NZ_VDAS01000105.1:0-229 GCF_019584165.1 Enterobacter sp. EC_64
CCTGTTTGACTGCTTCAGTTTTAAACTCTTCGGGATAACGCTTACCGCTCATGGGCACCTCTCTTTAAGCCATCTTAAATGACTCTGAGGTGTCTGTTAAACCCGTGGCGATTCATCTTTTTATTACCTCGCTTACTAATTCCCAGCAATGTCGTCCTACCTCCCGTGCTGTACTGCCGAGGTACAAGCCCTGTTGCCGCCGCAAAGTCACGGCTGCTGGCGTACTGCT
>NZ_VDAS01000106.1:0-229 GCF_019584165.1 Enterobacter sp. EC_64
AATGTTTTATAACAGTAAGCGTCGGCATGGTTCTAGCGAACAGATGTCACCGACAGAATATGAAAACCAGTATTATCAACGGCTCGGAAGTGTCTAGATTATCCGTGGCGATTCAAGATCCGAACTTTGTTGGTTCAATGTGCCAGGGTATTCATACAAAAACTGGAACACCAGTCTGGCAAATTGGCCGATTGGGTCAGGGATTTACTGTGCCGGAAAAGCAACTTTG
>NZ_VDAS01000107.1:0-228 GCF_019584165.1 Enterobacter sp. EC_64
CCTGTTTGACTGCTTCAGTTTTAAACTCTTCGGGATAACGCTTACCGCTCATGGGCACCTCTCTTTAAGCCATCTTAAATGACTCTGAGGTGTCTGTTAAACCCGTGGCGATTCAAGCACGGGAGGCTATGACAGTTCGACCGTGCAGGATGTGATGCTGAGGTCGGTGGAAAAGCGCTTCGGCGACAGGCTGCCCGACACAGCGGTGCAGTGGCTGACGGACAACGG
>NZ_VDAS01000108.1:0-227 GCF_019584165.1 Enterobacter sp. EC_64
CTGCCGCTTGATGATGCGAAACGGGTGCTCCACCCTGGCACGGATGCTGGCTTTCATGTATTCGATGTTGATGGCCGTTTTGTTCTTGCGCGGATGCTGCTTCAAGGTTTTTACCCTGCCGGGACGCTCGGCGATCAGCCAGTCCACATCCACCTCGGCCAGCTCCTCGCGCTGTGGCGCTCCTTGGTAGCCGGCATCGGCTGAGACAAATTGCTCCTCTCCATGAA
>NZ_VDAS01000109.1:0-225 GCF_019584165.1 Enterobacter sp. EC_64
GAGTCATCATGACGCCTGCTTCGGCCAGCCAGCGATTGATGGTCTTGAACAATTGGCGGGCCAGTTGATGCTGCTCCAGCAGGTGGCGGAAATTCATGATGGTGGTGCGGTCCGGCAAGGCGCTATCCAGGGATAACCGGGCAAACAGACGCATGGAGGCGATTTCGTACAGAGCATCTTCCATCGCGCCATCGCTCAGGTTGTACCAATGCTGCATGCAGTGAA
>NZ_VDAS01000011.1:0-142706 GCF_019584165.1 Enterobacter sp. EC_64
TCTGGCAAGGCTGGGCAGGAAGTCACTGTCGTTCTCAAAATCGGTGGAGCTGCATGACAAAGTCATCGGGCATTATCTGAACATAAAACACTATCAGTAAGTTGGAGTCATTACCGGGATTGCGTATCAGCATGATTTCGACGAACTGCTGACGATGGCCGCTCAGGAAGGCATTGCGTTTTGCCCGTTAAGCGAGCTGCTGCCAGACGACCTCAGCACCCTGCCCGTGGGCAAAGTGGTCCGTAATGAACTGGCTGGCCGGGAAGGCTGGCTTGGCTATCAACAAACCGTGAGTCCGGTCCAATGAAAACAGCCCGTTATGGCTTAGCGCTTCTCGCACTGTTTATCGTTTACTACCTCATCCCGGTTGATATCCGCCTGCTTTGGCAGCCTGATGAAACGCGCTATGCGGAAATCAGCCGCGAAATGCTGGCCTCCGGAGACTGGGTTGTCCCGCATTTTTTGGGGCTGCGTTACTTTGAAAAGCCGATTGCCGGCTACTGGATCAACAGCATCGGGCAGATGCTGTTCGGGCACACGAACCTCGCCGTGCGCGCCGGGTCTATCTTCTCCACCGGTTTAGCGGCGCTGCTAGTCATCTGGATGGCCTGGCGTCTCTGGCGGGATAAGCGGACAGCCATTTTCTCCGGCCTGATCTTCCTGACCCTGTTCCTGGTGTATGGCATCGGCACGTATGCGGTGCTGGATCCCATCATCACCCTGTGGCTGGTGGCGGCGATGTGCAGCTTCTGGCTGGCGTCACAGGCCCAAACCGTTGCCGGAAAAGCGGGCGGCTATGTGCTGCTTGGGCTGGCCTGCGGGATGGGGGTGATGACCAAAGGCTTCCTGGCGCTGGCGGTACCGGTGATTGGCGTGCTGCCGTGGGTGATCGCCCAGAAGCGCTGGAAAGAGGTGCTGATTTTTGGCTGGCTCGCGATCCTGAGCTGCGTGCTGATTGTTCTGCCATGGGGGCTGGCGATTGCGCAGCGTGAGCCTGACTTCTGGCGTTACTTCTTCTGGGTTGAGCATATTCAGCGTTTCGCCCAGAGCGATGCGCAGCACAAAGCCCCGTTCTGGTACTACGTGCCGTTCCTGATCGCGGGTAGCCTGCCGTGGCTGGCGCTGCTGCCCGGCGCGTTTCGTCTCGGATGGAATGACAGACAAAACGCGGGCGGCGGGTTCTATCTGCTGGGTTGGGTGGTGATGCCGCTGCTGTTCTTCAGCATCGCCAAAGGCAAGCTGCCAACCTATATCCTGCCGTGCTTTGCCCCGCTGGCGATCCTGATGGCGCGCTATGCCTGCCTCGCGGCGGAGAAGGGCGCCAGAGCGTTACGCATTAACGGCGGGATCAACCTGGCGTTTGGCGTTATCGGCATGGTGGCGGCGCTGGTGGTCTCTCCGTGGGGGTTCGCTAAGCATCCGGTCTGGTCCTCGGTTGAACTGTATAAAGTGTTCTGCGCGGTGGTCGCGTTCCTCATCTGGGCCGCGGTCGGCTGGTTTACGTTCAGGCAGAGTCAGCAGCGCTGGTGGCTTGCGGCGCTCTGCCCTGCGGGCCTGGCGCTGCTGATCGGTTTTGCCATTCCTAACCTGGTGGTGGATTCCAAACAGCCGCAGTCGCTGGTCGACACCGTGCGCGAGCCGCTTCAGGACAGCCGATTTGTCTTGGCCAATAACGTGGGCCTGGCCGCTGGCCTGGCGTGGGAGCTGAAGCGCAATGACATCACGCTGTTTGGTCAGAGCGGCGAACTGCGCTACGGGCTGGATTATCCTGATGTGAAAGATCGTTTTGTCGGTAAAGATGACTTCGCGCAGTGGCTGGCTGAGCACCGTCAGCAGGGACGCGTATCGCTGGTGATTCTGCTGTCAAAACGCGATGATCTTTCGCGGGCGAATCTGCCAGAACCGGACAGCCTGTATATCCAGGGCCGTCTGGCCTACCTGCAGTATCTGCCGAAGTGATGACCTGGATCTGGCTGATACTGGCAAGCCTGCTCAGCTGTGCAGGACAGCTGTGCCAGAAACAGGCTACCCGTCCGGCGAAAGCCGGGCGGCGTGGCGTGCATATCGCGCTGTGGCTTGGCCTGGCTCTGCTGGCGCTGGGCAGCGGGATGCTGGTCTGGCTGGTGGTGCTGCAGCGCCTGCCTGTCGGCATTGCCTACCCTATGCTGAGCCTCAATTTTGTCTGGGTGACGCTGGCGGCGAAGGTATTCTGGCGTGAAAACGTCGCCTTGCATCACTGGCTGGGGGTGGGGTTGATCATCATTGGGATTGTTATCCTGGGAGGGAGCCTGTGAAAGGGGCGTTCTGGGCCTTATGCAGCGTGCTGTTAGTCAGCGCCGCGCAGCTGCTGCTGCGCGAGGCCATGCAGGCTCTGCCTCCGGTCAGCGAGATTCTGACGTTTATTTCCGCGCTGTGGCACGTCTCGTCCGGCACGGGCGCGCTGCTGCTGGGGTTGATGGGGTATGTGGCTTCTATGGGCTGCTGGTACCTGGCGCTGCATCGCATGGCCCTCAGCAAAGCGTATGCCTTGCTGAGTCTTAGCTATATCCTGGTGTGGGGCGCCGCGATCCTGCTGCCGGGCTGGGGAGAAAGCTTCTCCTGGCACGGGCTGGTCGGCGTCGTGTTTATTATGTTGGGTGTACTGGTGATTTTCCTGCCCCGACGTGGATAATCGACTCGGTGGTCAGGGTGTAAGGGGTCGACGTACAAACGGCCAGGCTGAGTGAGCCGATCTGCACCTGGCTGACCGAGTGCGACGGCGCCGTGCTGTCAATGCTGACAATCTGCCAGGCGCTACCGCCACGCTGTTTGATGATCGCCTCTTTTCGCGTCCAGATACGCCAGAAGGCGGCAAGCCGTTCCTCTGGCGCTTCGCGCTCAAGCTCATCATGCTCCGTCATGCTGAAGACGGCATTCGCTAACGCCTGCCAGTTCTTCCTGGGGCGAATCACTTCGATATCACAGCCGACTTCGCCTTCATCGCTCATCAGCAAGGCGATATCGTCACCGCTGTGGCTCAGGTTGAACCACAGCGGATGGCCCTCCGCAAAGGCCGGTTTCCCCTGCTCGCCGTAAATAATGTCGGGGAGCGGATGAGGGGATAACGCTCTGGCGAGCAGCATCCTGCCAGCCAGCCATGAGGCATTGCGAGCACCCTGAGGTGCGCTGTCTGCGAACGTTGACGCCAGCGGGTCCGCGCAAAGGGTGGATATTTTTCCCAGTACAAACTGGTACATAGTTACGCCCAGCGTTTAATGATAATCGAGGTGTTGATGCCGCCAAACGCGAAGTTATTGCTCTGCAGATACTCGCAATCGATCTGGCGGGCTTCTCCCATAATATAATCTAAAGCACCACATTGCTCATCCGGTTGCCTTAAATTGAGTGTCGGGGCAAACCAGCCTTCACGCATCATCTGTAAACTCATCCATGCTTCCAGCGCGCCGCAGGCTCCGAGCGTGTGGCCAAAATAGCTCTTCAGCGATGAAATCGGCACGTTGTCACCATAGATAGCGGCAGTGGCCTGGCTTTCAGCAATATCACCGCGATCGGTGGCAGTACCGTGTGCGGAGATATACCCCATATCCAGGGCGCTCAATCCCGCCATGGCCAGCGACTGCTCCATACAAATCTGCATGGTTTCACGCTGAGGCTGGGTGATATGGGCCGCATCACAGTTAGTGGCAAAGCCCACGATTTCGCCGTAGATAGTGGCCCCGCGCGCTTTGGCATGCTCCAGCTCTTCGAGTATCAGGGTGCCCGCGCCTTCCCCAATCACCAGACCATCGCGCTGCGTATCAAATGGCGAAGGGGTGGTTTTGGGTTCATCGTTACGCTGGCTGGTGGCAAACAGCGTGTCAAACACCGCCGCTTCAGACGGACACAGCTCCTCAGCGCCCCCCGCAACCATAACGGTCTGATAGCCGTGGCGAATCGCCTCCCAGGCGTAGCCAATTGCCTGGCTGCCGGACGTACAGGCGCTTGAGGTCGGGATGACGCGGCCACGTAATCCGAAGAACAGTCCGGTATTCACCGCGGTGGTGTGCGGCATCATCTGCACGTAGGTTGTGCCGGTGATGTTATTGGTGTGCTTTTCGGTGAGCATAGTGGCGAATTCGCTGACGGGCCCGGTACTGCCTGTGGATGAGCCATACGCGATACCCGTTTGCCCATTGGTGAGCACCGTCTCGCCAATCAGCCCCGCCTGCTCCAGTGCCAGCTCCGTGGCGCGGGTCGACATCAACGACACGCGGCCCATGGCGCGGATCCGTTTGCGGGTATAATGTTCCGGCAGCGTGAAGTCATCAATCGGCGCGCCCAGCAGGGTGTGCAGGCCATCATAGACCTGCCACTCCGGCATTTTACGCACCGCGTTTTCATACGCCAGCAGCCTGCTGGACACGGATTGCCAGTTTTCGCCAAAGGCGGTCACGCCGCCCATGCCCGTAATCACCACGCGACGCGTCATAGCATTCCTCCGTTAATGGAAATGACCTGGCGGGTGACGTAACCCGCAATATCTGACATCAGATAGCTTGCCAGCCCGGCGACCTCCTCAGCCTGGCCCATGCGTTTCATTGGAATGATGGACATCGCTTCTTTCAGCGCGGCCTCTTCCATTTCAATCATTCCGGTATCAATCAGCCCCGGCGCAATGCAGTTCACGGTGATTTTGCGTTTTGCCAGCTCAATCGCCAGCGCTTTGGTGGCACCGATAATGCCCGCTTTTGCCGCGCTGTAGTTCACCTGCCCGCGGTTACCCATCACGCCGGACACGGACGATAGGGTGATAATGCGTCCCCCTTTACGGGTGCCAATCATCGGCATAATGCAGGGGTGAATGACGTTATAAAAACTGTCGAGATTGGTGTGGATCACGCTGTCCCAGTCGTCTTCACTCAATGCCGGAAAGGCGCCATCGCGGGTGATACCCGCGTTGCTGACCACGCCATACCATGCGCCATGGGCTTCAATGTCCTGTTCCAGCACCTCGCGGCACTGTTCGCGGTTGCCCACATCAAACGAGAGTAAACGGCCGTTGCCGCCCGCCTGCGTGATGGCGTCCAGCGTCTCCTGCGCGCCTGCGGCATCACGATGGTAATGCACGCCTAAGGTAAACCCGTCGGCGGCAAGCTGTCGGGCGATGGCGCGCCCTATGCCTTTGCTGGCCCCGGTGACCAGTACGGAACGACTCATGCGTTAGATCCCTGATTAAAAAGCGAGGTTAATTCTTCTGCGCTTGGCTGGAAGGTGTTGACCCGGCCCGTGGCCAGCGTCTCTTCATTAGCGGAAATTGCGCATTCAAAACTGCCGAAGCGTTCGTCCTGCATCAGCAGCTTAACGGTGATGTCCAGCGTCAAGCCTGCGGCGAAACGCCCGCTGGCGCAGATCAGTTCACGCGCGCCGAGCACCATGCCCAGCGCAATATGCTCCTGCCCCTGCTGCTGGCGATGCCAGCCGGACCAGACGCCGACGGTCTGCGCCATCAGCTCGAGCGCGTACCAGCCCGGCAGGTCGCCATCGGCATTCAGAAAGGGTGCCAGCACGCTTTGTCTGTCTATCGCGACGCGGCATACCGCCATGTCGTCCGTCACATTCTCAACGGACTCCAGCAACATCATGGGCGCATCGTGCGGCAAATAGGCTTCGGGTGATAAGTAGCTCATGACGCTCTCCCCAGCAGAATGCTGGCGTTGTTGCCGCCAAACGCGAACGAGTTAGACAGAATGACCGGCTTTGTCAGCGCGGTGCGCTGGTGCAGCAGACCGCACGGCGCCAGCGTGTCGTCCGGTGCGTAGCGGGCGAAGTCCTGCGGCGGTAAGGGAAGATCGCGCGTCAGAATCAGCCAGCTCAGGGCCGCTTCGGTGATACCGGCAGCGCCCAGCGTATGGCCGGTAAGGTGTTTAGTAGAGCTACAGGGCACGCTTTCCCCAAAGAGATCGTGTATCACCTGCGATTCAATCTGATCGTTAAGCGGCGTGGCCGTGCCGTGCAGGTTGATGTAGCCGATATCTCCGGGCTGCATACCCGCTTCGTTGAGCGCCTGCGTGATGGCCCTGATCGCCCCTTCGCCCTGCGGATGCGGAGCGGAAATATGGTACGCATCGCTGGATTCACCCGTCCCGAGCAGCGCCACGTCCGCGGGCTCACGGCTAAGCACCATCAGCGCGGCGGCTTCACCGATGGTGATCCCCCGACGGTCGCGACCAAAAGGCTCGCAGAGCGTAGGGGAGAAGGATTCAAGGCTGTTAAACCCGTTGACGGGCATCCGGCTCAGGGTATCTGCTCCGCCAACAATCGCGATGTCCACCAGCCCGGCTTCAATCAGACGTTTGCCGCCAATCATCGCCCGCGCGCTGGAAGAGCAGGCTGTCGAGATCGTATAGGCCGGGCCTTCGAGCTGAAGCCAGTTGGCGAGGAAGCGGGACGGATCGCCGAGCTCCTGCTGCGGGTACTGCCAGTGCGTGCTCGCTTCGCCATGGGTCATGCGCTGCACGTGCTCATCGCCTTCATCCAGCCCAGAGGTGCTGGTCCCCAGCACCACGGCCACCCGATCGCGGCCGACGCGGGCGATAGCCTCGTCGACGGTCGACTGAATCTGCGCCAGCGCGGCCAGCAGAAGCTGGTTGTTGCGGGTGCGGTGTGCGGACAGCGTTTCCGGGATGGGCGGCAGTTCGCCTTCCACACCGCCCAGCACGGCGTCGGGTGAACCCTGTAACCAGCCGGTTCGGGCATGCATACCCGGCGCTGCGCCCGTCACCAGGTTAGCAGCGATTTCATCATGCGAGTTGCCCAGCGCGTTGACCATGCCAACAGCGGAAATATAAATCATCTCAGTCACCCAGATATTGAATGGTGATGTGGTATTTAAAAACGTGTTGCTCGATGCTGATCGGCTCGCGCTTGCCTTTACGCTGCAGGTAGACAATCTCCGTCACCAGCTTGCCGCTGGCGTTACGCAGTTCGCGCCGATCGCCCGTGTCAGTCAGCGTCCAGCCCTTCGGCAACTGCGGCTGCCAGGCGCTAATCGGCCAGTGGCTGAGCATCACGTCGGCCAGCACCTGGCTGGCGGGCGGCAACTGCGGCACAACGATCGACTGCTCGGTATGAATACCGGTCTCATCGTACGTCGCCAGGAACAGACGAATGCCCACGGAAGAGAGCCCGGCCAGCGTCACTTTATGCGCATCCGCGTTGAGCATCACCAGCAGGGACTGCGTTTGCCCGTTAAAGCTGCCGGTCAGCAGCTGCTGGGAGCTTACCGCCGGGCTAATGCCGGGCGGCGGGAGCGTAACGCGGGTTCCCGGCTGGAGCCAGGCCTGGGGACGCGTCTCTTGGGTATCGGTCGAATGGCTGCAGCCTGCCAGCAGCAGCGCCGCGGTTAGCGCGACGGCGCGGTAAAAAGCGTTCATTTACGTTTTCTCTCTTTCTTATCCGGCATCGCCAGCGGCGCCAGCAGGAAGGCGGTAAAAATACCGCTCACCAGCACGATACCAAAGCTGCTGATGGCCTGCGTGGCGCTGAAGACGAGCATGCCCAGCGTCAGCAGCGTGGTCATCATCGCCAGCGTAATCGCCAGCATCGAGGTCAGCGGCGTGCCGCGCGGGTTGCTGAAAAACAGCGTGTAGTTAATGCCAATGCCGAGCACCAGCACCAGCGCCAGCAGTGAAAACAGGTTTACCGGGTGGCCCGTTGCGGCCAGTACCGCCAGCCCGCAGCTCAGCGACAGCACGGACGGCACCAGGCTTATCAGTCCCTTACGCCAGCCGAGGCGCACCATCGCCCCGCAGGCAATCACCGCCAGCGCGGCAAACAGGAGCCCCGTCAGCAGCGTGCGGTAGAGGGCAAACAGGGTGTCAAAACTGGCTTTGCGATCGACCCAGACGACACCGTCATGGCGCGCGGCCAGCTCGCCGAGGGCCGCGCTGTTTTTTGCGTCGTCCACCGGCACGAGCACGCCGCTTTGACCGTCGGGCAGGGTCAGCCAGAGCAGACGCCAGCCTTCGCTGGCCGGGCTTTTAAGCCACGCGTCCACGCTGACCGGCATGGCGTCCAGATTCGGGGAGACGGCGTTGAGCCCTGCGCTTTTCAGCACGTTCGTTACCGCAGGCGCGGCGTTTTGCAGCAGCGTAAGATCGCTTTTCTGGCGGGCCAGCGAGTTCAGCGGCAGGGTGCGCCAGCGGGTAATTTCTCCCGCTTTCTGCGCCTCTGCCAGCGCCGGGGTAAAGGCTTCCAGCCGCTCCAGCGTTTGCTGAGGCGAAGCGCCATGAACCTCAAACCATTTCTGATCCACGCTCTGTCCGGTCAGGGCGGTAATGGCCTTCTCCTGCGTCAGAATATCTTTCGGCAACGCCTGCAGCTGGGCGATGTCGTCGTCCACCTTCAGCGTGCTTATTCCCACGGCGGAGAGCAGCGCCAGCGCGACGGGAAGACCAATTGACAGTTTTTTACTGCGTCGCCAGGCGGCCAGCCAGCGCAGCATCAGGACCATAAAGGGAACCGGGCGCACCGGTAACCCGCGGCACAACCACGGATGCCAGAAAATCACCGTCAGGCAGGAGGCGCTCAGCCCCACGGCAGCGAACACCGCCATCTGGCGGATCCCGGGGAAGGGGGCCAGCATCATAATCAGGTAGGCGGCGACGGTCGTCAGCAGCGCCAGCAGCAGCGCATTGCGAACTTTGGCCAGGCTTTGCCAGGGAGAATGCTCCGCGCCGTGTACCATCCGTTCGGTCAGGTAGTAAAGCGTGTAGTCTGCCGAAATTCCGATGATGCTCATGCTCATCACCAGCGTCATCAGGTGCAGCTCGCCAAAGAGCAGCAGCGTCACCACCGTCCCCGCCAGCGCGCCGATGGCAATGGAGAGCACGCTCAGCAGCAGCGGGCGCAGAGAGCGGAACACCGCCACGATGAGCAGGAACACGCCAAGCAGGGTGGCGATACCCAGCGTCGAAACATCACGTTTGGCCTGCTGGCTGGCGTAATCGCTGTAGAACACGGTCCCGCGGGAAAGCAGCTGTGCCTGAGGGTAGTGGGCTTTCAGCGTCTCCTGCAGCGCGTTAAGCGTCGTCACGAGCCGGTGGGTCTGCTGCATATCAAATGATGAGCCCGCCAGCTCGCCGTGGAGCAGATACCAGTAGTTTCCCGCCTCATCTTTTGCGACCAGCCAGCCGTCCATCAGCCGCAGCTTCTGGCCGTTTTGCGCCAGAGCGAGCTGCGAGCCGCGCATCAGCATCAGGGGATCGTTTTGCAGCTCTTTACCGCTGACGCCGGAAAAGGCCGAGTAGAGCTGAGATAAAATCCACTGCGCCTGCGCTTCTCCGCCGTTTTGCAGGCGGGCGCGGGTGGCGGGGTCAATCAGGCCATTTCGGTGCTGCCAGAAGAACTCTCCCCAGGCCTTTTGCCCGGCGGCGTCCATCGGGCCTTTGACCTCGCTGAGCGAATCAGTGCTTTGCAGCAGCGCCAGCCACTGCTGTGCCACGCGCGGATCCGGCTCTTTGCCGGGGCTGACCAGCCAGACCAGCTGGCGGTCGAGACGCTGCATAAACCCGTCGTTGAGCGCCGGCGGGATTGCCCCCAGCGTCTGCTTCGGCAGCATGGCCAGCACGCTGCTGTTCAGTCGCGCGCCGGGCAGCAGCGACAGCAACACGCCCAGCAGAATCAGGCATAACGTGGCCCACAGCAGCGCCGGGCGCAGGGATTTACGGTGCGGCAAAGCGTTGGCGTTCGTCATCGGTCAGGCTGGCGGGCGTCAGTTGGTGGTGAGAAAGGGCGATATCGGTACGGTCGCCCTGTTTGTCGTTGAGGCGAATCGTTTCCAGATAGGTCGCGCCGCCCAGATCGAGGGTGGCGAAAATCTTGTCCAGCGGCGTCGTTTTTGGCGTAAGCACCAGCGACCAGCGGCCCGCTCCCAGGTCTTTAAAATCGATGCGGAAGTTCTCTTCCAGCACCTTGCGGTCCGCCTGGAACAGGGCGCGCAGAAGATGGTTGAACTGGAACATCTGCGGATTATTGTCGGCAGTGATGGTTTGCGGCGGCTGGCCGTTAATCGCCTGCACCATCCGCTTGTCGTCCAGCAGGAGCGTCATCGGAAACGGCGCTTTTTGATCCCACAGCAGGCCGCTGTCGCGGGCGATCAGCATCTCGCCCTGCGAGCGCAGCGGCTGCGGCATATCTTTTATCGTGCGAACCTGTTCGAAATGCGCGCGCACCACGGGCTGCTCGGTGAAGCGCTGCTGCAGCTCATCCAGCGTCACGGCGCTGACCAGCGGGCTGACGATCAGCGCCAGTAAAGGCAACCATTTCATGGTGTTACTCCCATACGTTCAAACAGTATTGCCGGGCTCACAAAGCACATTTCGCGGGTCGCTTCTTCCACCGCCACCTGAATGGTGTAACCGGTGGTCGTGCGTTTGCCGGTCTGCGCATCGAAAATTTGATAGGCAATGCGCAGGCGGTTTTCATACTCTTCAATGTGCGCGCGGACGCGAATACGCTGCTCAAAGGTCACCGCATCGCGGTATTTCACCCGGGTGTCGACGACGGGCCAGACGTAGCCGGAGGCCTTCATCTGGCGATAGCCATAATCAAACTGATTGAGCAGCGCCTCGCGGGCGATCTCAAAGTAGCGGAAATAGTTACCGTGCCAGACCACGCCCATCATATCGACGTCGTGGAACGGAACGGTGATCTCGACTTCAGTCGTAAAGCGGGGATCGGTTAGCACCCTTTACTCCTTCTCACTGGACTCTGGCAGATGCCAGAAATCGAAAAAATTAAACCAGTCGAGCGGCGACATGAGGGCGTAATGTTCCAGCCGCTGCGCATAGCGATCGACGGTATCTTGCAGTGCCTGCTGGCGTTCACCGCGCGGCAGGCGCAGCGGGTCGGCAAACGGCTCGCAGTGCAGGACGAGCTTACCCTGCTGGCGCAGGGCGAAAATCAGCACCACCGGGCAGCGCAGGATGGAGGCCAGGATAAACGGCCCCTGTGGGAACGGTGCAGGCTGGCCCATGAATCGGCTCCAGATCACGCGCCATTCGCCGCCGCGCTGCGGATTCACCGCGATGCGATCCCCCACAATCGCGACCCATTCACCGCGCTCAAGCTTCTCTTTGATGGCAATGGCGGTGTCCGGGCCGATGTCGGTGACCGACATCAAATTCACGCCAGCTTCGGGCGCCATTTCGCTCATGATTTGCTTAAAGCGCTGGGCGTTCTCGCTGAAAACCAGGGCGTTGATGATTTTACTGCCTTCCAGCTGAGCCAGGGCCCGGCAGGCCTCTACGTCGCCAAGGTGCGAGGCCAGCAGCAGTTTGCCCTGTGGAGCCGCGATGTTTAACGCTTCGCTCGCGCCGGGGGCAAAGACAATATCGCGATGAAGCTTCAGCTCGCCGCGCCAGCTGGCGACTTTATCCAGCATCGCGTTGCCGAAGCGCATGAAATGGAAAAAGCTGTTAAGCCGTGAGGGAACAGGCATGCTCCGCTGACGCAGTTCTTGCTTCACTCTCGCCATCCACTGCCGCGAGGCCTGCCGCGCCGGACGCGCGATAAGCCAGTACACGCCGATAACCGGCCACAACAGCACGGTAAAGGCCCGCCGACCCAGTAGTTCCCAGACGCGCAGCATCAGGCGCATCCCCCACAGACCCTTGACCTCGTCCTGCTGCGCCCAGTGCTGGCGGCGTCGACGGAAAAGCAGGCCGGGCATGCGGGGCAGCATGCCGAAGAAGAGCCGGGTATGCATCAGGGAGATCCGCACGTTATCTTTTAGCGCGTCGAAGTGGGACAAACCGTCCTGCGGATAGGTCACGCGCGTGGGCAGAAAGACGCTGGTGTTGCCCTGCCAGTAGAGACGAACCATCACTTCGGTGTCAAAGTCCATCCGCTTGCCGAGCGGTTCGCGCGCTGCCAGCCGCAGCGTGGGTGAAACCGGATAGACCCGAAAGCCGCACATGCTGTCTTTAAGCTGCAGCGATAAGGTTTCAATCCACACCCAAACGTGGGTGATCCAGCGCCCGTAAAGTCGGGAGCGCGGAATAGAGTCATCGTAAATGGGCTGGCCGGAAATCAGCGCGTCCGGGTGGCGCTCCGCCAGCGCCAGCAGTTTGGGGATATCTTCAATGGCGTGTTGACCGTCCGCATCCACCTGCACGGCGTGGGTGTAACCCGTCCGCGCGCACTCCTCCAGCCCTCTGATGACCGCGGCACCTTTTCCGGCGTTTTGCGCCAGACGAACCAGCGTCATCTGCGGCTGCTCCGCCGCCAGGCGCTCAAGCTCCTGACGGGTTACTGCGTCGCTGCCGTCATCCACCACCAGGCACGGCAGGCCGAACGGCGCGAGACGTGACAGCACGCTGGCAATCATCGCGCCGTGGTTGTAGCACGGGATCAGCACGCAGGGACGAAAGATTACTGACATAGACGAATTTTCCCGCTGCTGGCGGTGTGGCGCTCAGCCCCGGCATGGCGTTGATAGCTGAAGGTCAGCATCTGACGTTCGGCATGCCACTCAAGCATCAGCGTCACCGTGGTTTCCGGCAGCAGTGGTGCCTGAAACTTCACGTTTTGAATGCTGTGAAAGCGATAGCCCGGTGCCAGTAACGTCGTGGCGTAGTGCATCACCCAGTCAAGCTGCGCAACGCCGGGCAGCAGCGGTTGTACGGCGAAATGGCCCTGAAACCAGAACAGCGTTGCGTCGAGATGCAAAACGATCTCCAGCTTCTCCGGCTGTGTCTGGTGGCGCTCAATTTCATGAATTTTCATGAAATAACTCCTCTAACTGCGCATAGACACGCTTGTTCATACTGTTTACCGGCATTTCATCAACGATGCGCCAGTAGCGCGGCACCGCGACGGGTTCAAGCCACGGCAGCAGGGCGCGACGCCAGGCGAACTCCTGCGCTTTTTTATCCTGCACATACCCGCGCTGACGGGCCGTTTCATCCAGAACCAGCAGGGCGCCAATCCCCTGACGACCCCCGCGCGTGACCGGCAGGGCGGCCGCTTCGCAAATACCGTCGAGCTCCAGCAGGCGGCGTTCGATCTCGTTAAGCGAGATGCGTTTTTCTTCAATTTTGACCACTCGCCCGCGGCGACCGGCGATGCTGAAAAGCCCCTCGCTGTCGAAGTGCAGGATATCGTCGAGCTGGAGCCCTTCTGGCTCATGGATCAGTGGCGACGTAACGCGACAGGCGTCATCTTCCTGATGGAAGATCACGCCGGGGAACGGTAGCCAGGGCACGTTATCCTCCTGACGATGGCGCCAGGCGAGGATCCCGGTTTCGGTACTGCCATAAATTTCATCCGGCCAAAGGTTAAGCCAGCCGGAGGTGGTCGAGACGTCACGCCAGGGCAGCATTCCACCTGCTGAAATCAGCATCCTGACGGGCGGCGCGGCAAGCTCGGTATCCAGGCGCTTCAGGAACGCCGGGCTGCTGATGAACAGGTATTGCCTGTCAGGAGGCAGGGCGGCCAGTTGTTCTGCGTAATAGAGCATCGCGGCATGCAGCGGCAGGCCCAGCGCCATCGGCAAGACGATACGGAATGTCAGGCCATACAGATGTTGCGGTACGACCGAGGCCACAATGCTGCATCCGGCCAGACGCTCACCAAAGCGGTTAGCCAGCAGGCGGGCTTCGCGATCCAGACTGACGATGTGCTTAACCACCCGGCGCGGGGTGCCCGTGGAGCCTGAGGTGAACAGTTCAACGAAGCGGTTTTCGTCAATGATCGGCAGAGGCACCCAGTGGCTGGCTGTCTGGTGGCTGGAGGCCACCACAATCTGTTTCCCATGAAAACCAAGAGTCCGATCGCTCAGAACGCCGCTAAACAAAGATTGCTGTTCTTCAAGCTGCGAGACGCGGCTATGGCCGGGAATGACCGGTGTTTTACCGGCGTGCAGCGAGGCCAGCAGCGCAACAATAAACAGGTAGCTGTTTTCAAAGCACAGCGCCCAGCGCTCGCCTTCCTGCTGACGCAGGGTCTCGACCAGTAAGGTTACGTCGTGGCGCAACTGGCCCAGCGTCCAGGTACGATCGTCAAGCCAGGCAACAGGCGTGTCGTCAGGGCGCGGCGCATTTAACCACTGGCCCAGCGGAAGGGGGTTAGTCATTGTGCATCTCTTTTTTTATCACCCGCTGGCGCACCAGCCACTCTGCTGCCATCAGCATCCCCATCAGGATGTAAGCCACCATACCGTTCCATAGCGTCCACAGATGCATGTCGCCGTGGAGGACGGTAAACAGCGCCATCGTGCCGTTGCCGACGAAAAAACCGCACCAGACGAGGGTCACCTTACGGGTATAGCGCACGCCCTCCGGGGGCAAGTTTGGCTCGCGCAAGCGCGCCAGTCGTTCGACAAGCGGCATCGCTGTCCACAGCGAACCGCCAAACACGGCCAGCATGACAAGGTTGACGACCACCGGGTAGAGCAGCAGCCACTGGTGGGCTTTCAGCAGGTAGCTTGCCGTGCAGAGGGCGATCCCCGCCAGCGCCACGCACTGCACCACATACCGCATCGGGCTTGTGTTCCGCTGCGCCTGACGCAGCCGCAGCAGTAACACCAGAGCCATCACGGGTAATAGCCACTGCAGGCTGTTATGCGCCAGCCCAAATCCAATCAGGAAGGGCCACGCCAGCAGCATCAACCCCGTCAGAAGTGGGATGATCGGGAATGTCCGTCCGCCGCGCACGACGTCTTACTCTTCGCGCAGAAGCTGTTCGACGGCGTCTACCACATCCTGAACGGTACGAACCGATTTGAAGGTTTCCGGCTTGATTTTCTTGCCCGTTTTCTTCTGCAGATGAACAATCATGTCCACCGCATCAATGCTGTCCAGCTCCAGGTCTTCGTAAAGACGGGCTTCAGGGGTAATATCCTGCGGGTCGATTTCAAACAGTCGGGTCAGAAGGCCACAGACTTCCTGATAAATGGTTTCTTGTTCGGTCATCGTGATCACATCTCAGGCGCGTTGAGCGTTGATAAAGGACGCCAGCGTGGCGACGGAAAAGAAGTGCTGGCGCATCTCTTCGCTTTCAGCAGAAAGCACCACGCCATACTGGTTTTTCACGGCCAGACCCAGTTCCAGCGCGTCGATAGAGTCGAGACCCAGCCCATCGCCAAACAGCGCGGCATCGGTATCAATATCCTCTGCGGTAAGCTCGTCCAGATTCAGCGTGGTGATAATGAGATTCTTAATTTCAAGATAAAGCGCTTGCATCATTAATTCCTGACAAAGATTGAAGGCCTGATGTTAATCGATGCTGTAGATGCCGGTTTAACTGCCTTGCCGCCAGCGCCGGTTCTTGTTCATTTGCATCGTAAAATTCGTCGATGTTCACGCGGTCGCGGACATCCACGGTGAAGACAGGTTTTTCTGGCGGCACATCATACCAGCGACTTTTTTTATCCAGCAGATGTTCGCTACAGTGGATCAGCACCACCCGCAGATCGCTGTTACAGCGCACGGCGATATTTGCTGCGCCGCGCTGGAGGGAAATAGCTTCGCCAGACCGGGTACGTGTGCCTTCCGGGAAGATTAACAGCGTGTCGCCCTGAGCCAGACGCTGCTGGCTTGCAGCTAGCAGAGGCTCGGCTTCGCTGTTAATCAGGTAATCCGCCGCGCGGATGACGCCGCTGACAAACGGATTGCGCAGCAGCGCGCTTTTCACCAGACAGTCGGTTTCTGGCATCACCGATGCCAGAATCACGTAGTCAATTAACGTGGGGTGGTTAGCCACCACCAGACAACCCCGATCGTTGCGCAGGGCGTCAAGATTGTGAATGCGATAGTCCAGTACCCCGAGGCCACGGGCAACGGTCAGGAAGAAGCGGAAGCTGGCCGCAATGCTGCGCCGCGCAAGGCGACGGCGGTTGGTGCGGTCGCGCTGGACGATCAGCAGCAGGTTGAACCATACCAGTGACAGCAGCAGCCCGCCCACGCCAAACAGCACGAAGCAGAATCCGGTCATCACCAGACGCCATAACCAGTTAATTCGGGCAGTCAGGCGGTTCATGCGCGCGTCCATTGCCACAGCAAACGTTCGCCGGGTACCACAAACTGGCGTGCCTCGCTGAGATAGCGTTGCAGGAACATCAGGCTTTGCGGAAGGGCGGGTTCATCCCCCGTGCTGCCGCTGCGGGTTTCACACTGCAATTCCTTGCCGGATTCAATCACCAGCGCCAGCGCGTAGGGCCAGGTGGGCATCTGGTGCGGTAACGCCGGGTGGTAAAATTCCGGCAGTGCGCCGTCAAAATCGACCAGCAAGACGCGGGAGTAGCCCGCCTGCAGCAGGCTCAGGACTTCACATAATGCCTGCTGGAAGGTGTCCAGCCCGGCAGAAATGGATGACGAGACGATTGCCTGGCGTGCGGTAATCGTGAGATTGCCCACCGCCGAATTGTGCACGGACATGGCGAAGTCGGTAGGCGATACGGATTGCCCCGTCGCCAGAGCATGCAGAATACGGTAGTTGCGCTCCAGCTCGCCGTGGCGGCTGGAATAGACGACGGCATCAATGGCGTGGTGTTGCAGCATAGCGAGACCAATGTCCACCGCCAGCTTACTGCCTGAATTGAGGCGGCGCGCGGTCATCATGGGTAAAGCGGTCAGCCGGGGAAGCGGGGCCGCTGGATCGACGGGCAGCTGCAGGCGTGACCACGCCTGCCACTCTGTGGCATCGCTGAGTCCTGGGGCTCTCGCCTGCCAGTCGATAATGTTCAGTGAAAATTTCATCTACGCGCGTCCGCGAAAAAAAACCGTATTCAAAGGGCAGACCTGGCCACCCGGGCAGCTAAGCTGCTCTATTGTTCACGTTTGGTGCAAATCAGCAGGGTATGACCGACCCCAAGGTTATCCAGACGCTGTTCAACGCTGAAACCTGCGCTCTCCAGGTAACGATAAAACGCCTCTACGCTGTAAAACCGGCTATTGCCATTCGCCATACAGGTGAAATAGAGCGAGGTGGCATTCAGGCTGAAAGAGGCCGCTTCAAACTTCTGGGCATCCCAAAAAAGCTCCATGATGCACAAACGTGCGCCTGGCTTCATGACCTGTGCGACGCGCGTCAGCATGGCGACAATCTGATCCGGAGAGAAACAATCCAGAAACTGGCTCATCCACCAGACGTCGGCCTCACCCGGCAAGGCTGCTGGGCTAAGCATATCGACAGCATGGAATCCAATACGATGAGAAAAACCTGCTTTTGCGATGTTTTCCTGCGCCAGCGCTATCTGCTGCGGCAGGTCGAGGATCGTCACGGCAACATTTTCGTCATAGCGGCAGCAGCGTAACGCCCATTTACCCGTATTTCCGCCCACATCGTACAATTTTGTCGGCGAGCTTGCGAATATATATGGCAAAGCGGCGTCAAACGCGGCGTCGGAATAGTAATGATCAAAGGCGAACCAGCTCTCTTTCGCCTGAGCCGGTAATTGGGATAATGCCGGATAGATGGTTGGCCAGTTGCCAAACACCGCTAATCCCGCAGGTTTTTCTTCCTTCAGGGCGTCCGCCAGGTGAAATAGTCCTTTGTAACAAACGTCCTGAGTGAAATCCATATTTACGCGGGTCATTTCATCGTGCAGTAAAAAGTGGCCCACTTTCGCCAGAAAATAACGTCCATGCTGTTGGGTAACGATCCGCCCGCTTAATCCCATATCCAGCAGTACGCTGACGCCATAGCTGCCGAGCGTGCTGTGTTCGGTTATTTCCTCGAGGCTGGCACCCTCTTTACCTTGTTTATCGAGCCAGGCGAGAATGCCTGAGTTACGCAGACAAAGCGCGGTCTGAAATAACATCGGAGCAAAAGCGATGCGTTGCGCTTCGGTAATGGCATCCAGTGCGCTGAGCGTATCCTTTTCGTACATTGCTGCGTAACCTTTCAGGGCAAGAAATAAGGGTTATCGGGCCATATGCGGCCCGACTTTAGAAAAATATTACAGTGCGGCGCCCGCGGAGAGGTTCAGCTGAATATCGTGGTCGAGGTTATTCACCCAACGGTTATAATTTTTGTGAATTTTACCGTCAGCCGCTTTCAGGTTCATACTGCTTTCGTAGTTAATGGAATAGCTTGTTGCGGAATAAGGAATACGAACGTCGACCGAGTGGTCGCGCGCCTGCAGACGACCTTTGATAACGCCCGGACCGGCTTCCGTCATGATCCAGTCACGTTTTTGTCCTGCTTTCAAAATCGCTGTTTTTACCTGGTCGGCGGTATGACCCGCGCTCACAGTAGAGTGAACCTGAGCGATTGGGGCAGTACGCGCACAGCCTGCCAGTGCGCCAACGAATACGGCGGCAGCACACCATTTAACGATCTTTTTCATCAACAACTCCATATCAATAATAACAATTAAAGGTAGTGGTTTTTACAAATAATATTCATCCGGCGTTTCTTTTGTGCCAGATGTTTTTTTAATCAATATTAAGGTTTGCATTACGTTGACGCGAAGGCGGGCATAATAACATGGAAAATAATTAACAATTTCATTTTTTTTAATTTGCGTTAAATCATGATTTGCGTTTCAACGTAATGCGACTGACGTAAACAAAAACAGAATTAATATTTCCTTAACGCAAATAAAAATACCGCGACAGGTTATGAACGCGGTAATTTAAGGCGGATTATTGGCGGTTTAAACCTACCTATAAAGGTAGGTCAGCTACCCGGGCAACCGGCTTTTCGGCCTTCCCGGCCCGAGCAAAATGGCCAGCTTGCTGCCGCCTTTGGTGGTCTCCATCCAGATCTTACACACGCTGGTCAGGGGGACCGAGAGCAGCATACCGACCGGGCCCAGCAGCCATCCCCAAACCAGTAAAGATAAAAAGACGACCAGCGTCGACATGCCGAGCCGGTGCCCCATCATGCGTGGTTCGAGAATATTGCCCAGCACCATATGCACGACGAGAAATAACGCGCCGACCAGCATACATTCGTAGAAACCGTTAAACAGAAACGCCTGAATCATTGGCGGCACGGCGGAAAGCACCGCGCCAATGTTGGGCACGTAGTTCAGCAGAAACGCCAGCACGCCCCACATTAGCGCGAACTGCACGTTCATCAGCATCAGCCCCAGCCAGACGATGATCCCGGTCCAGACGCTCAGCAGCGTTTTCAGCGCCAGATATTTAGAGACGCCCTTCAGCGCCCGGTGTAAGCCAGCAATGTGAATTTGTGGGTTATTCAGTGCAAAGCGCAGCTTATACGGGACGTGGCGGACTTCAAACAGCATAAACACCACCGTCATGACCAGCAGCAGAATGCTGGCCATCGCGCCGGAAAGTCCCGTCATCAAGGTGGTGGCGTAGGTCATGACCTTCTCGGAGTCCATCCTGCGCAGCATCCGTTCGGGTGAGATATGCAGATTAAGGAGAGGCACCATCTCCTGGAGTGCGACGATCTTACGCGTCAGCTCTTTGTTGTACTGCGGCAGCATGGTGGAGAATTCACTCAGCGAGGCCGCCAGCACGCCGAAGAGCGCCGTCAGGGCAATCAGCATCACGATGACGACGATAGTGATGGCGACCGGGCGGCTAACGCCCCGGCGCAGAAACCAGGTGACCAGAGGATTAAGCACAATGGCAAAAAAGAGCGCCAGCAGGAGCTGAACTATGATGTCGGCGGCCGCATGGATACCCGCAAGGATAACCACCAGACAGGCGAGCTTTAATAAGATGTGGAGTCCTGCTTTGTCGGACGGGTTAGCGATCATGCGCGTTCCTTAATGTGATGACCCGGTAAGTGTAGTGCCCGGGCCTCGCTTCGTCTGGCACCGTTAATCTGAAAGTCGCTGCTGATTTTCTTATTGGGGCGTGGTAATAGTGAAACACTGTTGTAAAAAATCCAGGTAGAACCCCATGCCCGAACCTGCCGCTGAACCGGCACTGAGCGGACTGCGCCTCAATCTGCGCATCGTTTCCGTTGTGATTTTTAACTTTGCCAGCTATCTCACCATCGGCCTGCCGCTGGCGGTTCTGCCGGGCTATGTCCATGACGTCATGGGCTTCAGTGCCTTCTGGGCGGGGCTGGTGATTAGCCTGCAGTATTTCGCCACGCTCCTGAGCCGCCCGCATGCCGGGCGCTACGCGGACACGTTCGGTCCAAAAAGCATCGTGGTGGTGGGATTGTGCGGCTGCTTCCTCAGTGGCCTGAGCTATCTGCTGGCTGCCTCAGCCAGCCACTGGCCGCTGGTCAGCCTGGCGCTGCTCTGCCTGGGCCGCGTCATCCTCGGTATCGGGCAAAGCCTGGCGGGAACCGGCTCGACGCTCTGGGGCGTGGGGGTTGTCGGGACGCCACACATTGGTCGGGTGATCTCCTGGAACGGGATTGTCACCTACGGCGCGATGGCGCTCGGCGCGCCGCTCGGCGTGGCCTGCTATGCGTTTGGCGGGCTGTATGGCCTGGCCGTCACCATTATGGCGGTCGCGCTTGTGGCGATACTGTTTGCGCTGCCGCGCCCGACAGTGAAGGCCAGCAAGGGCAAACCGCTGCCGTTCCGGGCGGTGCTCGGGCGGGTCTGGCCATACGGGATGGCGCTGGCGCTGGCGACCACCGGCTTCGGGGTCATCGCCACCTTCATTACCCTGTTCTATGACGCCAAAGGTTGGGACGGCGCGGCCTTTGCGTTAACCCTGTTCAGCTGTGCGTTTGTTGGGGCGCGCCTGCTTTTCCCTAACGGCATCAACCGTCTGGGCGGGCTGAACGTGGCGACGATCTGCTTTGCGGTAGAGATTGTCGGGCTGCTGTTGACCGGCGTAGCCAGCGCGCCGTGGATGGCGAAAATGGGCGTATTTCTCGCGGGAGCCGGTTTTTCACTGGTCTTCCCGGCGCTGGGCGTGGTCGCGGTGAAAGCGGTGCCGCAGCAGAACCAGGGGGCGGCGCTGGCGACCTATACGGTGTTTATGGATATGTCGTTGGGCATTACCGGGCCGCTGGCAGGGCTGGTAATGGCCTGGGCGGGGGTACCGGTGATCTATCTTGCCGCGGCGGGTCTGGTCATGATGGCATTGCTGCTGACGTGGCGGCTAAAAAAATGGCCCCCGGTGCAGGCACCGGAGGCCACGTCATCATCGTGAAACGTTACTGGATTACGATGGTGTTAATGATGTTTTCAGCAGCCGTCTGCGCTTTCTGCTGATCTTCCGCTGGCAGGGTGATCTGCAGGGTCAGGAGTTTGTTATCGACCTTGCCCAGCACGACAGAGGAGTAAGCGGTCTGGCCTTTCGCAGAGATGATGCTGTCCAGCTGCTGCAGCTTATGGCCTTTCAGCTCGATGGATTTATTGGTCACGACCTGCAGCTGCGGGTCGCGGCCGCGCTGCTGATCTTCCAGACGTTTGGACAGGACCGCCAGATCTTCGCTGGTGTCGTCGCCCACAATCACAATGACCGCTTTCTGCCCGGTTGCGTCGGAGTAAACGTGCATGTTATTCGCCTGAGTGCCCAGCTTGCCGCTCTGGTCAGTCATATCGGCTGGCAGAGAGAAGCTGAGTTTGCCATCCATCAGATTCACCGGCTGGCCGGTCGCATTGCTCTCTGCGGATGCGCCCTGAGCAGGCGTTTTCGTGTCGCTGTTATCACAGGCTGCAAGACCCACAACCAGCAGGCCAATCCCGACATATTTAACCAGATTGCGCATTGACTTCTTCCTTTCGATAAACGGCCATAACGGCTCATTCGCTCATCTTATCACAACTGATAAAGCGAACCCTTAACCAGCCTGCAATGCCGTGATTTCAGATTTATCTGCCAGCCTTTTCAGCAGCATATTCAGCAGCACGCCGTACATGGGCAGGAAGAAGACAATGCTGATGAGCACCTTGAAGCAGTAGTCCACCAGCGCGATTTCCATCCAGTGTTCGGCCATGAACGCATCCGGGCTACGCCAGAAGGCGATGAAGAAGAAGGCCAGCGTATCGCTCACGTTACCGAACAGCGTGGAGGCGGTGGGTGCCATCCACCAGCGATGATTCTGACGCAGGCGGTTAAACACGTGCACGTCCAGAATCTGCCCCAGCGCGTAGGCCATAAAGCTTGCTGCGGCGATACGGGCGACAAACAGGTTGAAGTGGGTTAACGCCTCAAAGCCCTGCCAGCTTCCCATATAAAACAGGGACGAAACCCCGTACGAGATGAACAGCGCCGGGAGCATGACCGCAAAAATAATGCGGCGAGCCAGCGGTGCGCCAAAAATACGCACGGTCAGATCGGTGGCGAGGAAAATAAACGGAAAACTGAACGCACCCCAGGTGGTATGAAAACCAAAGATGGAGATAGGGAGCTGCACCAGATAGTTGCTGGAGGTGATCACCAGCAAATGGAAAAGCGAAAGCCAGAACAACGCTTTTACGCGCTGTGATTCAGAAAACTGCGTCATATTGTGACCTTTTTATACGTTGGGGTGAGGGAACCCAATAAAAACCGCAGCATGATACTGCTTTGGCGGGACATTGCAATGGTTAGTTTTTACGCAATCGTTAACCTGGTTTGCATTGACCGCAACGGGGCGTAAACTACAGCCGTTTTTACCTGACCGAGAAGATCATGACCGACCTGTTTTCCAGCCCAGACCACACTCTTGATGCCCAGGGCCTTCGCTGCCCGGAACCGGTAATGATGGTACGTAAAACCGTGCGCAACATGCAGACCGGTGAAACGCTGCTGATCGTTGCCGACGACCCTGCCACCACGCGCGACATTCCCGGTTTTTGTACCTTTATGGAGCATGAGCTGGTGGCGCAGCAGACGGAAACGCTGCCGTACCGGTATTTGATTCGTAAGGGGTAGCCCTCACTTATTTGGGGGGAGGTTGAGGGTATCAGGCCGCACCCATGCTTGAACCTGTTCCTGAATATTTAAAAGCGAGTTTAACGGTAGATGACCTGCCTCTGGACGTCCCTGCCTTCGAACCGGAAGTTGATCAGTTGGGAAGCTATTGCCCGCTATTAACGCAGTTGCTGTTGGCTTGTTCACTTTCAGAGAGTGATGAAAGAGTGGCTGGAGATTTGTTGCAAGGCTTAGTTGGGCTGTATAGCGGTATGTTGAAAGCACCGCGCTGGTTGCGTACAAATGAAGGCATCTTGCCACTGTGAAAAAAGTCGGGTGGCGCTAACGCTTACCCGACCTACGGGACTAGAGCCGTTGTAGGCCGGGTAAGGCGAAGCCGCCACCCGGCAAGAATACGGCCTCTCCCACAGGGAGAGGGAGAACGTCAGCCTTTCATCCACGCCCGGATCCCATCCAGGAACATCTGCGTTGCCATCATCACCAGAATGAGCCCCATCAGGCGCTCCAGCGCGTTTACCCCTTTTTCGCCCAGCAGGCGCAGGAACAGGGACGACTGCAGCAGGATGATAAACGTCCCGCCCCAGGCAATCAGCAGGGCAATGACCAGATGGCTCATCTGGTTCGGATACTGGTGCGACAGCAGCATCAGCGTCGCCAGAATGGTTGGCCCCGCGACGAGCGGGATCGCCAGCGGCACAATAAACGGCTCTTCACCCGCAGGCAGGCCGCTGCTGCTGCCTTCCGCGCTCGGGAAAATCATCTTAATCGCAATCAGGAACAGAATAATCCCACCGGAAATCGACACGGTTTCAGCGCGCAGGTTCAGGAAGGCGAGGATTTTTTCACCCGCAAACAGGAAGATAAACATCACCAGCAGGGCGATGAGCAGCTCGCGGATCATGATCGCCCGGCGGCGCTTCGGCTCGGTGTGCTTCAACACCGACATGAAGATCGGCAGGTTACCCAGGGGATCCATTATCAGGATCAATAAAACCGCGGCGGAAATGATTTCACTCATGTAAATTATCCCTGAAACTCTCTAAGGTTATTATGATAATTAGCTGTATTTCTGATTGCCGGGCAATCATCGATTAATTTCGCTTGCGACTTTGGCAGCATTTTGTAATGTGAAGCATATCCCAGTTCAATACTGGCTTGCACAATCAGCACACACCCTCAGCAGGAAAAAAATGCTATGAAAAACGTTGGTTTTATCGGCTGGCGCGGTATGGTCGGCTCTGTACTCATGCAACGCATGGTTGAAGAGCGCGATTTCGACGCTATCCGCCCGGTCTTCTTCTCCACTTCCCAGCTCGGCCAGGCTGCTCCGTCCTTTGGTGGTACCACAGGCACGTTGCAGGATGCTTACGATCTGGAAGCGCTGAAGGCACTCGACATTATTGTGACCTGCCAGGGCGGCGATTATACCAACGAAATCTATCCAAAGCTGCGTGAAAGCGGCTGGCAGGGCTACTGGATTGACGCGGCCTCGTCGCTGCGCATGAAAGACGATGCCATTATCATTCTCGACCCGGTTAACCAGGGCGTGATCGCCGATGGCCTGAACAACGGCGTAAAAACCTTTGTTGGCGGTAACTGCACCGTCAGCCTGATGCTGATGTCCCTCGGCGGCCTGTTCGCGCAGGATCTGGTGGAGTGGGTCTCCGTGGCGACCTACCAGGCGGCGTCCGGCGGCGGCGCGCGTCATATGCGCGAACTGCTGACCCAGATGGGCCAGCTGCACCAGAGCGTCGCGACCGAGCTGGCAAACCCGGCGTCGGCTATTCTCGATATCGAGCGTAAAGTGACCGAGCTGACCCGCAGCGGCGAGCTGCCGGTGGATAACTTTGGCGTACCGCTGGCCGGCGGCCTGATCCCGTGGATCGACAAGCAGCTGGATAACGGCCAGACCCGCGAAGAGTGGAAAGGCCAGGCCGAGACCAACAAAATCCTCAATACCGCGAACACCATTCCGGTTGACGGTCTGTGCGTGCGTATCGGCGCGCTGCGCTGCCACAGCCAGGCTTTCACTATTAAACTGAAAAAAGATGTGTCTATTCCGACCGTGGAAGAGCTGCTGGCCGCGCACAACCCGTGGGCGAAAGTGGTGCCAAACGATCGCGATATCACCATGCGCGAGCTGACCCCGGCAGCGGTGACCGGCACGCTGACCACGCCGGTTGGCCGTCTGCGTAAGCTGAACATGGGGCCGGAGTATCTCTCTGCGTTCACCGTCGGTGACCAGCTCCTGTGGGGCGCCGCTGAGCCGCTGCGCCGCATGCTGCGCCAGCTGGCGTAATAATTTGTTAAATACCGGGGGTGATTTTCACCCCTTTTTTTTGCGTACTACATGGAGTAACACGCGTATGTCTTATTTTTTATCAGGAGTCATTTAGAGCGTTGGCTATGCTTTAAGGAAGAGTCATTTCTTACCTGAGGTTCGAACGGAGCAGAATGGATGCACATTTTTGTGCTGTCCCGTTCAGGTCACATTAAAAGTCGTCCCGGAGCGCTTAAAAAGGACGACATAAAAACAGGATGAATACCATGTCCGATCGTGTGGATAGAGACGTGATTAATGCGCTTATTGCGGGTCATTTCGCTGACCCCTTTTCTGTGCTTGGGATGCACCGTACTGAGGCAGGCCTGGAAGTTCGTGCCCTGTTGCCGGATGCCACAGAAGTCTGGGTGATTGAACCCAAAACCGGCCGCAAAGTCGGTAACCTTGAATGCCTCGATTCCCGTGGCTTCTTCTCGGGCGTGATGCCCCGTCGTAAAAACCCTTTTCGCTATCAGCTCGCCGTTCTCTGGCACGGCCAGCAGAACCTGATTGACGATCCCTACAGCTTTGGCCCTCTGCTTAAAGAGATGGATGCCTGGCTGCTCTCCGAGGGGACCCATCTGCGTCCTTATGAAACGCTGGGCGCCCATGCCGATACCATGGACGGCATTACCGGCACGCGGTTCTCCGTGTGGGCGCCCAATGCCCAGCGTGTCTCCGTTGTCGGCCAGTTCAACTACTGGGATGGCCGCCGCCACCCGATGCGCCTGCGTCGGGAAACCGGCATCTGGGAGCTGTTTATCCCCGGGGCGCACCACGGGCAGCTTTATAAATTCGAGATGATTGACGCCCACGGCAAGCTGCGCATTAAAGCCGACCCGTATGCCTTCGAAGCGCAGATGCGTCCGGATACCGCATCGCTGATTTGCGGCCTGCCGGAGAAGGTTATCCAGACGGAGGATCGTAAGCAGGCTAACCGCTTTGATGCGCCGATCTCCGTTTATGAAGTCCATCTCGGCTCCTGGCGTCGCCACACCGATAACAACTTCTGGCTCAGCTACCGGGAGCTTGCCGACCAGCTGGTGCCATACGCCAAATGGATGGGCTTTACCCACCTGGAGTTGCTGCCGGTCAACGAGCACCCGTTCGACGGCAGCTGGGGCTATCAGCCCACCGGGCTGTATGCGCCGACCCGCCGCTTCGGCACCCGCGACGACTTCCGCTATTTCATTGATGCCGCGCACGCCGCCGGGCTGAACGTGATCCTCGACTGGGTGCCGGGCCATTTCCCGGCGGATGATTTTGCGCTGGCAGAGTTTGACGGCACGAAGCTGTACGAGCATAGCGATCCGCGCGAAGGCTATCACCAGGACTGGAACACGCTGATCTACAACTACGGTCGCCGTGAGGTCTCAAACTACCTGGTCGGGAATGCCCTGTACTGGATCGAGCGGTTTGGCATCGATGCCCTGCGCGTGGATGCGGTGGCGTCAATGATCTACCGCGACTACAGCCGCAAAGAGGGGGAGTGGATCCCGAACGAGTTTGGCGGCCGTGAAAACCTGGAAGCCATTGAATTCCTGCGTAATACCAACCGCATTATCGGCGAGCAGGTGGACGGTGCCGTGACCATGGCGGAAGAGTCCACCGACTTTGCGGGCGTCTCCCGTCCGCCGTCATTGGGCGGCCTGGGGTTCTGGTATAAGTGGAACCTGGGCTGGATGCACGACACGCTCGACTACATGAAGCTGGATCCGGTTTACCGTAAGTATCATCACGATAAGCTGACGTTCGGGATGCTCTACAACTACACCGAAAACTTCATGCTGCCGCTGTCGCACGATGAGGTGGTACACGGTAAAAAATCGATTCTCGACCGCATGCCGGGCGACGCGTGGCAGAAGTTTGCCAACCTGCGCGCCTATTACGGCTGGATGTTTGCCTTCCCGGGCAAGAAACTGCTGTTCATGGGCAATGAGTTCGCCCAGGGGCGCGAGTGGAACCACGACGCCAGCCTCGACTGGCATCTGCTGGAAGGCGGCGACAACTGGCACCACGGGGTGCAGCGTCTGGTGCGCGATCTGAACCTGACCTATCGCCACCACAAAGCGCTGCACGAGCTCGACTTCGATCCGTACGGCTTTGAATGGCTGGTGGTGGACGACCATGAGCGCTCGGTGTTTGTCTTTGTGCGTCGTGACAAGGCGGGTAACGAGATCATCGTCGCCAGCAACTTCACCCCGGTGCCGCGCGAACACTACCGCTTCGGCATTAACCAGCCGGGCAAATGGCGTGAAATTCTGAATACCGACTCGATGCACTACCACGGCAGCAACGCCGGTAACGGTGGGCTGGTACAGAGCGACGCCATTGAAAGCCACGGGCGACCCAACTCCCTGAGCCTGACGCTGCCGCCGCTTGGCACCATCTGGCTGATGCGGGAGGGCGAATGACGCAGCTTACGGCAGGTAAACCCGAACCGCTCGGGGCGCATTTTGACGGAAAAGGGGTGAACTTCACCCTCTTTTCCGCTCACGCCGAGCGGGTTGAACTGTGCGTGTTTGACGGGGAAGGTAACGAGCACCGTTACGATTTACCCGCGCGCACGGGGGATACCTGGCACGGCTACCTGGCCGGAGGACGGCCCGGTATGCACTATGGCTTTCGCGTTCACGGTCCGTGGGATCCCGCGCAGGGGCACTGGTTCAACCCGGCGAAGCTGCTGATTGATCCGTGCGCGCATCGCGTGGACGGCGAATTTAAAGATGATCCGCTCTTCCACGTGGGCTACGGCGAGCCCGACCACCGCGACAGCGCGCCCGTCGCGCCAAAAAGCGTGGTGGTGAACGATCTTTATGACTGGGAAGACGATGCCCCGCCGCAGACGCCGTGGGGCAAGACCGTTATTTATGAAGCCCACGTCAAAGGGCTGACGTACCTGCATCCGTCGATCCCCAAAGAGATGCGCGGCACCTACAAGGCGCTCGGGCATCCCACCATGATCGCCTACCTGAAACACCTCGGCATCACCGCTCTGGAACTGCTCCCCGTCGCCCATTTTGCCAGCGAGCCGCGTCTGCAGCGGCTGGGGCTGAGCAACTACTGGGGCTATAACCCGCTGGCGATGTTCGCGCTCGAGCCGCGCTATGCCGTCCATCCGGAAAAGGCGCGGGACGAGTTCCGCGATGCGGTGAAGGCGCTCCACGCGGCGGGCATTGAGGTCATTCTGGACGTGGTGCTGAACCACAGCGCAGAAAGCGATCTCGACGGCCCGACGCTCTCCATGCGCGGAATTGATAACCGTAGCTATTATTGGATCAGGCACGATGGCGATTATGAGAACTGGACCGGCTGCGGTAACACGCTCAATCTCAGCCATCCGGCGGTCACGCATTTTGCGTATGAATGCCTGAAATACTGGGTGGAGACGTTCCACGTCGACGGTTTTCGTTTCGACCTGGCGCCCGTCATGGGACGCACGCCGGCGTTCAGCCAGCAGGCGCCATTGTTTGAGGCGATAAAAAACTGTCCGGTGCTCTCGCAGGTGAAGCTGATTGCCGAGCCGTGGGACATCGGTGAAGGCGGTTATCAGGTCGGGAATTTCCCGCCGCTGTTTGCCGAGTGGAACGACCACTACCGCGACGCCGTACGCCGCTTCTGGCTGGAGCGGAACCTGTCGCTGGGGGAATTTGCCGGGCGCTTTGCCGCGTCGAGCGATCTCTTTAAGCGCGACGGCAAACGCCCGTCGGCCACCGTTAATCTGTTGACGGCGCACGACGGTTTTACGCTCAGGGACTGCGTTTGTTTCAATCAGAAACACAATGAGGCGAACGGCGAAGAGAATCGCGATGGCACTAACAATAACCATAGCTTTAATCATGGTATAGAAGGGTTAGGCGGAAGTCTGGATGTGATAGAGCGGCGACGCGCCAGCGTTCATGCGCTGCTGACAACGCTTTTACTGTCGCAGGGCACGCCGATGCTGCTGGCAGGCGACGAGCATGGTCACAGCCAGCACGGTAACAACAACGCCTATTGCCAGGACAACACCTTAACCTGGCTCGACTGGGGTGAAGCCAACAGCGGGCTGATTCATTTTACCGCTGCGCTGATCCATCTTCGCCAGCAGATCCCCGCGCTGACCGCCAACAGCTGGTGGGAAGAGGGTGACGGCAACGTTCGCTGGCTGAATAAAGACGCGCAACCGTTAAGCGCGCAAGAGTGGCAACACGGCGTACCACGCCTGCAAATCCTGCTGTCGGATAAATGGCTGGTCACGCTGAACGCGACGGATGACGTCGCAGAGATTGTTTTACCTGACGGGGAGTGGCGAGCCGTTCCCCCCTTTGCCGGAGCGGATAATCCGGTAGTAATGGCTGTCTGGCACGGGCCTGCGCACGGAGTGTGCGTATTCCAAAGATGATAAAAAAGGAGTTAGTCATGGTTAGATTAGAGAAGAACGATCCCTTAATGTTGGCACGCCAGCTACCATTAAAAACGGTTGCCCTGATACTTGCGGGCGGGCGTGGTACCCGTCTGAAAGATTTGACCATCAAGCGCGCCAAGCCGGCCGTTCACTTTGGTGGTAAGTTCCGTATTATCGACTTTGCGCTCTCCAACTGCCTGAACTCGGGCATTCGCCGCATTGGCGTCATCACGCAGTATCAGTCGCACACCCTGGTGCAGCATATTCAGCGCGGCTGGTCATTCTTCAGCGAAGAGATGAACGAATTTGTCGATCTCCTTCCTGCGCAGCAGCGCGTTCACGGCGAGAACTGGTATCGCGGAACGGCGGATGCGGTGACCCAGAACCTCGACATCATTCGTCGCTATAACGCGGAATACATTGTGATCCTCGCCGGGGACCACATCTACAAGCAAGATTACTCCCACATGCTGATCGACCACGTCGAAAAAGGGGCGCGCTGCACCGTGGCGTGTCTGCCTGTGCCCGTTGCTGAAGCGACGGCGTTTGGCGTCATGCACGTGGATGCCGACGACAAAATTATCGACTTCGTTGAAAAACCGGCGAACCCGCCAACCATGCCGGGCGATGACACCAAATCGCTCGCCAGCATGGGGATCTATGTCTTTGACGCAGATTATCTTTATGAGCTGCTGGAAGAAGACGACAAAGACGAAAACTCAAGCCACGACTTCGGTAAAGACATCATTCCGAAAATCACCAAAGCTGGCATGGCGTATGCACATCCTTTCCCGCTGTCCTGCGTGCAGTCCGACCCGAATGCGGAACCGTACTGGCGCGATGTGGGCACGCTGGAAGCGTACTGGAAAGCGAACCTCGATCTGGCATCGGTCACGCCTGAACTGGATATGTACGACCAGAACTGGCCGATTCGTACCCATATGGAGTCGCTGCCGCCAGCCAAATTCGTGCAGGACCGCTCCGGTAGCCACGGTATGACGCTGAACTCGCTGGTGTCCGGCGGGTGCATCATCTCCGGTTCGGTCGTGGTGCAGTCGGTGCTGTTCCCGCGCGTGCGGATAAATTCATTCTGTAATATCGATTCGGCAGTCTTATTGCCGGATGTCTGGGTAGGGCGCTCGTGTCGTCTGCGTCGCTGCGTGATCGACCGTGCCTGCGTCATCCCTGAAGGGATGGTCATTGGGGAGAATGCGGAAGAAGACGCGCGTCGTTTCTACCGTTCGGAAGAGGGGATCGTGTTAGTCACACGGGAAATGTTGCGGAAGCTGCAAATCAAACAGGAGCGATGATGCAGGTTTTACACGTATGTTCTGAGATGTTCCCGTTATTAAAAACGGGCGGTCTGGCAGATGTGCTTGGCGCATTACCGGCGGCGCAAATCGCCGGAGGCGTGGATACCCGAGTCCTGCTGCCCGCCTTTCCGGATATCCGGCGCGGTATACCCGATGCAAAAGTGGTGACCCGCCGTGAAACGTTTGCCGGACGCATTACCCTGCTGTTTGGACATTACAATGGCGTAGGGATTTACCTGATTGACGCGCCGCATTTATACGATCGCCCGGGTAGCCCGTATCACGATACGAACCTGTTCGCCTATACCGACAACGTGCTGCGCTTTGCGCTCCTCGGCTGGGTTGGAGCAGAAATGGCGACGGGGCTGGATCCGTTCTGGCGTCCGGATGTGGTGCATGCGCACGACTGGCACGCCGGGCTTGCTCCGGCGTATCTCGCCGCGCGCGGCCACCCGGCGAAATCGGTCTTTACCGTGCATAACCTGGCCTATCAGGGGATGTACTACGCCCATCACATGAATGACATCGATCTGCCATGGTCGTTCTTTAACATGCACGGTCTGGAGTTTAACGGGCAGATCTCGTTCCTGAAGGCGGGGCTGTACTACGCCGATCACATCACGGCGGTGAGCCCAACCTACGCGCGTGAGATCACCCAGCCGGCATTTGGCTACGGCATGGAAGGGTTGCTGCAGCAGCGCCACCGCGAAGGCCGCCTGTCGGGCATTCTGAACGGCGTGGATGAACAGATCTGGAGCCCGGAAACCGATCTCCTGCTGGCGGCGCGCTATGGCCGTGATTCCGTGGAAGACAAAGCGGAAAACAAACGCCAGCTCCAGATTGCGATGGGCCTGAAGGTTAACGACAAAGTGCCGCTGTTCGCCGTCGTAAGCCGCCTGACCAGCCAGAAAGGGCTGGATCTGGTGCTGGAGGCGTTGCCCGGTTTACTGGAGCAGGGCGGGCAGCTGGCGCTGCTCGGCGCGGGCGACCCGGTATTGCAGGAAGGTTTCCTTGCCGCCGCCGCGGAACATCCGGGGCAGGTGGGCGTTCAGATTGGCTACCACGAGGCGTTTTCGCACCGCATTATGGGCGGCGCGGACGTCATCCTGGTGCCGAGCCGTTTCGAACCCTGCGGCCTGACGCAGCTTTACGGCCTGAAATACGGCACCCTGCCGCTGGTGCGCCGCACGGGCGGACTGGCGGATACGGTATCGGATAGCTCACTGGAAAACCTGGCGGACGGTATCGCCAGCGGGTTTGTCTTTGAGGACAGTAATGCCTGGTCGCTGCTTCGGGCGATTCGGCGTGCTTTCGTCTTGTGGTCCCGTCCATCGCTGTGGCGCTACGTCCAACGCCAGGCGATGTCCATGGACTTTAGCTGGCACGTTGCGGCGCAGTCATACCGCGATCTCTATCAACGCTTGATGTAACGAGGCGAAGTTACTGATATGAACGCTCCATTTAGCTACTCTTCACCCACGCTCAGCGTTGAGGCGTTAAAGCACTCCATCGCCTACAAGCTGATGTTCACCATCGGAAAAGATCCGGTTATTGCCAACAAGCACGAGTGGCTGAACGCCACCCTGTTTGCGGTGCGCGACCGCTTAGTTGAACGCTGGCTGCGCTCAAACCGCGCCCAGCTCTCGCAGGAGACGCGTCAGGTTTACTATCTGTCGATGGAATTTTTGATTGGCCGCACGCTGTCCAATGCGCTGTTGTCGCTCGGTATTTATGACGACGTCAAAACCGCACTGGAAGAGATGGGGTTAGATTTAGAAGAACTGATCGACGAAGAGAACGACCCGGGCCTCGGTAACGGCGGTCTGGGACGTCTTGCCGCCTGCTTCCTCGACTCGCTGGCGACGCTGGCGCTGCCGGGCCGCGGCTACGGTATTCGCTACGATTACGGCATGTTCAAGCAAAACATCGTCGACGGGCGTCAGAAAGAGTCCCCGGACTACTGGCTGGAGTACGGCAACCCGTGGGAGTTCAAGCGCCACAACACGCGCTACAAGGTGCGCTTTGGCGGGCGTATTCAGCAGGAAGGAAAAAAATCCCGCTGGGTGGAAACGGAAGAGATCCTGGCCGTGGCCTACGACCAGATCATCCCCGGCTACGACACCGATGCCACCAACACGCTGCGCCTGTGGAGCGCTCAGGCCAGTAGCGAAATTAACCTCGGTAAATTTAACCAGGGTGACTACTTCGCGGCGGTGGAGGATAAAAACCACTCCGAGAACGTATCCCGCGTGCTGTACCCGGATGACTCGACCTACTCAGGCCGCGAGCTGCGCCTGCGTCAGGAGTATTTCCTCGTTTCGGCGACCATTCAGGACATCCTCAGCCGCCACCATCAGCTGCACAAAACCTACGCCAACCTGGCGGAAAAAACCGCGATCCACCTTAATGACACCCACCCGGTGCTCTCTATTCCGGAGCTGATGCGCCTGCTGATCGACGAGCATAAGTTCAGCTGGGACGACGCCTTTGAGGTGACCTGCCAGGTGTTCTCGTACACCAACCACACGCTGATGAGCGAAGCGCTGGAGACGTGGCCGGTGGACATGCTTGGCAAAATCCTGCCGCGCCATCTGCAGATTATCTTTGAGATTAACGACTACTTCCTCAAGACGCTGCAGGAGCAGTATCCGAACGATACCGGCCTGCTGAGCCGCGCGTCCATCATTGATGAGTCGAACGGTCGTCGCGTGCGCATGGCCTGGCTGGCGGTTGTCATCAGCCACAAGGTCAACGGCGTGTCCGAGCTCCACTCGAACCTGATGGTGCAGTCGCTGTTTGCGGACTTCGCGAAGATCTTCCCGACGCGGTTCTGCAACGTGACCAACGGCGTCACCCCGCGGCGCTGGCTGGCGCTGGCCAACCAGCCGCTCTCTGAGGTACTGGACGAGAATATTGGCCGCACCTGGCGTACCGATTTGAGCCAGTTGAGCGAGCTGGAACAGCATATTGATTTCCCGACGGTGAACAAAGCCGTGCGCGAAGCCAAGCTGCTGAACAAAAAACGTCTGGCGGTCTGGCTGGCGATGCACCTCAACGTGGTGGCAAACCCGAAAGCGCTGTTCGACGTACAGATCAAACGCATCCATGAATACAAGCGTCAGCTGATGAACGTGCTGCACGTGATCACCCATTACAACCGCATCAAGGCCGATCCGACGGCCGAATGGGTGCCGCGCGTGAAGATCTTCGCCGGTAAGGCGGCGTCGGCCTATTACATGGCGAAGCACATTATTCATCTCATCAACGACGTGGCGAAGGTGGTTAACCAGGATCCGGACATTGGCGACAAGCTGAAGGTGGTGTTCATTCCGAACTACAGCGTCAGCCTGGCGCAGCTGATCATCCCGGCAGCGGATCTTTCTGAGCAGATTTCTACGGCGGGCACGGAGGCGTCCGGCACCAGTAACATGAAGTTTGCCCTTAACGGCGCGCTGACCATCGGCACGCTGGACGGGGCGAACGTCGAGATGCTGGAGCACGTGGGCGAAGAGAATATCTTTATCTTCGGTAATACGACGGAAGAGGTAGAGGCGCTGCGCAGGAAAGGCTACTCGCCCCGTCAGTATTACGAAGAGGATGAAGAGTTGCGTCAGGTACTGACGCAGATTGCAACCGGCGTGTTTAGCCCTGATGAACCGAGCCGCTACCGCGATCTGGTGGATTCGCTGATTAACTTTGGCGATCACTACCAGGTGCTGGCGGATTACCGCAGCTACGTCGACTGTCAGGATAAGGTGGACGAACTGTATCGCCAGCCTGAGAAGTGGACCAGCGCCGCGATGTACAACATCGCCAATATGGGCTATTTCTCGTCAGACAGGACCATCAAGGAGTATGCCGAGACGATCTGGCATATTGATCCGGTGAGGTTGTAAAAACAAAGCCCGGTGGCGCTGCGCTTACCGGGCCTACGGGATCGAGTAGGCCGGGTAAGGCGGAGCCGCCACCCGGCTTTTTTGTATTAGGACGCCAGCGACAGCTCGCGTTTCGCCGCATGTTGCAGCAACCACTGCGCCACGCGAGACTGCTGTTCGGCGTTGAGCCACATCCCTTCTTTGGTACGGCGCCAGATAGCATCATCCAGACGACGCACCCACTCGTGCTCAACCAGATAACGCAGCTCGGCTTCGTACAGCTCGTGGCCGAAATGCTCGCCCAGATCGGCAATCTCTTTTGCATCACCCAGGATCAGCTCGGTATTGCTGCCGTAGGTGCGGGCATAGTGGCGCGCCATCCCTTCAGTGAGGAACGGGAAGCGACGGCGCAGCTTCGCGGCGTAATCATCGCGGTTATCGCCGATATCACCGCCGGGCAGTACCGCGCCTTTGGTCCATGCCGGGCCAATGCCTTTGTAGTACGGCGCCAGTTTTTCCAGCGCGTGCTCGGCCAGCTTGCGGTAGGTGGTGAGCTTACCGCCAAATACGGAGAGCAGCGGCGCCTGACCGTCAACGTCGTGAATATCGAGCGTATAGTCGCGGGTGATGGCCTGCGGTGAGTCGGATTCGTCATCGCACAGCGGACGCACGCCGGAGTAGGTCCAGACCACGTCGTCGCGCGACAGCTGTTTCTTAAAGTGCGCGTTATACACTTTAAGCAGGTAGTTCACTTCACTCTCGTCGATCTCAACGTTCTTCGGATCGCCTTTGTACTCCACGTCGGTGGTGCCGATGATCGAGAATTCGTCCATCCACGGGATGACGAACACGATGCGCTTGTCTTCGTTCTGCAGGATGTACGCCTGCTTCTGGGTATGCACGCGCGGCACCACAATGTGGCTGCCCTTTATCAGGCGAATGCCGTACGGGGATGGCAGATGCATGCCGTCGTCAAAGAACTGTTTCACCCACGGGCCGGTGGCGTTCACCAGGCCGCGCGCTTTCCAGCTGAATTTCTCGCCGGTATCGATATCTTCCGCTTCGACAATCCACAGGCCGTTTTCACGACGGGCAGCGGTCGCGCGGGTGCGGGTTTTCACCTCGCCGCCTTTCTTCTCAACCATCTGCGCGTTCGCCAGCACCAGGCGGGCATCATCCACCCAGCAGTCGGAATATTCGAATCCGCGCACGATTTCCGGCTTAAGGACCGATTCTGAGCCAAAACGCAACCCTTTCGAACCCGGGAGACTGGTGCGTTTACCCAGATGATCGTACATAAACAGACCAATGCGGATCATCCACGCCGGACGCAGATGCGGGCGATGGGGCAGGCGGAAGCGCATCGGAATCGCCAGATGCGGGGCCATTTTCAGCAGCACTTCACGTTCGGCCAGCGCTTCACTGACCAGGCGGAATTCGTAGTGTTCCAGGTAGCGCAGGCCACCGTGAATCAGTTTGGAGCTGGCGGACGACGTCGCGCAGGCGAGATCGTTAGCTTCCAGCATCAGTACGGATAAACCGCGTCCTGCGGCATCGACCGCAATACCGGCACCGTTGATGCCACCGCCTATCACAATCAGATCTTTGGTTTCCATAACACCCTCATGCACTTTCGTTAAAGCTCAGAAATGTTCGATATCGCTCATAATAGCAAAGGAACGCGCTTTTGGTAACATCAAAAAAACAATTTAGAGTGATATGGATAACATAATGGCGTTTACCCGCCGCCAGGACGTACACTACGGGGTAAAATCTTGTCGTTGACCACTGTTAAGAGAACACCATGGATCAGTTTGAATGTATTAACGTAGAAGAAGCCCACCAGAAGATGCACCAGGGAAAAGCGGTGCTGGTGGACATCCGCGATCCGCAGAGTTTTGCGATGGGCCATACGCCGGGCGCGTTTCATCTCACCAACGACACGCTGGGCGCGTTTATGCGCGATAACGACTTCGACACGCCGGTGATGGTCATGTGCTACCACGGCAACAGCAGCAAAGGCGCGGCGCAGTATCTGCTTCAGCAGGGTTACGACGCGGTTTACAGCGTCGACGGCGGTTTCGATGCCTGGCATCGTCATTTCCCGGCGGAAGTGGAATACGCGTTTGAGCGCTGATCCCGCTATACTGTCCCCTTTTGTGTGGAAATAAGCGACCGCTGCCCATGTTGATGATCACCTCTTTTACCAACCCGCGCGTCGCCCAGGCGTTTGTCGACTATATGGCGACGCAGGGCGTTATTCTGACTATTCAGCAACATACGCAAACCGACGTCTGGCTGGCCGATGAGAGCCAGGCCGGGCGGGTAAACGAGGAGCTGGCGCGTTTTCTTGAGAACCCTGGCGACCCGCGCTATCTCGCGGCCAGCTGGCAATCCGGCCAGACCGGCAGCGGATTGCACTACAGCCGCTTTCCCTTCCTTGCCACCCTTCGCGAGCGCGCGGGCCCGTTTACGCTGCTGCTGATGGCGGCCTGCATCATCGTCTTTATTATCATGAACGTGGTCGGCGACCAGAGCGTGATGATTGCCCTGGCGTGGCCCTATGATCCGTCGCTTGAGTTTGACGTCTGGCGCTACTTTAGCCACGCGCTGATGCACTTCTCGGTGATGCATATCCTCTTTAACCTGCTCTGGTGGTGGTATCTCGGCGGTGCCGTTGAAAAGCGTCTGGGCAGCGGCAAGCTGATCGTTATCACCATCATCAGCGCGCTGTTGAGCGGCTACGTACAGCACAAGTTCAGCGGCCCGTGGTTTGGCGGGCTGTCGGGTGTCGTCTATGCCCTGATGGGCTACGTCTGGCTTCGCGGGGAGCGCGATCCGCAAAGCGGCATCTATCTGCAACGCGGATTGATAACCTTTGCGTTAATATGGCTAATTGCCGGATGGTTTGATCTGTTTGGTATGTCTATCGCCAACGGTGCGCACGTCGCCGGGCTGGCCGTGGGGCTGGCGATGGCCATTGCCGACACGCTCCATGCGCGAAAACGAACATAATTCTCAGGGATAATTGATGAAACAAACACAACGTCATGACGCCATTATCGAACTGGTAAAAAAACAGGGATACGTCAGCACCGAAGAGCTGGTGGAGCAGTTTGCCGTCAGCCCACAAACCATCCGTCGTGACCTGAACGACCTGGCCGATCAGAACCGTATTCTTCGCCACCACGGCGGCGCGGCGCTGCCGTCCAGCTCGGTCAACACCTCCTGGCACGACCGAAAAGCGACGCAGACGGCGGAGAAAGAGCGCATTGCCCGCAAGGTCGCCAGTCAGATCCCGAACGGGGCGACGCTGTTTATTGATATCGGCACCACGCCGGAAGCGGTCGCCCATGCGCTGCTGGATCACGAGAACCTGCGCGTGGTCACCAACAACCTGAACGTCGCCAATACCCTGATGCAAAAAGACGATTTCCGCATCATCCTCGCGGGCGGCGAGCTACGCAGCCGCGACGGCGGGATTATCGGTGAAGCGACCCTCGACTTTATCTCTCAGTTCCGCCTCGACTTCGGCATTCTGGGCATCAGCGGCATCGACAGCGACGGTTCGCTGCTGGAGTTTGATTACCACGAGGTGCGCACCAAGCGCGCGATCATTGAAAACTCACGCCACGTGATGCTGGTGGTGGATCACTCGAAGTTTGGCCGTAACGCGATGGTGAACATGGGCAGCATCAGCATGGTGGATGCGGTCTATACCGACGTGATGCCGCCAGCGGGCGTGATGCAGGTAATTAAAGATAATAATTTGCAGCTGGAACTGTGCTAACGGTTGTGTCGGGTGGCGCTGCGCTTACCCGACCTACAAATTGTTTTCCCTCTCCCTGTGGGAGAGGGCATCAGACCGCACAAAACTAAACGCCGTACCCCATCATCTTCAACAGCTGCTGCGCATGCTGCACCGCATCCTGTCGATGCGCCACGCCCAACTTCTGGTACAGGTTGCGGATATGCGTTTTGATGGTGGTCGCCGCCACCGCCAGCTCGCCGGCAATCTGCTCGTTGCTGTAGCCTGAATAGATCAGCCCCAGAACCTGCCATTCGCGCTGGGTAAGCGGACTGGTGCGGATAAGCTCCGGCACTTCCGGGTGGTTCAGCAGACGTTCAACGAAGTTCTCATCGAAATGCGCAAACTTGTGCCGATGATGCTGGTTAATCTCGCGCAGAATGCGCTGGGCGCGATGCTGATCCAGCTCCGGCAGCGTGTTGAGCTGAATGAGCTGACGCAGCTGCTGCGCCATCACTTCCCCTTCAATCACAAAGTGGCTGATAAACCCGGTGCGGTTTGCCAGCTGTAGCGCCTCCAGCAGCACGCGCTGGGCATCGTTTTTACGGCCCGCCTGCCAGTAGAGCTGGTTTTGCAGCAGCAGGTTGCGGTTCAGGTCGCTCATCAGGCGCAGGCTGCGCGCGTTTTCGTTCAGCTCTTCCAGCACAATCTCTGCGGGCTCTAATTCACCGAGCAGGATCTGCGCGCGGGCAATGTTGCGCCACTGGCTCTGCAGGAAGTGGTTGTTGGCAAATTCCGGTTTTGGCGTCTGACGCAGCCAGTTGGCGGCGGATTTTTTATCGCCGGTCATCTGCCAGTAAATCACCCGGACCTTGTCGGCGTTTGACACCCAGTCGCTATGATACTGGCCGTTGCCGAGCAGGTTTTCCAGGCGGTTAAGATGGTTGCGGGCGTTATCGAGATCGCCGCGCGCCAGCGAGCACTGCACCAGCAGCGCCAGGCACTGCAGCTGCTGCTGAGGCTGGAAACTGGAAAGGACGTCCACACCCTGGCGGGCGCAGCTTTCTGCTTCATCCAGACGCGACCATGCCCACAGTAATTGAGCGCGAATACGCAGCAGGAACTCGTGCATCGGCAGCTGTTCCAGATGCTGCTCGCGAATCAGCTGGAACGCTTTCTCCTGGTTTTCCCAGGCGGCCTGCAGGAACCCCTGCGCGAATAAAATCTCGCTCTGCTGGATCAGGCTCCACAGCGCGTAGTGCCAGACATCATGACGACGCGCCATCTGTTCGGTTTGCTGCATCAGTGAAAGCGAGCGCGTGAGATCGCCTTTGCAGTGCAGCACTTCGCCGTGTACGGAGGTCGCAACGATGCGGCTGTAGAAGTTGGCCAGCGGCAGTTCATCCAGCGCGACCATCGCCAGCCGTTCCGCTTCGTCCGGGTCGCCGTCGTTAATGGCCACCTGAGCGCGCAGCGCGTTGAACTCGCCGTGCAGGGTAGTATCCATCTCGCTTTCCATCTCCTGCTCGGCGCGCGCCAGCAGGGTGTTCACTTCGCTGTAGCGATGCTGGCTCTGCATCAGCCAGGCCTGCAGCAGCACCAGACGCGGATTCTCCAGCAGGCTTTCCCACGGCAGGGCTTTCAGGGACTCTTCCAGCAGGGTCAGCTCGCTGTGGTTAAACAGGCCCCACGCGTGATTGAGGAGGATATCGCGCAGCATGCTGGCGTCACCGGCGGCCAGCGCGTGGTGGATGGCCTCGCTCGGGAAGCCCTGTGCCATCCAGCTTTCGGCAGCGGCGCGGTGGATCTCCGGCAGTTCAACCGCCAGCTCCCACTGACAGCGCTGGCGCAGGAAGCTACCAAACAGCGGATGATAGCTAAACCACTCGCCGGGATCGTCCATGCGCGTCAGGAAAAGGCCCTGACGTTCAATCTCTTCGAGCTGAAGCTGACCGTTTTCACAGCCCGTCACCCGCACGATCAGCGCATCGTTCATGGAGCGCAGCAGCGAGCTTTTCAGCAGGAAATTACGCGTCGAGGGATCGACGCTGTCCAGCACCTCATCCACCAGGTAATCAGAGAGGTGGCTGGCGTTGATGCCGGCCAGTCGGCGCGCTGACTGATGCGCCGGGCTGTTGTTTTGCCGGGCAGAGAGGGCAATCAGCTGCAGCGCCGTTGCCCAGCCTGCGACGTCATCACACAGACGGCTGCTTTCGGCGGCCTCAATCGGTGAGTTCAGGCGGCAGTCGAAGAACTGTTTCGCTTCCTGGTGGGTAAAAGCAAGCTGTTGGCTACCCACTTCCAGAAGCTGATCGCGCACGCGCAGGTTGGCAATACCCAACTGCGGCAGGTTGCGTGACAGCACCACTAACGTCAGGTTTTCCGGCTGATGGCGCAGGAAGAAACGCATCGATTCATGAATCACCGGGTTAGTGATGAGATGGTAATCATCAATCACCACGTAAAGCGGGCGATGCCATTCAGCCAGTTCGATAAACAGCTGAGAGAAAAGGGAGGACAGGCTGGCGTACTGGCGCTTTTGCACCATCACCTCACTGGCGACGCAGTGTCCATGGGTGGCTTGCTGTATGGCGGCAATCAGATAGCTGGCAAAACGTTCTTGCTGGTTATCGCCCTCATCAAGGGAGTACCAGCCAAGATCGCTCTTACCTGCGGCCCATTGCGAGATGAGCGTTGTTTTTCCATAACCTGCAGGGCTCGTAACCAGCGCCAGTCGGAAATTATGCGCGCCGGAAAGTTTAGCCAACAGACGCTCGCGGACCACTGTATGGTCAAGACGAACCGGGCGACTTAATTTAGACGGAATCAACATAGGTTTCACTTCACTGTGGGGAACGAGAGATTTTATTTTTTTGCGCTTCGTAATTAATACGATATAAGGTCGGTCAGAAAGAGAACTATTGCAAGTTATGTCTGGATTTGGTGGCTCTGAATTTGCACTCTGTCACAAAACATTCAGGCAGATGATGGAACTTTCTGGAAAGGGCTTTAATGCCGCGTCAATGCTGGCTTGTATGGTTGTGCTGCGGCTGCGCTGAAACTGGTTTCAGGCAGGGATAGTGACGTCAAATTTAATAAAGTGTGGGTAAAGTTCAGTGAGAATAATACCTTTCCTGGTCATGACATCCTGTTGCAAAAATATTATTCCGGGTAAGTAATTATTTCGGCTGGGTTTAATTTCATCCGAAACTGCATTTCATTTCTTTGACATTCTCCTCGGTTACTTTTTTATCTTCCGGGCACACTCGAACTATGCTCTGAGAGTGGCCTTGATCACACTTTTCTGCTCATCCCCGCTACTCCTCCCTGTCTAATCCCCTACGGGAGGAGGAAGAGGTGAAATGAGCCAGGCACACTAGCGCCAACTTGTGTTTTCTTTCTAAAGGATGCCGATCCCCTATGTCACAGCCTACCTTCAACAAAGCTCAATTCCAGGCTGCCCTGACGCGTCAGTGGCAGCGTTTTGGCCTTCATGCTGCTAACGAGATGACGCCTCACCAGTGGTGGCAGGCAGTGAGCGGTGCGCTCGCAGAGCAGCTGGATGCTCAACCTCTGGCAAAACCGGCAAACGGGCAGCGCCATGTAAACTACATTTCAATGGAGTTCCTGATTGGCCGTCTGACGGGCAACAACCTGTTGAACCTCGGCTGGTATCAGGAGGTTGGTGACGTTCTTAAAGAACACGACATTAACCTGACCGATCTGCTGGAAGAAGAGATTGACCCGGCGCTGGGCAACGGTGGCCTGGGGCGTCTGGCGGCCTGTTTCCTGGACTCCATGGCGACCGTCGGCCAGTCGGCGATTGGTTACGGTCTGAACTACCAGTACGGCCTGTTCCGTCAGTCCTTCGCTGACGGCCATCAGATGGAAGCGCCGGACGACTGGCATCGCAATACCTACCCGTGGTTCCGCCATAACGCGCAGCTGGACGTGCAGGTTGGCATTGGCGGGAAAGTGACGAAACAAGGTCTCTGGGAGCCTGCGTTCACCATTACCGGCGAAGCCTGGGATCTGCCGGTGCTTGGCTACCGTAACGGCGTGGCGCAGCCGCTGCGTCTGTGGCAGGCGAAGCACGCCCATCCGTTTAACCTGACCAAATTTAACGACGGCGATTTCCTGCGTGCCGAGCAGCAGGGCATCGACGCCGAGAAGCTGACCAAAGTTCTCTACCCGAACGACAACCACCTGGCCGGTAAAAAGCTGCGCCTGATGCAGCAGTACTTCCAGTGCGCCTGCTCCGTGGCGGACATTCTGCGTCGCCATCACCTGGCGGGCCGCAAGCTGGCGCAGCTGCCGGACTTCGAAGTCATTCAGCTCAACGACACGCACCCGACCATTGCCATCCCGGAACTGCTGCGCGTGCTGATTGACGAGCATCAGCTGAGCTGGGACGACGCCTGGGCCATCACCAGCCGTACCTTTGCCTACACCAACCACACCCTGATGCCGGAAGCGCTCGAGTGCTGGGATGAGAAGCTGGTGAAAGCGCTGCTGCCGCGCCACATGCAGATCATCAACAAGATTAACGACCAGTTTAAAACCCTGGTGGATAAAACCTGGCCGGGCAACAAAGCGGTCTGGGCGAAGCTGGCGGTGGTTCACGATAAGCAGGTACGCATGGCGAACATGTGCGTAGTGAGCGGCTTTGCGGTGAACGGCGTGGCGGCGCTGCACTCGGATCTGGTGGTCAAAGATCTGTTCCCGGAATACCACCAGCTGTGGCCGACCAAATTCCACAACGTGACCAACGGCATTACGCCGCGTCGCTGGATCAAGCAGTGCAACCCGCTGCTGGCTGGCCTGCTGGACAAGACCCTCAAGAAAGAGTGGGCGAACGATCTGGACCAGCTCATCAACCTGGAAAAATACGCTGACGACGCGAAATTCCGCGAACAGTACCGCGCGATTAAGCTGGAGAACAAAGTTCGCCTGGCGGCGTTCGTGAAAGCGCGCACCGGGATTGAGATCAACCCGAATGCGATTTTCGATATCCAGATCAAACGCCTGCACGAGTACAAACGTCAGCACCTGAACCTGCTGCACATTCTGGCGCTGTACAAAGAGATCCGCGAGAACCCGCAGGCTGACCGCGTGCCGCGCGTGTTCCTGTTCGGCGCGAAGGCGGCGCCGGGCTACTACCTGGCGAAAAACATTATCCTCGCCATCAATAAAGTGGCGGAGGCGATCAACAGCGATCCGAACGTGGGCGACAAGCTGAAGGTGGTATTCCTGCCGGATTACTGCGTCTCGGCGGCTGAAATGCTGATCCCGGCGGCGGATATCTCCGAGCAGATCTCAACCGCAGGAAAAGAAGCCTCCGGTACCGGCAACATGAAGCTGGCGCTGAACGGCGCGCTGACCGTCGGCACGCTGGACGGGGCGAACGTCGAAATCGCCGAGAAGGTGGGCGAAGAGAATATCTTTATCTTCGGTCATACCGTGGAAGAGGTGAAAGCCATCAAGGCCAAAGGCTACGACCCGGTGAAATGGCGTAAGAAAGACAAAGTGCTGGACGCGGTGCTGAAGGAGCTGGAGAGCGGCAAATACAGCGACGGCGACAAGCACGCGTTTGACCAGATGCTGCACAGCATGGACAAACACGGCGGTGACCCGTATCTGGTCATGGCGGACTTCACGGCCTACGTTGAAGCGCAAAAACAGGTCGACGTGCTGTATCGCGACCAGGAAGCGTGGACCCGCGCGTGCATCCTGAACACCGCCCGCTGCGGCATGTTCAGCTCTGACCGCTCAATCCGTGATTATCAGGCCCGTATCTGGCAGGCAAAACGCTAAGGAAGCGCGATGGAGAGTAAACGTCTGGACAGTGCCGCGCAGGCGGCGGGAATTAGCCTCAGTTACATTAATGCTCACGGCAAACCACAGTCTATTGGCGCCGACACCAAAAGACGTTTGCTGGATGCCATGCACAAAACCGACGCGAAAGCGTCGGCTGCGCCGGTGCCGAACGTGAAGGTATTCACCGCAGGTAAAAAGATGCCGCTCGCGGTGGAAGGGCGCGGCGAGTTTAGCTGGCTGCTCACGACCGAAGAGGGGCATCAGCACAAAGGCCACGCCACCGGCGGCAAAACCCTTAACCTTCCGGCGAAGCTGCCGGAGGGCTACCACACCCTGACGCTCACCCAGGACGATCGGCGTTTCCACTGCCGGGTGATCGTCGCGCCAAAACGCTGCTACGAGCCGCAGGCGCTGCTCGAAGGGAAAAAGCTGTGGGGCGCCTGCGTGCAGCTCTACACGCTGCGCTCCGACAGCAACTGGGGGATCGGTGATTTTGGCGATCTGAAGAACATGCTGGCATCCGTGGGCGAGCGCGGCGGCGCGTTTATCGGCCTCAACCCGATCCACGCCCTCTATCCGGCCAACCCGGAGAGCGCCAGCCCGTACAGCCCGTCCTCCCGTCGCTGGCTGAACGTGATTTATATCGACGTTAACGCCTTAGATGACTTCAAAAACAGCAAAGAGGCGCAGGCCTGGTGGAAACTCAGTACCACGCAGCAGGCGCTGAAGCAGGCGCGCGAAGCCGACTGGGTGGATTACTCCACCGTCACGGCGCTGAAAATGGCCGCGCTGCGTCTGGCGTGGAAAGGCTTTTCGCAGCGCGATGACGAGCAGATGGCGGCGTTCCGCCAGTTCGTGACGCAGGAGGGCGAGAGCCTGTACTGGCAGGCGGCGTTCGATGCGCTGCACGCGTATCAGGTGAAAGAGGACGAAATGCGCTGGGGCTGGCCGGTCTGGCCTGAAGCGTATCAATCCGTCGACACGCCGGAAGTGAAAGCGTTCTGTAAAAAATATGCTGATGAAGTGGACTTCTACCTGTGGCTGCAGTGGCTGGCGTACAGCCAGTTTGCCGCCTGCTGGCAGGTGAGCCAGGGCTACAAGATGCCGATTGGCCTGTATCGTGACCTGGCCGTCGGCGTGGCGGAAGGCGGCGCGGAAACCTGGTGTGACCGCGAGCTTTACTGTCTGAAAGCCTCCGTCGGCGCGCCGCCGGATATCCTTGGCCCGCTCGGCCAGAACTGGGGCTTGCCGCCGATGGATCCGCACGTGATGGCGGCGCGCGCCTACGAGCCGTTTATCGACCTGCTGCGCGCCAACATGCAGAACTGCGGGGCGTTGCGTATCGACCACGTGATGTCCGTGCTGCGCCTGTGGTGGATCCCGTACGGTGAAACGGCGGATCACGGGGCATACGTGCAGTATCCGGTTGACGATCTGCTGTCGATCCTGGCCCTGGAAAGCAAGCGTCACCAGTGCATGGTGATCGGTGAAGATCTCGGTACCGTGCCGGTGGAGATTGTCAGCAAGCTCCGCGACAGCGGCGTCTACTCCTATAAAGTGCTCTATTTTGAAAACGACCATGAGAAAACCTTCCGCGCGCCGCAAGCGTACCCTGAACAGTCAATGGCAGTCGCGACGACGCATGACCTTCCTACGCTTCGTGGCTATTGGGAAAGCGGCGATCTGACCCTTGGCAAAACGCTGGGCCTGTATCCTGACGAAGAGGTGTTACGCGGCCTGTATCAGGATCGCGAGCTCTCTAAACAGGGGCTGCTGGATGCGCTGCATAAGCATGGCTGTCTGCCGAAGCGCGCCGGGCATAAAGCGTCGCTGATGGCGATGACTGCGACACTCAACCGCGGTTTGCAGCGCTATATTGCCGACAGCAACAGTGCCCTGCTGGGCCTGCAGCCGGAAGACTGGATTGATATGACGGAGCCGGTGAACATTCCGGGTACCAGCTATCAGTACAAGAACTGGCGTCGCAAGCTGTCCACCACGCTTGAGGCGATGTTTGCCGATGATGGGGTGAACAGGCTGATTAAGGATTTGGATAAGCGGCGAAAAGCTGCTGGTAAGAAGTAATAAAAAACCCGCCAGTGGCGGGTTTTTTATTATCAGGTGGTGCTCATGTAGGTCGGGTAAGGCGTAGCCGCCACCCGACTTAGGGCATCAGACCACCATATTCAGCAGCAGCACCCCGACCAGACCGCACACCGAAATAATGGTTTCCAGCGCGGACCAGGACTTGATGGTTTCACCGATCGTCAGGTTGAAGTACTCCTTGAACAGCCAGAAGCCCGGATCGTTTACGTGAGAGAAAATCACGCTACCGGAACCGACGGCGATAACCATCAGCTCAGGGCTCACGCCCGTGGTGGCAATCAGCGGCGCAACGATGCCGCCTGCGGTGATCGCTGCAACGGTCGCAGAACCCAGCGCAATACGCAGAACCGCGGCAATAGACCAGGCCATCAGAAGCGGCGACACGTTGGTTTCATGCATCATGGCAGCGATGTATTTGTCCACGCCGCTGTCGACCAGAACCTGTTTGAACGCACCGCCACCGCCGATGATCAGCAGCATCATGGCAATGATTTTGATGGAAGAGGTCAGCGTGTCGTTGATCTGATCCATGGAGCGGCCGCGGTTCAGACCGAAAGTGAACATCGCGATCAGCACGGCAATCAGCGTTGCCATCACCGGGTCACCCAGGAATTCTGCAACGGACAGGAACGCATGACCTTTCGGCAGAACCATCTCTGCCACGGCGCGCATCGCCATCAGGATCACCGGTACCAGAGAGGTCCAGACGCTGACGCCAAAGCCAGGCATCTCTTCTTCGGTGAAGGTTTTGGCGCTGTACAGACCTTCCGGAATCGGCTTATCAATGCCTTTCAGGAAGCGGGCATAAACCGGGCCTGCCAGAATCACCGTTGGGATCGCCAGAATAGTACCGAACAGCAGGGTTTTACCCATGTCGGCGTGGAAGATGGTCGCGATAGCGGTTGGGCCCGGGTGCGGCGGCAGGAAGCCGTGGGTCACGGACAGCGCCGCGGCCATTGGCACACCGACATACAGCAGCGGGATGCTCGCGGCAGCCGCAATGGTGAACACCAGCGGCAGCATCAGCACGAAGCCTACTTCATAGAACAGCGCGAAACCAACGGTAAAGCCGGTTAACACCACTGCCCACTGAATGTTCTTCTTACCAAATTTGTCGATAAGCGTGGTGGCAATACGCTGCGCGCCACCGCAGTCCGCCAGCATTTTACCGAGCATGGCGCCGAAGCCCATGATCAGCGCCAGGCTGCCGAGCGTGCCGCCGACACCGGCTTTAATCGAGCTGATAACTTTTACCAGCGGCATCCCCTGCATCAGACCGACTGCAAGTGCCACCAGAACCAGAGCGATAAATCCGTTCATTTTGAAGCGGATCATCAAGAGCAGTAATAACACAACACCGATAGCAACGATGACTAATGGCATGATTTACCTGGCCTTTGAATTGTTATGGGTAACGTCATTGTTTCAACGACAAATTCCGGTTGTCCCAACTGGGAACAGAGAAGTAACGGCACTAATACTGATGCCTTTTAAACGATTAAGTTTAGTCGGCTGTTATGAGTGTGCTTAGTGCCCATGAGAATGATACGGGTAACATGGCGTGATTGAGAATCACCCTGGAAGGCAAAATGTGAATTATGAGACGCAGGTCAACATATAGAGGGGAGCGAAGAGGGGGAGCAGGGTTTTGTAGGCCCGGTAAGCGCAGCGCCACCGGGCAATACAGACGGGCAATGAATCAGTAGTAAGAGTGCTCGCCGCGCTGGTGTTCGGTCAGGTCACGCACGCCTTTCAGTTCCGGGAACTCGTTCAGCAGCTGCTTCTCGATCCCTTCTTTCAGGGTGACATCGACCATTGAACAGCCGTTACAGCCGCCGCCAAACTGCAGAATGGCAAAACCTTCGTCGGTGATTTCCATCAGGGAAACACGACCGCCATGGCCAGCCAGCTGCGGGTTAATCTGGGATTGCAGCAGATACTCAACGCGCTCCATCAGCGGGGCATCGTCAGACACTTTACGCATTTTCGCGTTCGGCGCTTTCAGGGTCAGCTGAGAACCCAGCTGATCGGTGACGAAGTCGATCTCCGCATCTTCAAGATACGGTGCGCTCAGCTCATCAACATAGGCGGTGAGCTGTTCAAATTTAAGGGCAGTGTCGGTGGCTTCCACGGCGTCCGGAGGACAATAAGAAACACCACATTCTGCATTCGGCGTGCCTGGATTGATCACAAACACACGGATCTGCGTCCCTTCTTCCTGATTTGCCAGCAGTTTGGCAAAGTGCGCTTGTGCAGAATCGGAAATACGGATCATAGCTTTGGCCTAATAGTTGACTAAATTACCTGGGTATAATCATACGCCCATTGAAGAAGGGCTACAAGGTACGGCACAGACACCATACCTGAACCGACGCGGCGCCGCTTTGCAAAAGCAGTCGGGAAAGTTCAGCAACGGTACTGCCTGTGGTGACGACATCATCCACAATCGCGATATGGAGACCGTCGACCTGCAATTCAAGGCGAAAGGCATTTTTGAGGTTTCTTTTGCGAAGCCGGGCGCTGAGCTGATGCTGGATGGCGGTGGCATGAACACGCGTCAGCGCGCGGGCATCATACTGACAGCCAAGCCACCGGGCGAGGGGACGGCAGATCAGGTCGCTCTGATTGTAACCGCGTCGCCAGTGGCGGCGTCGGTAGAGGGGAACATTCACCACCCTGTCGATTTTCGGCAATGCGCGGTGGCGCCGCGCCTGCAAAACCGCCAGCAGTAGCAGTCGCGCAAGGGGCTGTGCCAGGGAACTTTGACCGGAAAACTTCAGCGCGTGAATCAGCCTGCTCAGCGGCGGAACATAATCATCCACCGCCACCAGCGCGCTCCACGGCGGGGATTTTTTCAGGCACCGGCCACAGGGCAAAGAGGGATTTGTGGCCGGTAAACCACATTGTGGACAGATCCCGATACGCCATTGCAGCGATCGCGTACAGACGGAGCAGATGCCCCACCTGCTGAGTGCCAGCGGCATTCGGCATAGCCAGCACAACCCAGGTACTGTTAGCATGTGCAACCTCCATGTGAAAAAGAGAACAGTAACTGATGAAGACGCTGTGGTGGCAGACCGTCGGAACGGGAAATTGCCATCTTGTGCTGCTGCACGGATGGGGACTGAATGCTGAAGTGTGGCGTTGCGTAAGCGAGGAACTTGCCTCGCAATTTACGCTGCATCTGGTGGATTTGCCGGGTTATGGCCGCAGCCGCGGCTTTGGCGCGATGTCGCTTGATGAGATGGCGCAGCAGGTTCTGGACGCCGCGCCGCAAAACGCTGTCTGGCTGGGCTGGAGCCTGGGCGGGCTGGTGGCAAGCAAGATTGCGCTGGATAACCCCGGGCGCGTGAGCGCGCTGGTCACCGTTGCCTCGTCACCCTGCTTTAGCGCGCAGGACGCGTGGCCGGGGATCAAGCCTGAAGTGCTGGCAGGATTCCAGCAGCAGCTAAGCGACGATTTCCAGCGGACGGTGGAGCGTTTTCTCGCGCTGCAGACGATGGGTACAGAAACCGCGCGTCAGGATGCGCGCACGCTGAAGCAGACCGTGCTGTCGCTGCCGATGCCTGACGTTGAGGTGCTTAACGGGGGGCTTGAGATACTCAAGACGATCGATCTGCGTGAACCGCTGGCGTCGCTGGCGCTTCCGCACCTGCGTATGTATGGCTATCTGGACGGGCTGGTTCCGCGTAAGGTGGTTCCACTGCTGGATAACCTGTGGCCGGAAAGCCAATCAATGGTGGTCGCTAAAGCGGCACACGCGCCATTTATTTCACATCCTGGCGAGTTTTGTTCGGCGCTGTCCGCCTTTATTCGCGCAGTGCCCACCACTCCCTGAGGCAGGCTTTTCCTTCCGGGCAATGTTTACAGCTGCCGGACAGACAACCGTCCGGCTCTTCCTGAATGCGCACCGCTTTCCCCATGGCTTCCAGTCTTTCCAGCATGGCGTCGATCATCGGCTGCGGCGTATGCAGGCTGAGGCTCAGCTGTTTCGCCTCCATTCGCCCCTGCAGTGCCAGCAGGTCACGAACCTGAATCAACGATGCCATGGGGTGTGCTCCTTAGTGACAGTCGCCTGCCGGGCTGTTGCAGCAGGTCGCCGCGGTTTTACGGTTTGCCAGCAGGTCGATGTCGACGCGGCTGCGTGCCCGCCGCAGCAGGCCGAGAACGATCACGTTAAACAGCACAACCGCGAGAATGCAGACCAGGCTGTAGCGCGGGTGCTGGCTGAAATTAACGGTTTGATAAAACAGCGTCGCCAGCGAATACGCGATGTTTAATCCCCACAGGATGGAGAAGCCCATCCAGCCGCGGCTGGACTCGCGGGCAATCGCCCCCATCACGGAGATGCATGGAATATAGAGCAGAACGAAGATGAGGTAGCTGTAGGCCGCGGACGCGCTGCCAAACTTCTCGCCCATCACGCCCATGGCACCGGTCGCCATCTCGCCGTCGCCTTTGCTCGCCTCAATCGGGTTCGCCAGCACGCTCAGGCTGAAGGTGTCCTTCAGGCTTTGCCAGGTTTCCTCTACGGCACCCAGCAGTTCGTCACCGAGGTGAAACTCCGCCGGGTTAAATTCCTGCTCCTGAATGTTCTCGGCGGTGTAGAGCGTGTTCAGGGTACCGACAACCACCTCTTTTGCCATCGCGCCGGTAAACAGCCCGACGGTTGCCTGCCAGTTATCCTCATGCACGCCAATTGGTTTGAAGACCGGCGTGATGACGCGGCTGACGGAGGCGAGGGCAGAGTCGTTAATGTTATCCGCTGCCTGTCCACTCAGGGTAAAGCTGTTCAGCGCGCTCAGGAAAACGCTGACGATGACAATCACCTTACCGGCGCGCAGGACGAAGCCTTTCAGGCGCTGCCAGGTCTGGATCGCCAGGCTTTTCAGATGGGGGACGTGGTAAACCGGCAGCTCCATCACGAACGGTGACGCTTCACCGCGCATGATGGTGTGTTTCAGCATTAAGCCGGTCAGGATCGCCATCACGATGCCCAGGACATACAGCGAGAAGACCGCCAGCGCGCCCTGCTGGCCAAAGAAGGCTGCCGCAAAGACCGCAAAGATCGCCAGTCGGGCACCGCAGGACATAAACGGCGCCATCATGATGGTCATCAGACGCTCGCGCGGGGCATCCAGCGTGCGCGCGCCCATCACCGACGGCACGTTACAGCCGAAGCCGACGATCAGCGGGACGAAGGATTTGCCCGGCAGGCCCAGCGCCTGCATCAGACGATCCATCACGAACGCCGCGCGCGCCATGTAGCCGGAATCTTCCAGGAACGAGAGGAACAGGTACATCATGCCGATCTGCGGCACCAGCGGCAGAACGGTATTGATACCGCCGCCGATCCCCTGCGCGAGGAAGATGGTGAGCCATTCCGGGAAATGCAGGGTATAGCCCACCCACTGAATGCCGTGCACGAAGACCGCGACGGAACCGGCGTCAAAAATCGGCTGCAGCGCGCCACCGATGTTAATGGCGAGCAGGAACATCACGTACATCACCAGCAGGAAGATCGGCAAACCGAGGAAGCGGTTGAGCACAATCTTATCCACCGCCGCCGTAAAGCGGCTGGGTTCTGCCGTCAGCGCGTTACTGACCACGTCGCAGATCGAGGCGATAGCCTGGTAACGGGCATCGGCGATGTGCAGCGCCGGGTCGTCCAGCTCGTCGCTAAGACGGGCCACCGTCACGTCCAGCTTATCGGCCGCATGACCGGCATAAGCGCGGCTGTAAATATCCCCTTCCAGCATCTGCAGGCCAAGCCACAGGCGCTGTTTCGCAGGCATGGCTTTGTCCATCTCCTGCGCCAGCACGTTGGCTTCGCGCAGGAGAGGCTGGGCGTAATGCACCAGCTCAACGTCGCGATTTCCCGCGTGACGGTCAATGGCCAGCTTCAGCGCATCAATACCGCGCGCGCGCGTCGAGACCAGCGGAACGACCGGGCACCCGAGGCGCGCGGAGAGGGCATCAACGTCGATGCGTAGCTTTTGTTTCTCTGCGATGTCGAGCATGTTGAGCGCCACGATGCAGGGGATACCCAGCTCCAGCAGCTGCAGCGTCAGATAGAGGTTACGCTCGAGGTTCGAGGCATCGACCACGTTGATCAGCAGATCCGCATCGCCGCCAAGAATGTAGTGACAGGCGATTTGCTCATCGAGCGAAGTTTGCGACGAAATGGTGGTTAAGGAGTAGGTGCCGGGAAGGTCAACCAGCGTCACCTGGTTGTCTGTCGTCGTGAACTGGCCCTCTTTACGTTCAACCGTTACGCCCGCCCAGTTGCCCACGCGCTGGCGAGCCCCGGTCAGCTGGTTAAAAAGCGTAGTCTTGCCGGAATTAGGATTGCCAATTAAGCCAATAGTTAACTTTTTCATTTTTCTGGACTCACTGAAACCGCTGGCTTGTTATCGGGATAAGGCTTCGACTTCTATTAACGCGAGGTCTTTTTTACGCAGGACCAGATTCACGCGTCGGGTTTCGATATGAACCGGATCGCCTAACGGCGCCACGCGTACGACCTGGAATGACGAGCCGGGCAGCATGCCAAGCGACAGCAGCTTTTGCCGATAGGCCGGGCTAATTTCGCGGGTAAAACCGGTAATCTTCCATGCACTGTCTGGAGTGAATTGCATAACGCCTGATTCCACGAAAGGTTAAATTATCTACTATGCGATGATAATGAGAATAGTTTTTATCAGCAATATTAAAACTGTGACGGAATGTTGTTTACGGTATTAATTTACGGCCTGTTTGACCTTGCTCAATATTTGCTGAAATGCCGGGAAAACGAAAAGAGAGGTATTTGTTAACGTGGTGATAATTCGTGGTTTAAATATGGCTACACGCTATTTATTTTAATTCCCTGCGGCCTGCTTGCCGGGCGGCACTGCGTTTGCCCGGCCTACAAAACCGTAGGCCCGGTAAGCGTAGCGCCACCGGGCATGTACAACCTTAGCGTTTTTTACCCATCGCGGCCGCCAGCGCATCCATCATCGCGCTGTTGCCTGCAGGCTGGGCGTCACGTCCACGCGGCTTCGCGGCTTTCGCGGCCGGACGCTGCGGCTCGCGGCCCCCGCCGTTGCCGCCGCGGCGCGCGTTGGTGTCACCCGGCTGCTCGTCCAGACGCATGGTCAGGGCGATACGCTTGCGCTGCAGATCCACTTCCAGCACTTTGACCTTCACGATGTCGCCCGCTTTGACCACGGTGTGCGGGTCTTCAACGAACTTGTCGGCAAGGGATGAGATATGGACCAGGCCATCCTGATGCACGCCGATATCCACAAACGCGCCAAAGTTGGTGACGTTGGTCACCGCACCTTCCAGCACCATCCCTGGCAGCAGGTCGTTCATGGTCTCGATACCGTCAGCAAAGGTCGCCGTTTTGAACTCAGGACGCGGATCGCGGCCCGGTTTTTCCAGCTCTTTAATAATGTCGGTAACGGTTGGCACACCAAATTTGTCGTCAGTGAAATCAACGGCTTTCAGGTTGCGCAGGGCGCTGCTGTCGCCCATGAGATCCTTCAGCGCCTGCTGGGTGGCGGCCAGGATGCGTTCCACCACCGGGTACGCTTCCGGGTGAACGGTGGAGGCATCGAGCGGGTTATCGCCGTGGTTGATGCGCAGGAAGCCCGCGCACTGCTCAAACGCTTTTGGCCCCAGACGGCTTACCTTCAGCAGCTGCTGACGGTTCTGGAACTGGCCGTTCTCATCGCGCCAGGCGACGATGTTTTGCGCCATCATGCGGGTTAAGCCCGCTACGCGGGTCAGCAGAGGGACGGAGGCGGTGTTCAGGTCAACGCCAACGGCGTTTACGCAGTCTTCCACCACCGCGTCCAGCTTGCGCGCCAGCTGAGTCTGGCTCACGTCATGCTGATACTGGCCCACGCCGATCGATTTCGGATCGATCTTCACCAGTTCCGCCAGCGGATCCTGCAGGCGGCGAGCGATCGAGACCGCACCGCGCAGGGAAACGTCCAGGTCCGGGAACTCCTGGGCCGCCAGCTCGGACGCAGAATAGACGGACGCCCCGGCCTCGCTGACGATCACTTTCTGCGCCGTCACTTTCGGGAACTGCTTCTGCACGTCGAGATAGAAACGTTCGGTTTCGCGGGACGCCGTACCGTTGCCGATGGCGACAAGTTCGACGTTGTATTTTTCGCACAGCGCCGCCACCACGACGGCCGCTTTCGCTGCCTGGCCGGTGTGCGGATAGATGGTGTCGGTGGCGACCAGCTTGCCGGTGCCGTCAACGACAGCGACTTTTACACCGGTACGCAGACCCGGATCGAGACCCATGGTCGCGCGCAGGCCAGCAGGGGCGGCCATCAGCAGGTCGTGCAGGTTGCGGGCGAAGACGTTGATGGCTTCATCTTCGGCGCGTTCGCGCACGGTGCCCATCAGCTCGGTTTCGAGGTGCATCAGCACCTTGATGCGCCAGGTCCAGCTCACCACGCCTTTGCGCCAGCTGTCAGCCGGGGCGTTGTTCAGGCGCAGGCCAAGATGGTCGATGATGATCTGCTCGCAGTGGCTCTCTTTCGGCGGCTCGTCAAACTGCGGGTCGGCGTTCAGGGAGAGCTGCAGCACGCCTTCGTTACGGCCGCGGAACATTGCCAGCGCGCGGTGGGAAGGGGTGGTGGAAATCGGTTCGTGGTGATCGAAGTAGTCGCGGAATTTCGCGCCTTCTTCCTCTTTACCCGCGACGACGGTAGAGACGATGTGGGCGTTCTTCCACAGATAATCACGCACTTTAGCGAGGAGGGCGGCATCTTCAGCGAAGCGCTCCATCAGAATGTAGCGTGCGCCGTCGAGGGCGGCCTTGGTGTCCGCTACGCCTTTGTCGGCGTCGATGAATTTCGCCGCTTCGGTATCCGGATCGTGGGACGGCTCGTTCCACAACAGGTCGGCCAGCGGCTCAAGACCCGCTTCAATTGCAATCTGTCCGCGCGTGCGGCGCTTCGGCTTGTACGGCAGATAGAGGTCTTCGAGTTCGGTTTTGCTCAGGGTGCCATTGATGGCGCTTTCCAGTTCGCTGGTCAGCTTGCCCTGTTCGCCGATGGATTTGAGGATCGCCTGACGACGTTCTTCCAGTTCGCGCAGATAACCGAGACGGGTTTCCAGGTTACGCAGCTGCGTGTCATCCAGACCGCCGGTGACTTCCTTACGATAGCGTGCAATAAACGGCACGGTGTTCCCTTCATCAAGCAGGCGAACGGCAGCTTCTACCTGTTCGGCTCTGGCCTGAAGTTCACCCGCAATAATGCGGCAGAGCGAATCTTTCATCATGGCTTTATCATCTGTTGAGTCGAAAAAATCAGGGGATAGTTATACGGGCTGACACGGCAAAATGCCAGCCGGGGAGGGCGCTCTCGGACTATTTTACGTAGACGATCTCATTAACGTACCAGCTGGCTTCACCGGCTGGGGTTTGCACGACGGCCAGATCGCCCACTTCCTTTTTCAGCAGCGCGCGGGCCATCGGGGAGTCGATGGAGATGTAATCCTTACGACCAAAAATTTCATCGTAGCCGACGATGCGAAAACGCAGGGTGTCACCGTCGTCGTTTTCAATCTCCACCCACGCGCCGAAGAAGACTTTGCCCTCCTGCTGCGGGGAGTAATCGACGATTTTCAGGTTCTCAAGGCACTTCGTCAGATAGCGTACACGGCGGTCAATTTCGCGCAGCCGCTTCTTGTTGTACTGGTAGTCAGCGTTTTCGCTGCGATCGCCCAGGCTCGCGGCCCAGGTCACCTTTTTGGTCACCTCAGGACGCTCTTCGCGCCAGAGGAAATCCATCTCTTTTTTGAGCTTCTCGTACCCTTCGCGGGTGATCAGGGGCGTTTTCATGGTGCTGCCTTTGCTGCCGGTTCTCTGTTTTGCGCACAATACGTACCACACAGTGTAACAGACAGGATTAATAATAATTTATGTGGTGAAATGAAAAGATAAGCTGCTGTTAAATATGCTTTGTAACAATTTCGACTAGAATTTATACCAGAATTAACTGGTCGAATACGTGCACTTTTTTAGAATACGCTGTTACAAAGACTATCCGAACCTTTGGGAGTACACACAATGCAAGAAAACTATAAAATTCTGGTCGTGGATGACGACATGCGCCTGCGTGCGCTGCTGGAGCGTTATCTGACCGAGCAGGGCTTCCAGGTTCGCAGCGTCGCGAACGCTGAGCAAATGGATCGTCTGTTGACCCGTGAATCTTTCCATCTGATGGTTCTCGACCTGATGCTGCCAGGCGAAGACGGGCTCTCTATCTGCCGCCGTCTGCGCAGCCAGAGCAACCCGATGCCGATCATTATGGTAACGGCGAAGGGCGAAGAAGTTGACCGTATCGTGGGCCTCGAAATCGGCGCCGACGACTACATTCCAAAACCGTTTAACCCGCGTGAACTGCTGGCGCGCATTCGCGCCGTGCTGCGCCGTCAGGCGAACGAGCTGCCGGGCGCACCGTCGCAGGAAGAAGCCGTTATTGCCTTCGGCAAGTTCAAGCTGAACCTCGGCACGCGCGAAATGTTCCGTGAAGACGAGCCAATGCCGCTCACCAGCGGCGAGTTCGCGGTGCTGAAAGCGCTGGTCAGCCACCCGCGTGAACCGCTCTCCCGCGACAAGCTGATGAACCTGGCGCGCGGTCGCGAATACTCCGCAATGGAACGCTCTATCGACGTGCAGATCTCCCGTCTGCGCCGCATGGTGGAAGAAGATCCGGCGCATCCTCGTTATATTCAGACCGTATGGGGTCTGGGCTACGTGTTCGTCCCGGACGGCTCTAAAGCATGAGGCGAATGCGCTTCTCGCCGCGAAGCTCGTTTGCCCGCACCCTGTTACTGATCGTCACCCTGCTGTTCGTCAGCCTGGTGACGACCTACCTGGTGGTGCTGAACTTTGCGATCCTGCCGAGCCTCCAGCAGTTTAATAAGGTCCTGGCCTACGAAGTGCGTATGCTGATGACCGATAAGCTGCAGCTGGAGGACGGCACGCAGCTGGTTGTTCCCCCGGCGTTTCGTCGTGAAATCTACCGTGAACTGGGCATCTCGCTCTATTCGAATGAAGCGGCGGAAGACGCGGGTCTGCGCTGGGCGCAGCACTATGAATTCCTCAGCCAGCAGATGGCGCAGCAGCTGGGTGGCCCGACGGAAGTGCGCGTCGAGGTCAACAAAAGCTCGCCCGTTGTCTGGCTGAAAACCTGGCTGTCACCCAACATCTGGGTGCGCGTCCCGCTGACCGAAATCCATCAGGGCGATTTCTCGCCGCTGTTCCGCTATACCCTGGCGATTATGCTGCTGGCGATAGGCGGAGCCTGGCTGTTTATCCGAATACAAAACCGACCGCTGGTCGACCTGGAGCACGCTGCGCTGCAGGTCGGTAAAGGCATTATTCCTCCTCCGCTGCGTGAGTATGGCGCCTCGGAAGTCCGCTCGGTGACGCGTGCGTTTAACCATATGGCGGCAGGCGTGAAGCAGCTGGCGGATGACCGTACGCTGCTGATGGCGGGCGTGAGCCATGACCTGCGCACCCCCCTGACGCGTATTCGTCTGGCGACGGAGATGATGGGGGAAGAGGACGGTTATCTCGCCGAGTCCATCAACAAGGACATCGAAGAGTGCAACGCCATCATCGAGCAGTTCATCGACTACCTGCGCACCGGCCAGGAGATGCCGATGGAAATGGCGGACCTGAACGCGGTGCTGGGTGAAGTGGTGGCGGCAGAAAGCGGCTACGAGCGTGAAATTGATACTGACCTTCAGGCCGGTGAAATTCAGGTTCGTATGCACCCGCTCTCCATTAAGCGCGCGGTGGCGAACATGGTGGTCAACGCGGCGCGCTACGGTAACGGCTGGATCAAAGTTAGCAGCGGGTCTGAACTCAACCGCGCCTGGTTCCAGGTGGAAGACGACGGTCCGGGCATCAAGCCCGAGCAGCGTAAGCATCTGTTTCAGCCGTTTGTGCGCGGCGACAGCGCGCGCAGCACCAGCGGTACGGGCTTAGGCCTGGCGATTGTGCAGCGTATTGTGGATAACCATAACGGGTTGCTGGAGATTGGTACCAGCGAGCGGGGTGGATTGAGCATTCGCGCCTGGTTGCCGGTTCCGGTCACGCGGGGGCAGGTGAAAGAGAGTTGAAAAAAGGGTGGCACGAGCCACCCTTTTTTGCAGGTCGGGTAAGGCGAAGCCGCCACCCGACATGGACTACAGTTTTGGACCCGCGCTCACCAGCGCAGCACCCGCCGGGGTATCGGTATACTTCTCGAAGTTCTCGATAAACAGCTTCGCCAGCGATTCCGCTTTCTCGCGCCACTGTTCAGGCGAACCGTACGTATTGCGCGGGTCGAGGATATGCGTATCCACACCCGGCAGCGACGTTGGGATCGCCAGGTCAAACATCGGCAGCGTGAAGGTTTCGGCGTCGTCCAGAGAACCATCCAGAATAGCGTCGATAATGGCGCGGGTATCTTTGATGGAGATACGTTTGCCGGTGCCGTTCCAGCCGGTGTTCACCAGGTATGCCTGCGCGCCGGATGCCTGCATGCGTTTCACCAGCACTTCAGCGTACTGCGTCGGGTGCAGCGACAGGAAGGCTGCGCCGAAGCAGGCGGAGAAGGTTGGGGTTGGCTCCGTCACGCCGCGCTCGGTACCCGCCAGCTTGGCGGTGAAACCGGAGAGGAAGTGGTACTGCGTCTGGCTGGCCGTCAGGCGAGACACCGGCGGCAGCACGCCAAACGCATCCGCCGTCAGGAAAATAACCTTCGTGGCATGACCCGCTTTTGACACCGGCTTCACGATGTTGTCGATGTGGTAGATGGGGTAAGAGACGCGGGTGTTTTCCGTTTTCGACGCATCGTCGAAGTCGATGGAGCCGTCGGCACGCACGGTGACGTTTTCCAGCAGCGCATCGCGACGGATCGCGTGGAAGATATCCGGCTCGGCCTCTTCAGACAGGCGAATGGTCTTCGCGTAGCAGCCGCCTTCAAAGTTGAATACGCCGTCGTCATCCCAGCCGTGTTCGTCATCACCAATCAGACGACGTTTTGGATCGGTAGACAGGGTGGTTTTCCCGGTGCCGGACAGGCCGAAGAAGACCGCCACGTCGCCTTTTTCACCGACGTTAGCCGAGCAGTGCATGGAGGCGATGCCCCGCAGCGGCAGCAGGTAGTTCATGACCGAGAACATCCCTTTCTTCATTTCGCCGCCGTACCAGGTACCGCCGATCAGCTGGATACGCTCGGTCAGGTTGAAGGCAACAAAGTTTTCGGAGTTCAGACCCTGCTCTTTCCACTGTGGGTTGGTGCATTTCGCGCCGTTCATCACGATGAAATCAGGGGTGAAGTCCTGCAGCTCTTCGTCGGTTGGACGAATAAACATGTTTTTCACGAAATGCGCCTGCCAGGCCACTTCGGTGATAAAACGTACGGAGAGACGGGTGTCGGCATTAGCGCCGCAGAAAGCGTCGACAATAAACAAACGCTTGCCGGAAAGTTGATGGGTGACGAGCCCTTTCAGGTGCTGCCAGGTTTCCGGAGAGAGCGGTTTGTTGTCGTTCTTCCCTTTGCCCTTGTCAGCCCACCACAGCGTATCGCGGGTGGTTTCGTCTCGGACGATATACTTATCTTTCGGCGAACGACCGGTAAAAATACCGGTATCGACGGCGATAGCACCAAGGTTCGTCAACACACCGCGCTCGTATCCTTCCAGTGCTGGATTGAGCTCTTCCTGATACAGCGTATCGTAGTCGGGGTTGTAGACGACTTCCTGGACGTCGTGAATACCATAAGCCTTGAGATCTTGCGGGGTTAAACCAGTAACACGCATATCACTGCTCCTTAGCCAATATGTACTGCCTGAAATTGTAGGGTTTTTCTGAGGTTGTTTACCGCGACGGGGCTCATAGATTCACGCATCTGGACAAAACCCTTACTAACGGAAAACGCTGCGACTCCAGTCACAGCGCAGGCGGATTATCGCAGGAATCGCTTTTTTGTTGGGGAAAATGTTCCGAAAAGGTTAAAGGCTGGTGATTTTATCGGAAAGAATGTGAATGTAATCGCATACACGTAAGAAAATTACGTAAGAGTTACATTGGGAAAACGATTCAGCTTGGGGGGTGTTTTTTACCCCTCAACCCAGCCCTCTTCCCAAACGGAAGAGGGTGAGGGGAAAGAGGTTTAGTGAACCTGCGGATCCGCCGGGGAGGCGTTGTTGCGGATCTCAGCGATATCCATCGAATTGAACACATAGTGCGTACCGCAGTAGTCACAGTGCATATCAATTTCGCCGTCTTCCGCCATGATGCTGTCGATCTCTTCATCCGGCAGGGTTTTCAGTGCGCCAGCGCAGCGCTCGCGGGAGCAGGTGCACTTAAACTCCACGGACTGCGGGTCGTAGACGGTCACTTCTTCTTCGTGGTACAGACGCCACAGCACGTCGGTCGCCGACAGGTTGAACAGCTCTTCCGCCTTGATGGTTTCGGTCAGTGTTGCCAGGTGCTCGAAATCATTGGTCTGCGCGTCCTGCGCAGGCAGAACCTGCAGCAGCATGCCGCCAGCAGCAGGCTGACCGTCCACTTCACCGGTGCGGATGAAGAGACGCGTCGGCAGCTGTTCAGAACGCATGAAGTAATCTTCCAGGCAGGCTGCCAGGGTATCGCCTTCCAGACCGACCACGCCCTGATAGCGTTCACCTTCCTCCGGGGAGATGGTGATCACCAGGTAGCCATTACCTACCAGCGTTTTGAGGTCAGCATTTTCAGGCACGTCGCCCTGAACGCGCGCCACGCCGCGCATCTGCTGCTGGTTATTGCCGTTGATCACCGCCAGCGTCATCGGGCCGTCACCCTGCAGCTGCACGGTGATATCGCCGGCAAACTTCAGCGTTGCGGTCAGCAGGCTGGTGGCAACCAGCAGTTCGCCCAACAGGGTCTTCACCGGCAGCGGGTAGTTGTGGTTTTCCAGAATCTGTTTCCAGGTTTCGGATACGGTGACCAGCTCGCCGCGCACGGCGAATTGTTCAAACAGATAGCGGTGTAATTGGTCGTGTTGGGCCATTTTCATCTCTCGTGCGGGTGAGGGTTACTCGCTCTCACCGTGTTTAAATTTCATCAGATCGCGGCGCTCTTTTTTATCCGGTCGCCGGTCCGGGTGGGGCATGGTCAGCGCATTCATTTTGCGCGCCAGCGCGGTCTTCTCGCGCTTTTCAATGCTTTCCGCCGTCTCTTCATAAAGCAGGACGGCTTCCGGGGCGGGCCGTCGTTGTTCGGTAATGGCTTTAATCACTACCGTACGTTCATCGTTGCCCTGACGCAGCGTTAAGGTGGCATTCAGCTCAACCAGCTTGCTTGGTTTGCTGCGCTGGCCGTTGTAATGCACCTTTCCGCCGTCAATCATCTCGCGGGCAAGGGCGCGCGTTTTATAAAAACGCGCCGCCCACAGCCATTTATCCAGTCTTACCCCGTCAGAGGGTTTTTCTTTCATGGCCTCTCCTTCACGGTCAGTGAGGGGATCATCTGGCGGTAGTCGTTCAGTCCCGGGTGGCGCAGATAGCTTTTTTCAGCCAGGCCAGAGTCAGGATTGGTGACGCCCAGACAATAGCGAATGCCAAACCTTGCCGCGGAATCCAGAATGGGCTCGCTGTCGTCAATGAACAGCGTACGTTCCGGCTGCAAGCCCGTCTCTTCCGTCACCGCATGCCACAACCGCTGATCCTCTTTCGGATAACCAAATGTGTGGGTGGAAAGTAATAAATCAAGGTGTGATGCCAGACCCGTATGCTCCAGCTTCACGGCCAGGTTATGGGGATGCGCATTGGTCAGCAAAATACGGCGTTTGCCGCTGGCTTTCAGCGCATCCAGGAACGGAACCGTATCCTCGCGCAGCACGGCGCGTGGACCCTGGGCGGTGGTCATGGCACAAATATCCAGACCGAGGCGCTCGCTCCAGTAGTCCAGACAGTACCAGTTTAGCGTATGTTGCACGGCGCTATATTGCGAACGAATGAATGCCTGCGCTTCTGCCGGGGAGATTCCCTGCTGCTCGCCATAGGTTTCCGGCACCAGCGTTTGCCAGAAATAGTTATCAAAGGCGAGATCGAGCAGCGTGCCGTCCATATCCAGCAGAACGGTGTCGACCTGCTGCCAGTCGATATCAAGATGCATAGGGGGGAACTCCAGCCAGAAGAATCGTGCGCGACAGGGTAGCACATCTTGTCGCGCAACGACGTTATCAGATCAGGCTCTCAGAGGAGGGGATCAGCTTAGGATTGAGGCAATTTTCATAATATTGCTGGATCTCTGCAAGCCGGGTGCGCGAGCGCTGGTAGCGTCGCAGGGCCATAAAGCCGTTCCAGAAAATGGCGATCAGCATCGCGGTCATCAGCAGAGAGGTGCCGATGTAGCGCCATAAACCTGCGCTATCCGGCATCCGGTGCAGGCCGATATGGCGCGTGCCGTTGGCGTCGGTATAAACACTCGTGACAATCCCTTCTGCGCTGAACGGCGTTTGCATTAGCATCTGCGCCAGGCGCTGGAACTGGCTCCACTGCTCCTGCGCCGGGTAGTCATAAAGCGCAACCTGTGGGTAAGGCTGATCGACCAGGTCGCTGCCTTCATCGCTTGCAATCACAAAGCCTCCCGGTGCCGGGCTGTTCAGCGCCTGAGCCGCCCGGGTGGTTTCGCGCATCATAAACGGTGATGTGGAGGTGGCGACCAGGTTATCCAGCGATTCAGCACTCACCGGACGCAGCAGCACGTTGACGCCATCCAGTCGTCCCGCTTCGGCGCGCTTTACCAGCGAGTCCCAGTCTTTACTGTTCCCCAGGTTGACCAGGGCATTTTTAAGACGTATGCACTCATCCTGCGAAGAACAGAGATCCTGCGTTTTCAGAACGATGTCACCAAAATCATCCAGCAGAACCATGCCTGATTTTTGAATGGCCGAACGCAGTGCGGGACTAACGCGTGAATCATCGTCCGGTTTCGGGTGCAGCTGGCGGTTAACCGTCTGGGTAAGCGCCGTGGCTTTATTCACCACTTCGGATTCCGGCAGCGGCAGCGGCGGTGCGTCGTTCCAGATAATTTGCGAGCAATCGAAAGGCATGAACGGCGAGTTCTGGCGCGTGTTCCATGCCCCTGGGGTGTGAATATTACACATCCCGGTTCCCTTCAGGCGCAGCGTGTCCCCCACGCGCACACCGGCTTCATCCAGCTTGTTGACGCTGGTCGCTTCAATGGTTTGCGCCCCTTTGATCCACGACAGGGTGAATTTGATGGGCATATCCAGCGGCACGAAAAGCAGCAGCATGACTAAGACCAGCGCCGCGCCCCCGGCAATGACCGTGCTGCGAAGCCAGTGCTGAAGCGGGAAATTTTTCACTTCATCATGCAGGGATAAGAAGCGTCCCTGACGCACGACGTGGCGGTCAAGGTAGATATCAATATCGGTTTTCTGGCCTAGATCCTGCGCGATCCACGGTTGCCAGTGGCGCGGGTAAATCAGGTCAATAATCCCGAGCGAGATATTGTTGAGGTGTTCCTGATCGTTTTCACCGAACAGACCCCAGCGCTTTGGCGTCCCGCGCAGGCAGTGGATCTCGCGCAACGAGGTTTTGGCCGGCGGAGCAAAGAGCCCCCAAAGCCCGCCCGCCAGCAGCAGCACCGCACCGCCCGCCAGCCAGGGGACAAACACATCCGGCGTCAGCAGGCAGAAAAAAAAGAGCAGGAAGGCGGCGACGATCAGCAGGGCTTCACGAATGCCGTCCGGGCGGCTCAGGGCGTACTCTTCATGCGTCTCCTGGCGAATGTTCAGCAGTTCGATCTGCTCTGTCTCTTCACCACGAATAGAAGCCTGCGTCGAACTGGCGCGTTCCAGCGCAAAACGCGGGGCTTCCTGAAGATATTCATTCAGCGTGTGACCGTTAAGCGAGATAACCAGAGGCAATGAATCGGTGTGAATCAGCTCAACGCTGTTTTCGTCATTAATGTATTGCTCCCAGGACGGAGGGAGATGCACTTCGACGGAATCCAGGTAATAGCGCCACTTGTTGGGGTCATCAGTCGTGATGCCATAGCGCGTGATGGAGCGCGTCACGCAGAGCACGGTATCACTCTGCGCATTAAGCTTTAACGCCACGGGCGCAGCGGTGGCACCCGTTGGCCCAGGCGTGAGCTGAGTACGGTTCAGGATTTCGAGATAGTTTTCAACCGCATCGCGCTCGTCTTGCGTGAGTTTACGCGTGGTCGCGCCCGCAAATGCAGTTAAAAAAGGCAGGCGATAACGGCGCTGTACGCGGCGCCTGTACAACCACCCTGCAACCAATGCGCCGGCCAGCATAGCAGCGAGAACAATCAAAATGGTGCTCATGCTTTCCCCATCTTACTTATCTTCTTACAGGTGTAGTCAGTAGCACCTTTACATTGAATGAGAGTCTGTGGCTGGCTATCGGCAAGTATGGAGTCGAACTTGAGCATTCTGAAGCGCATCCCAGTGACCGGTGATGATAGCAAAGCCTGTTATGGCGCGATATCAGCAAATTCCTGGAAACATTTCAACCTCTTGACATTTGTTTTGAATTGAGGATTGATCCCTGCTACGTTGCATAAATGTAAATAAAGAACGATTGACATTGCCGAAACCGTGCGGCGTATCGCACAATAACGCCAGTTCTCACTGCTAAGACCCATCACGATGAGCAAACCACTACAAAAACCCACCATTCTGAATGTTGAAACAGTCGCCAAATCGCGCCTGTTTAATGTCGAAAGTGTGGATCTGGAGTTCAGCAACGGTGTGCGTCGCGTTTATGAACGTATGCGCCCCTCGTCGCGCGAAGCGGTGATGATTGTGCCGATTGTCGACGATCATCTGATTTTGATCCACGAATACGCTGTGGGAACGGAATCTTACGAGCTTGGGTTCTCAAAAGGGCTGATCGACCCGGGCGAAACCGTCTTTGAAGCGGCAAACCGCGAGCTGAAAGAAGAGGTGGGGTTCGGGGCGAATGAGCTTTCATTCCTGAAAAAACTGAGCATGGCGCCGTCCTATTTTTCCAGCAAAATGAATATCGTGGTGGCGGAAGATCTCTATCCTGAATCGCTGGAAGGGGATGAGCCGGAGCCGCTGCCGCAGGTTCGCTGGCCGCTGGCGCACCTGATGGACCTCCTGGAAGACCCTGACTTTAATGAGGCTCGCAACGTGAGCGCGCTGTTCCTGGTACGGGAGTGGTTGAAAGGGCAGGGGCGACTGTAGCCCATAAAAAATGCCGGGTGGCGGCTTCGCCTGACCCGGCCTACGCTGTGTTGCCCGGTTTTTACCGGGCATTTTTACATTTAGAACAGCTCGTGCGTTTCGCCGTTATCGATAATCTCTGTACCCACCTCATGCACCGCCTGTGTGGTTGGCTGTGTGCCCTCGATGAAATACTCCTCGCGACTATTACCGCCGTTGGCGAGCTGGCCCGTGCTGCGGTCGATATTGACCGTCACCACGCCAGGCGGTGGCGTCAGCGGCTGCTCCGGCACGCCTTCAAGAACGGCCTTCATGTAGGCGTCCCAGGCTGGCTGCGCGCTCTTCGCGCCGCCTTCGTAGCCGGAAATCTGATCTTTAATCGCGCCGGAGGCCGTGGTACGCCCTAAATCGCGGCGGTGATCGTCGAAGCCGATCCAGACCGAGGTCACCACGCCCGGACCGTAACCGGAGAACCACGCGTCTTTCGAGCTGTTGGTTGTCCCCGTTTTACCGCCGATATCATGGCGCTGCAGATCGCGTCCTGCGCGCCAGCCGGTACCCTGCCAGCCTGGCTCACCGAAGATGTTGGTGTTCAGCGCGCTTTTGATCAGGAAAGACAGCGGCGTGTTGATCACATGCGGGGCGTATTCCTGCGCGCCGGTCTGCGCCACCAGCGCCTGGTTCGCCTGCTCGAGCTGCGGCTGCGGCACCACGCCGTTCTGCTGCTCCTGCGACACGGCAGGGTCTTCCATGTCCTTGTTTTCAAGTACTTCAGATTTCGGCGTATTGCCATAAATGACCGGAATATCGCAGTCAGGGCAGGCAATTTTCGGCTTCGCCTCGAACAGCACGCCGCCCTGATCGTTCTCGATCTTGCTGATGAAGTACGGGTCAATCAGGAAGCCGCCGTTGGCCATCACCGAGTATCCACGCGCGACCTGAAGCGGCGTAAAGGAGGCTGAGCCTAACGCCAGCGACTCGGTGCGAACGATGTTCTGCGCCGGGAAACCGAAGCGCTGCAGATACTCTGCGGCATAGTCGACGCCCATGGCGCGCATGGCACGCACCATCACCACGTTTTTCGACTGTCCCAGACCCTGACGAAGACGAATCGGGCCGGCATATTCCGCAGGGGAGTTTTTAGGCTGCCAGTCGGAACCCGCCCCCGCATCCCAGCGGGAGATTGGCACGTCGTTGAGGATGCTGGCGAGGGTCAGGCCCTTATCCATCGCGGCCGTGTAGAGGAACGGTTTGATATTCGAACCGACCTGACGCAGCGCCTGGGTGGCGCGGTTAAATTTGCTCTGGTTGAAATCGAACCCGCCGACCAGGGCCAGTACAGCGCCGTTCTGCGGATTGATAGAAACCAGGGCCGAGTTGACGTCCGGCACCTGCGCCAGCCACCAGGATTCGCCAACCTTGCGCACCCAGATTTGCTGCCCGGTCTGTACCGCATCGGTCACTTTACGCGGCGTGGCGCCCTGCAGGGTATCCGAGCGGTACGGACGCGCCCAACGGATACCGTCCATGCGCAGGGAGACGGACGTACCGTCCGCCAGCGTTGCAACGGCTTCCTGAGGATCGGCCTGCGTCACCACGGCAGGAAGGAGCGGCCCGTAGGTAGGCAGTGCTCTCAGCGTACTGATGATTTTTTTGCTGTCCCACGCGCTTTCGCCCACCTTCCAGAGCACGTTTGACGGGCCGCGATAGCCGTGACGCATATCGTAGTCCATCACGTTGTTGCGCACCGCGTCCTGCGCCGCCTGCTGCACTTTACGGGTGACGGTGGTGTACACGCGATAGCCATCTTCATAGGCCTTGTCGCCATAACGGTTCACCATCTCCTGGCGAACCATTTCGGTCAGGTAAGGCGCAGAGAAGGCGATCTCCGGGGCGTGGTAGTTAGCGTCAATGACGTCGTTGCGCGCCTGGTCGTACTCGCTCTGGCTGATATAGCCTTCGCTCAGCATACGTGACAGGACGACGTTACGACGCGCGGTGGCGCGATCGAGCGAGTAGAGCGGGTTAAAGGTGGACGGCGCTTTTGGCAGACCGGCGATGGTGGCCATTTCGCTTAAGGTGAGTTGCTCAACAGGCTTACCGAAGTACACCTGCGCGGCCGCCCCCACGCCATAGGCACGGTAGCCCAGGTAGATTTTATTGAGGTACAGCTCAAGGATCTCGTCTTTGCTCAGCAGCTGCTCAATACGGATCGCCAGGAACACCTCTTTGATCTTACGGGTCAGCGTCTTTTCAGGGCTGAGGAAGAAGTTACGTGCCAGCTGCTGCGTAATGGTACTCGCCCCCTGAGAGGCGTGACCAGAGAACAACGCAATGCTCGCGGCACGGAAAATCCCCACCGGATCGACACCGTGATGCTCGTAAAAACGGCTGTCCTCCGTGGCGATAAAGGCTTTCACCATCACGGGTGGAATTTGGTTTAAGGTCAGCGGGATACGACGCTTCTCGCCATACTGCGCCATGAGCTCGCCATCGGCGCTATAGACCTGCATCGGGATCTGGAGACGCACATCGCGAAGCGTAGCGACATCAGGTAGCTGTGGCTCAATATATTTGTACAAACCGTAAATCGAGCCTGCTCCCAGCAGAATGCAACAGACTGCAAGGATGAATAAATACTTTACGAACTTCACCGGAGATTTCCCATTTGGTTTCACTTGGGCAGTTTCTAAACAATCGCGCGGTAGTATAAAGGCAAGCCTGATTCATTGATATAGCCGTCAGGGCGACGGACGATAAGGAGATCGTGAAGCATGGCCTTCAAAACATGGCAAACGGGCGTTCATATTCAACAGGATAGGGTGCTGATCGTGGCGCTGGACCGGGAGAAGTCCGGCTGGCGTCTGCGGCGCTGGTGGGCAATCCCGCTGGGCGAAGGCATCATTCGTGACGGCAAAATTTGCCAGCCAGAACAGCTGGTTGATGCGTTGCGCGACTGGCGAAAAACGCTGCCGCACGCTCATCGGGTGTTCCTCTCTTTCCCGGCAGCACGTACCCTGCAGCGGTCGCTTCCCCGCCCGACCGTTGCGCTGCGCGACAGCGAGCAGCTCTCATGGCTGGGTAGCGCGCTCGCCCGCGAACTGGAGATGTCTGCCGATACCCTCTGTTTCGATTACGCCCAGGATACCTTCAGCAATACCTTCCACGTGACGGCCGCACAAAACAACGAGGTCGATACCCTTCTGGCGCTGGCGAAAACGCTGCGTTTGCGGCTGGTGACCATTACCCCGGATGCCAGCGCGCTGACGAATCTTCTTCCCGCAGTGGCGCCAGCGAAGTGCGTCGCCTGGCGGGACGATCGGCAGTGGCTCTGGGCGATGCGCCACCAGTGGGGACGCCGCTTAACTGCCGAAGCAGAAAACGTGGCCGAGCTGGCGGCGCTACTGGCGCTTGGTCCGGATGACATCGCGCTGTTTGATTGCCAACGTGATCCGTGGGAAATCCTGGAACGCTGCCATGCACCGCTGCCGGAATGCGGGGCTGATTATACCGTCGCGCTGGCGTTGGCCATGAGCGAGGTGCCCGGATGAGCATCCTGAATTTTCTGCCCTGGCGACAGCAGCGGCGCGCGCGATGCCTGCGTTTCTGGGGCGCAATGTGTATCGGCACAGTACTGTTGATGTTCGTAGTCATTGTTTGTCTGCGGATGAACCAGTTCGTGAAACTGCGCGCGCTGCAAACGGATCTGACGGGAATGCAGTCCGTGCAGCACGCGCTTGTCGCCCGGCAAAAACTGGCCGCACAGGCGCAGCTACCCGTGCAAACCAGGCAACGACGCGCATGGCAACCGGTGCTGGCCTCCCTTTCCCGCGCCATTCCTTCACAGGTCTGGCTGACAGAGCTGCGCTATCAGCCGCCTGCGCTGATATTGACCGGTTACGCTATCACCCTGCCGGCCCTCTCTACTCTGCGCGATGCGCTTGGCCAAATAGCGGGCTTTACGCCCGGGACGCCGGGCGAGCTTCGTCAGGATAGTCGGGGGCACTGGCTGTTTACGCTTCATCTCAAAAGCGAGGGGTAACGCGTGAATACCTTGTTAGAACGCTGGTGCGAAAGCCGTCCCTGGCATCGGCTACTCTGCTGGTGCCTGGGGAGTCTCCTGGCAGGACTGGTCGCGTGGGGGGCGTTGCTCAGACCGATAGACAAGCAGTGTGCTGAACAACAACGCCAGCTGATTGAAGATGTAAGCACTAACGCATCGTTATGGCCTGCCGTCAGAAAGGGGCCGTTTCGTCCGGACGCTGCGAAGGCTCGGGCGCTGACGCCGTTCTCCCCGCTCAATTTTCAGGGCGATGAGACGACGCTGGTTCACTGGAAGCCGCTGCAGAATGGAGGGGAGCTGACGCTGGATGCGGAGTGGCAGGCCATTCCAGCGCTTTTTTCCCGGCTGGCACAGCAGGATGTGGAGATCGCCGCTTTCGCAATTGCGCCACAAGGTACGGCGTTACGCCTGCAGCTGGAGCTGGAACATGCGAAATAGCGCGCGATGTTTGCTGGTTTGCTCAGTGCTGCTATTGACCGGTATGCGCGATCCGTTTCGTCCTCCGGACGATCCTTGCGCCATTGGCGAGCTGGCGCAGTGGCGCTTTCGCGGCCTGGTGGAAGGGCAGGAGACTATCGGCATTTTACAGGATGGGGAAAAGCGCTGGCACCGGCTGAAAATGCATGAGCGCTTCCCGGCTGGCTGGAGGATAACCGCCGTCAATGCAGCGGAGCTGGCGGTTGATGTGGGTGACACCTGTGACCCGGGAAAATGGACGTGGCAACGAGAAGGAACGGACAAAAATGAATTTACGGATAATGCTGTGGCTGCTGGCGTTCAGCCAACCGCTGTGGGCCGCCGCGCCAAAACCGGTCACGCTGGTGGTGGATGACGTGCCTGTGGTCCAGGTGTTACAGGCCCTGGTCGCACAGGAGAACCGTAATCTGGTGGTATCGCCTGATGTCAGCGGTACGCTTTCGCTTAACCTGACGCACGTTCCCTGGAGGCAGGCGTTACGGACGGTCGTCTCCAGCGCCGGACTCGTCTTGCGCGAGGAGGGCGGTATTTTTTATGTGCATACCGCGGCCTGGCAGCGTGAACAGCGGGAGCGTTCAGAACAGGAACAGGCGCGTCGACAGCTTGATGCCCCGCTGGTCACTCAGGGCATTCCCTTTTCTTATGCGGATGCCGGGGAGCTGCAAAAAGCCGCGGAAAAACTCCTGAGCCCAAAGGGGAGTTTATCCGTCGACAAACGTACTAACCGTCTGCTGATTCGGGATAACCAGGCTGCGGTGGATACGCTGCAGCGCTGGGCCGCGGAGATGGATATTCCCGTCGAGCAGGTCGAACTGGCGGCGCATATTGTGACCATCAACGAAAAAAGCCTGCGCGAGCTGGGGGTGAAGTGGAATCTCGCCGACGCTACCGACGCGGGCAAGGTGGGGCAGCTCACGACGCTGGGCAGCGATCTTTCTGTTGCCAGCGCCACCAGCCACGTGGGGTTTAATATCGGTCGGATTAACGGCAGGTTGCTTGATCTGGAACTTTCAGCGCTGGAGCAAAAACAGCAGGTCGATATTATCGCCAGCCCGCGGCTGTTGGCCTCGCATATGCAACCTGCCAGCATTAAGCAGGGCAGTGAGATCCCGTATCAGGTCTCAAGCGGGGGAAAGCGGCGCCACCTCCGTTGAGTTTAAAGAGGCGGTACTCGGAATGGAGGTCACACCGGTAGTATTGCCGAGGGGACGCGTGCGCCTGAAATTACACATCAGCGAAAATATGCCGGGACAGGTTCTGCAGCAGGCCGATGGCGAAACGCTGGCTATCGATAAGCAGGAGATCGAAACCCAGGTGGAGGTAAAAAGTGGAGAAACGCTGGCGTTGGGCGGAATATTTTCCCAGAAGAACAAAACCGGCACTGACAGCGTACCGGGGCTTGGGAGCATCCCGTGGATTGGGTCGCTTTTCCGCCATGACGGGAAAGACAACGAACGGCGTGAATTAGTGGTGTTTATTACACCACGTCTGGTCGGTATTCGCTGACGGGTAACGATCCCCGCAATGATTTTGCATTCAGTTTGTTGCAGATGTTTGACGTGGGGCATGAATTAGCATACAAGGAGTACCGATTTGAGTTGGACTTACGTCTTATTACCTTATGCGCCCGGCGCGGTGATTTAATCAGTTGCCAAACAAGCCGGAGTATTGAGATAATTTTTAGTCTGACTCTCGCTCTATTGCATATGAGGTTTCAGTTCATGTCCTGCTACGCCGGGTGTCTGCGAAGCGGGGATTACCATTAACGAATAGTCTTAGTAGTACCGATAAAATGGCAGAGAAACGCAATATCTTTCTGGTTGGGCCTATGGGTGCCGGCAAAAGCACTATTGGGCGTCAGTTAGCTCAACAACTCAATATGGAATTTTACGATTCTGATCAAGAGATTGAGAAACGAACCGGAGCTGATGTGGGCTGGGTTTTCGACGTAGAAGGCGAAGAAGGTTTCCGTGACCGAGAAGAAAAAGTGATCAACGAACTCACGGAAAAACAGGGCATCGTTCTGGCAACAGGCGGCGGCTCTGTGAAATCTCGCGAAACCCGCAACCGTCTCTCCGCCCGTGGCGTAGTGGTCTATCTTGAGACGACCATTGAGAAACAGCTGGCACGTACGCAGCGCGATAAAAAGCGCCCGCTGCTGCAGGTTGAAACGCCACCACGCGAAGTTCTGGAAGCGTTGGCCGATGAACGCAATCCGCTGTATGAAGAGATTGCCGATGTGACCATTCGTACCGACGACCAGAGCGCTAAAGTGGTTGCAAACCAGATTATTCATATGCTGGAAAGCAACTGATTCTGGCTTTATATACACTCGCCTGCGGGTAATAGCATTAAAGGTGGATGTCGCGTCATGGAGAGGATTACAGTTACTCTCGGGGAACGTAGTTACCCTATCACCATCGCGGCTGGTTTGTTTAACGACCCAGCTTCCTTTTTACCACTGAAAGCGGGTGATCAGGCGATGCTGGTCACCAACGAGACGCTGGCTCCGCTTTATCTCGACCGCGTACGCCACCTGCTTGAGCAGGCGGGCGTAAAAGTCGACAGTGTGATTCTCCCCGATGGCGAGCAGTATAAAAGCCTGACGGTACTGGATACCGTCTTTACCGCATTGCTGCAAAAACCGCATGGTCGCGATACAACACTGCTTGCCCTGGGCGGCGGTGTTGTGGGCGATCTGACCGGCTTTGCGGCCGCAAGCTATCAGCGTGGTGTCCGCTTTATTCAAATCCCTACCACGCTGCTGTCCCAGGTCGACTCCTCTGTCGGTGGCAAAACGGCAGTCAACCATCCGCTCGGCAAAAACATGATTGGCGCGTTCTACCAGCCCGCATCGGTGGTGGTGGATCTCGACTGTCTGAAAACCCTGCCGAAGCGCGAACTGGCTTCGGGTCTGGCGGAAGTGATCAAATACGGCATTATTCTGGACGGCGAGTTCTTTAACTGGCTTGAAGAGAATATGGATGCGCTGCTGGGCCTCGATGAGGCAAAACTGGCATACTGCATTCGTCGTTGCTGTGAGCTGAAAGCAGAAGTTGTTGCCGCAGACGAGCGTGAAACGGGCTTACGTGCTTTACTGAATCTTGGGCATACGTTTGGTCACGCGATTGAAGCCGAAATGGGTTACGGCAACTGGCTGCACGGTGAAGCCGTCGCGGCCGGCATGGTGATGGCTGCCCGCACCTCTGAACGCCTTGGGCAGTTCAAACCGGAAGAGACGGCACGTATCATTGCGCTGCTTGAGCGTGCAGGTTTGCCGGTGAACGGGCCGCAGGAGATGTCGGCGCAAGCGTATTTACCCCACATGATGCGCGATAAAAAAGTATTGGCAGGTGAGATGCGTCTTGTACTCCCGCTTGCAATAGGGAAGAGTGAAGTGCGCGGCGGAGTGCCGCACGATGTCGTTCTTGGCGCTATCGCTGACTGTCAGCAGGCGTAACAACTAGAAAGGTCAGGCCACTGTCGCAGGTGGTCGTTTAGCTTCAGGTGAAATGCAAAGTCGTTGGCATAAGCCTTTGAGTGGGGTGTTAAATGGATGAATTCAAACCAGAAGACGAGCTGAAACCCGATCCCAGCGATCGTCGTACTGGTCGTTCTCGTCAATCTTCAGAACGTGATAACGAGCCGCAGATCAACTTTGACGATGTTGATCTGGATGCAGACGATCGTCGCCCTTCGCGCAGCCGCAGCGCGCACGAAGAGCGAGCAGAAGAGGATTATGAGTCCGAAGAAGATTCAATGGACGAACAGCCTGTAGAGCGTCGCCCGCGTAAACGTAAAAAAGCCGCTGCGCCAAAACCGGCTTCCCGCCAGTACATTATGATGGGCCTTGGCGTTCTGGTGCTTGTGCTGCTGATTGTCGGCATTGGCTCCGCGCTTAAAGCACCGTCAACGAACTCAACCGAGCAAACGGCTTCCGCTGAGAAGAGCATCAGCCTTTCCGGTAACGATGCGTCCAATCAGGCGAATGGCGCACAGCCAGCGCCGGGTGCTACTTCCGCAGAGCAGACCGCCGGTAACACCACAGCGCCGCAGGATGTTTCTCTGCCGCCCGTTTCTTCAACCCCAGCTCAGGGTCAGGCACCTGTTGCGCCAGAAGGTCAGCAGCGTGTGGAAGTTCAGGGAGACCTGAACAATGCGCTGACGCAGCCGCAGAACCAGCAGCAGGTTGATAACGTCGTGGTTAACTCTACGCTGCCAACTGAACCTGCAACCGTTGCCCCGATTCGCGGCGGTAACGCTCAGCCGCAAACGGCCGCGACGGAAACCAAACCGCACCAGACGCAGACTACAACACGTCCTGAGCGTAAGCAGGCAGTGATTGAGCCTAAGCGTGAAACCAAACCTCAGGCAGTGGTAAAAGCGCCTGAAGTGAAAGCCGTACCGGCCCAGCCGAAACGCACGGAAACGGCTGCGGTGAGCGAGCCTGCTAAAGCGCCCGTCACGCAGACTGCGCCGAAAGCCACGGCGACCACCACGGCACCGGCTGCCACAGCGGCACCAGCCGCGACGGCAACCGCATCCAGCAGCGCGGCAGGTAAAACGGCAGGTAACGTCGGTTCGCTGAAGTCTGCGCCTTCCAGCAACTACACGCTGCAGCTGAGCAGTTCGTCTAACTACGACAACCTCAACAGCTGGGCGAAGAAATCAAATCTGAAAAACTATGTTGTTTATCAGACGACCCGTAACGGTCAGCCGTGGTATGTGCTGGTGAGCGGTGTTTATTCGTCAAAAGATGAAGCAAAACGTGCCGTAGCGGCGCTGCCAGCTGACGTTCAGGCGAAGAACCCATGGGCGAAGCCGATTCATCAGGTTCAGGCCGATCTGAAGTAATGTTTAAAGCGCAGGATGCTGTCGGAGCTTTCTCCACAGCCGGAGAAGGTGTAATCAGTTAGTCAGCATGAAAAAAAATCGCGCTTTTCTGAAATGGGCAGGGGGGAAATACCCCCTGCTCGATGATATTAAAAAGCACCTGCCTGAAGGCGAGTGTCTTATCGAACCTTTCGTGGGTGCGGGATCGGTGTTCCTCAACACCGATTTTTCTCGTTATATCCTGGCGGATATCAACAGCGACCTTATCAGCCTCTATAACATCGTTAAGCTCCGTACCGATGAGTATGTCGCAGAGGCGCGCAAGCTGTTTACGCCCGAGAACAATAATCCGGACGTTTACTACCAGTTCCGCGCGGAGTTTAACCAGAGTCAGGATCCGTTCCGCAGAGCCCTGCTGTTCCTCTATCTTAATCGTCATGGTTACAACGGCCTGTGCCGGTATAACCTGCGCGGGGAATTTAACGTGCCGTTTGGTCGCTACAAGCGCCCGTATTTCCCACAGGACGAGCTTTATCACTTTGCTGAAAAAGCGCAGAACGCGGAGTTTCATTGCCTCTCCTATGAAGAGTGTATGGAACTGGCAGGCGTCAATTCGGTGGTTTACTGTGACCCCCCATACGCGCCGCTGTCTGCGACGGCGAACTTCACCGCCTACCACACCAACAGCTTCAGCCCTGCCGAGCAGGCGCGTCTGGCGGAGATGGCGGAAAAGCTGGTCAGCAAAAGAATTCCGGTGTTAATTTCGAATCACGACACGCCTGATACGCGCGAATGGTACAAAGCCGCGAAGCATTTTCAGGTTAAGGTGCGGCGTAGCATTAGCAGCAACGGCGGCACACGTAAAAAGGTGGACGAACTCCTGGCTCTTTATCGCCCCTGAGCCGTTTTGCCCGCCGGTAAACACATTTCAAGGAGAAGCGGATGAAACAGTTTTTGATTGCTCCCTCAATTCTGTCGGCCGATTTTGCCCGCCTGGGTGAAGATACCGCCAACGCACTGGCGGCTGGCGCGGATGTCGTCCATTTCGACGTGATGGATAACCACTACGTTCCTAACCTGACCATCGGTCCGATGGTGCTCAAGGCGCTGCGTAACTATGGCATTACCGCCCCGATCGACGTTCACCTGATGGTGAAACCGGTTGATCGCATCGTGCCTGACTTCGCCGCGGCGGGTGCCAGCATCATCACCTTCCATCCGGAAGCCTCTGAACATGTGGATCGCACGCTGCAGCTTATCAAAGAGAACGGCTGTAAAGCGGGTCTGGTGTTTAACCCGGCCACGCCGCTGAGCTATCTCGACTATGTCATGGATAAGCTGGACGTGATCCTGCTGATGTCCGTTAACCCCGGTTTTGGCGGCCAGTCATTCATTCCTCACACGCTGGATAAGCTGCGTGAAGTCCGCCGTCGTATCGACGAGTCAGGCTACGACATTCGTCTGGAAGTAGACGGCGGCGTGAAAGTGAATAACATTGGTGAAATTGCGGCGGCAGGCGCGGATATGTTCGTTGCTGGTTCAGCCATTTTCGACCAACCGGATTATAAAAAAGTCATTGATGAAATGCGCCGCGAGCTGGCGAAGGTAAGTCATGGATAAATTACAGGCTATTCGGGGTGTGGCATTCGACCTCGACGGCACGCTGGTTGACAGCGCGCCGGGCTTAACGAGCGCCGTCGACCAGGCGCTGTATGCACTTGAACTCCCCGTTGCGGGTGAAGAGCGCGTCGTCACGTGGATTGGCAACGGCGCCGATGTTCTGATGGCGCGCGCGTTGACGTGGGCGCGTCAGGAGCGTGCGTCGCAGCGTTCCGCCCAGGGTAAACCGAGCGTCGATCACGCGGATATCCCGCAGGAAGAGCAGCTGCGTATTCTGCGCAAACTGTTCGATCGTTTCTATGAAGAGACCGTCGAGGAGGGCAGCTTCCTGTTCCCTGACGTTCAGGAAACGCTGAGCGCGCTGCACGCGAAGGGCATCCCGCTGGGTCTGGTGACCAACAAACCCACGCCGTTTGTCGCACCGCTGCTGGAAGCGCTCAATATCTCGAAGTATTTCTCCGTGATTGTGGGCGGCGACGACGTGCAGAACAAAAAGCCCCATCCGGAACCGCTGCTGCTGGTGGCAGGAAAATTATCCTTAACGCCTGCGGAGCTGCTCTTTGTCGGCGATTCCCGCAATGATATTCTGGCTGCCCGCGCGGCCGGGTGTCCTTCCGTGGGGTTAACCTATGGCTACAACTACGGTGAAGCCATCACGCTGAGTGAGCCGGACGTCGTTTTCGACCACTTCAAAGATTTGTTGCCCGCACTCGGGCTTTCGCACAGTGAACATCAGGAATTGAACAATGACTAAGCCCATCGTTTTTAGTGGCGCACAGCCTTCAGGTGAATTGACCATTGGTAACTACATGGGCGCGTTACGTCAGTGGGTCAGCATGCAGGATGACTACCATTGCATTTACTGCATCGTCGATCTCCATGCGATTACCGCCCGTCAGGATCCTGAGAAGCTGCGCAAAGCCACGCTGGACACCCTGGCGCTGTATCTGGCCTGCGGCATCGATCCAGAGAAGAGCACCATCTTCGTTCAGTCTCACGTGCCGGAGCACGCGCAGCTGGGCTGGGCGCTGAACTGCTACACCTATTTCGGCGAGCTGAGCCGCATGACGCAGTTCAAGGATAAATCCGCGCGCTACTCTGAAAACATCAACGCCGGCCTGTTTGACTATCCGGTGCTGATGGCGGCAGACATCCTGCTGTACCAGACTAACCAGGTTCCTGTCGGCGAAGATCAGAAGCAGCACCTGGAGCTGAGCCGCGATATCGCCCAGCGCTTCAACGCGCTCTACGGCGATGTGTTTAAAGTACCAGAGCCATTTATTCCGAAGTCCGGCGCACGCGTAATGTCGCTGCTGGAGCCGACCAAGAAGATGTCCAAGTCTGACGATAACCGCAACAACGTTATCGGCCTGCTGGAAGATCCGAAATCGGTTGTCAAAAAGCTCAAGCGCGCGGTCACGGACTCCGACGAGCCGCCTGTTGTGCGCTACGACGTGCAGAACAAAGCGGGCGTCTCCAACCTGCTGGATATCCTCTCGGGCGTCACCGGCCAGAGCATCCCTGAGCTGGAAAAACACTTCGAAGGCAAGATGTACGGCCACCTGAAAGGCGAAGTGGCAGATGCCGTTTCCGGCATGCTTACCGAGCTGCAGGAGCGTTATCACCGCTACCGTAACGACGAAGCGTTCCTGCAGAAAGTGATGAAAGAGGGGGCGGAAAAAGCCAGCGCGCGCGCGTCCGAAACCCTGAAAGCGGTGTATGAAGCGATTGGGTTTGTGGCGAAACCTTAAGCCGCTGTGCCGGGGGGCGGCTTCGCCTTACCCGGCCTACGGGACCGTGTAGGTCGGGTAAGCGTCAGCGCCACCCGACAAAAAAACGCTCCGCATCAACAAAAAAACCGGGACATCCCGGTTTTTTTACGCCTGTAAAACGCTTACTGCTGTGCCGCCGGGCCGCAACCACCGATGATCTTCGAAATGGAGATCGCCGGGTGCAGCAGGTAATCGTAGCTGCAGTTATTTTTGGTGTTTTGAACGTGACCGGTGCAGGCCGTCAGCGTCGATAACAGGCCAACCAGAACGGCGGCCTTTGCCAGTTTGAACATACGCATTCCTTGTCTTTAAAACGAAAATTGGATGTAACTCAAGGGAATAAAGGGAAAAGTTCCACTTCGGGGCGGTATGTTATCGGTAGCGGTAAGAGGGGAGTAGTCCGCTTAAGGACTACTCCAGGAAGGGAGAATATGCGTTAGTGATTCGAGAACCAGTTCAGCCTGTCGCGCAGTTCAACCACGCGGCCCACCACAATCAGCGCCGGGCTTTCGACCTGCTGCGCCAGCTCGCCTAACTGCGTCAGCACGCCATTCACCACGCGCTGCGTAATGGCGGTGCCGTTTTCGACCAGCGCGACGGGCATATCCGCATCCATACCGTGCTCCAGCAGCTTCGCTTGAATCGTGGCGGCCTGATTGAGCCCCATGTAGAACACCAGCGTCTGCTTTTCGGCGGCCAGGTTATGCCAGTCCAGCTCGCTGCCGGTCTTCAGATGGCCCGTCACCAGACGCACGCTCTGAGCGTAGTCGCGGTGGGTCAGCGGAATGCCAGAGTACGCTGAACAGCCGGACGCCGCCGTAATGCCGGGCACTACGGAGAACGGAATACCCGCGTCGCACAGGGTTTCCAGCTCTTCACCGCCGCGTCCAAAGATAAACGGATCGCCCCCCTTCAGGCGGACCACGCGTTTTCCCTTTTGCGCTTCGCGCAGCAGGATCTGGTTAATCTCCTCCTGCGGCACGCAGTGGTAGCCCGCGCGCTTGCCCACGAAAACGCGGTCGGCGTCGCGGCGCACCAGGTTCATGATGTCATCGGAGACCAGACGGTCGTACACCACGATATCCGCCTGCTGGATCTGCTGTAGCCCTTTCAGCGTCAGCAAGCCCGCATCACCGGGGCCTGCGCCTACCAGCACCACTTCACCGCGATGGTCCAGCGGTTCGCTCAGCAGCTGTTCGGTCGTCTCTTCAACGGCTTTGGTGTCCTGATTCGCCAGCGACTGCGCCAGCCTGTCGTTCACAAAGAATTTTTCCCAGAAGCGACGGCGCTCGCCCACGGTCGCGAAGGTTTGCTTCACGCGTGAGCGCAGCTGCCCGGCATAATGCGCAATCTGGCCAAGATGCTGGGGCAACAGGGCTTCCAGTTTTTCCCGCAGCAGACGCGCGAGAACCGGCGAACGTCCCCCGGACGATACCGCAATCATCAGCGGCGAGCGGTCGATAATCGACGGCATGATAAAGCTGGCTTCTTTCGGCGCATCCACCACGTTGCAGAAGATACGGCGCGCCTCGCAGGCGTCGCTCACGCGCTGGTTCACTTCATCGTCATCCGTCGCGGCAATGGTCAGCCAGCAGGTGTCCAGCAGGGATTCATTAAACGCGCCCTGTTCCAGCGTAAGCATCCCTTCCTGGGCCCAAACCTCAAACTGGGGGGCGAAGGACAGGGCATTCACGGTCAGGCGGGCGCCAGCCTCTAGCAGCAGGCGCGCTTTGCGCTCGGCCACGTCGCCGCCGCCCACGAGCAGGCAGTCGCGGTTGCGTAATTGACAAAAAATCGGCAGGTGATCCACGACGTTACCTCACAGCATTCATGGCGGGGGAAGAATTGACGTCAGGATAACAGCAGGAATAGTACAGAACATACGGTTTTTCCTGCCGTTACCCATAAGGGGTCATAAGCCTTTCCTATTGAAAAGGCGAGGGGTTACGCTTTCAGCTGCACCTCGCCGTCCTTCACGCGGACGTCGTAGTGTTTGACCGAGAAGCTTTCATCTTCCATGCAGAGTCCGTCGGTTAAGCGGAAACGCTGCTTTTTCAACGGGCTGGCGACCCACAGTTCCCCCTGGTGCTCGGCAATCAGGCCGCGGGAGAGCACGCTGGCCTCAAAGAACGGGTCAATATTGCTGATGGCAAAGACCTGATCATCGTGGCGAGGGCGGAAAATCGCCACCTGCTCGTTGCCCAGCAGCGCACAGACGCCGGTGGCGGGGAGAATGTCGTTAATATTGCAGATGTTTACCCACTGGCTCATGCGTTTTCCTCCACCAGCGTGACCGGAATACGTTCATACGGCGTGGCCGGACGATGCTGTTCGCGCTCCGGCACAACCTGTACGTTCGGGTCGCGCTGGGTGCTGTTGATAAAGTGTTTGAAGCGCGTCTGCGCCGCCGGGGTGTTGACGGTTTCCGTCCACTCGCAGATCACCGCCTCGCGCAGGCGGGCCATCTCCGCTTCCAGATGTTCGTTCAGGCCCAGCTTGTTGTCGATAATGACCGATTTCAGGTAGTCGATGCCACCTTCGAGGTTATCGAGCCAGGAGGCGGTACGGGTCAGCTTATCGGCGGTACGGATGTAGAACATCATGAAGCGGTCGAGATACTGAATCAGCGTGTCGCGATCGAGATCCGCCGCCAGCAGGTCCGCGTGGCGCGGTTTCATCCCGCCGTTGCCGCACACATACAGGTTCCAGCCTTTCTCGGTGGCAATAATACCCACGTCTTTACCCTGCGCTTCCGCACATTCGCGGGTACAGCCGGAGACGCCGAACTTCATTTTGTGCGGGGTACGGATGCCTTTGTAGCGGTTTTCCAGCTCAACGCCGAAGCCCACGCTGTCGCCGACGCCGTAGCGACACCAGGTGCTGCCCACGCAGGTTTTCGCCATGCGCAGCGCTTTGGCGTACGCGTGGCCGGTTTCGAAGCCCGCTTCAATCAGCTGACGCCAGATTTCCGGCAGGTCGTCCTTCTGCGCACCAAACAGGCCGATACGCTGGGAGCCGGTAATTTTGGTGTAGAGGTTAAATTCACGTGCGATACGGCCCACCGCGACCAGCCCTTCCGGCGTGATTTCACCACCGGCCGAGCGTGGAATCACGGAGTAGGTGCCGTCTTTCTGGATGTTGGCCAGGAAGTTGTCGTTGGTGTCCTGCAGCGGCGTGTGTTCCGGCTTGAGCACGTACTCGTTCCAGCAGGAGGCCAGCAGGGAGCCGACGGTCGGTTTACACACTTCACAGCCGTAGCCCTGGCCGTGCTTCGCCAGCAGTTCGTCGAAGGACTTGATGCCTTCCACGCGGATCAGATGGTACAGCTCCTGGCGAGAGTAAGCGAAGTGCTCGCACAGGTTGTTGTTCACTTCGATGCCCTGTTTCGCCAGCTCGGCGTTCAGCACCTGAGTGACCAGCGGAATACAGCCGCCACAGCCGGTACCGGCTTTGGTTTCCGCTTTCAGCGCCGCAACGGTGTGGCACCCTTTGTTGATCGCGGAGATCAGCATGCCTTTGGTGACGTCGAAGCAGGAGCAAATCTGCGCGCTGTCCGGCAGTTTATCCACGCCGATGGACGGCTTGCCGCTGGAGGCGTGCGCCGGGAGGATCAGCGCGTCCGGGTTTTCCGGCAGCTCGATGGCGTTCAGCACCAGCTGGAGCAGGTTGCCGAAGTCGCTGGTGTCGCCCACCAGCACCGCGCCGAGCAGGGTTTTGTTGTCCTGGCTGACGATGAGACGTTTGTAGACTTCTTTGCTTTCGTCGAGATAGACATAGCTGCGCGCGCCGGGCGTGCGGCCATGCGCATCGCCAATACCGCCTACGTCCACGCCCAGCAGCTTCAGCTTGGCGCTCATGTCTGCGCCGGTGAAGGCGTTTTCGCTGCCCAGGATATGATCCACGGCGACCTGCGCCATTTTGTACCCGGGCGCGACCAGACCGAATACGCGGTTGTTCCAGCTGGCGCATTCGCCGATGGCGTAAATATCCGGGTCGGAGGTCTGGCAGGTGTCGTTAATCATGATCCCACCGCGCTGCGCGACGGCCAGGCCGCACTGCGTTGCCAGCTTGTCGCGCGGGCGGATGCCGGTGGAGAAGACGATGAAGTCCACTTCCAGCTCGCTGCCGTCAGCAAAGCGCATGGTTTTGCGTGCTTCAGTCCCTTCCTGAACGATCTCTTTGGTGTTTTTGCTGGTGTGAACCTTCACGCCCATGCTTTCGATCTTACGGCGCAGCTGATCGCCACCCATGTGGTCGAGCTGTTCGGCCATCAGCATCGGCGCAAATTCGATGACGTGGGTTTCAACGCCGAGGTTTTTCAGCGCGCCCGCCGCTTCCAGACCCAGCAGGCCACCGCCAACAACCGCACCGCGTTTGCTTCGACGCGCACAGGATTCGATGGCGTTGAGGTCTTCAATGGTACGGTAAACGAAGCAATCCTGCGTTTCCGAGCCTTTAATGGGTGGGATCCACGGATACGAGCCCGTCGCCATGATCAGCTTGTCGTAAAAAACCGTACGGCCGGCGCTGGAGTGGATCACTTTTTCCTGACGGTTGATGGTGATAGCGCGTTCGCCCACCAGCACTTTTACGCCATGCTTCTCGTAGAAACCTTCACGCACCAGAGAGAGCTCTTCGGCGGTATGATGGGAGAAGTAGGAAGACAGGTGCACACGGTCGTATGCCTTGCGGGGTTCTTCACAGAACACGGTAATATCGAACTGCTCAGCATCGGCTTTATCGAGAAGATCCTCAATAAAGCGGTGGCCGACCATGCCGTTACCGATGATAGCGAGTCTGACTTTGCTCATTATTGCCTCGATTTCTTTTCTATTATTGCCTACCTTAACGATTCAGCAGGGGCGCTTATTGATGCAAATCAAATACGCCTTCGCCTACTCCTTAGGTGGTATATAGCTGATTTGTCAGGATTTTTATAAGTGGCGGAAATCGCAGGCTTTTCGTGTTCGTTGAATTTGTGTACAAATCAGGGGCGGTTTTGCAAAAATCGATACGCCTGAATATCAGCTGCGTTTATGAGGGGAAAGGTATGTCTACATCACCGTTATGGCTTGTTCAGAATGTGCGTTTACCGGGTCGGGATGGGCTGTGGCAACTTGCCATTGAGAACGGGCGATTTGGTGACATCACCCCGATGGACGACACCCACGCCGAAAGTTATGAGGTACTGAACGCGCGCGGTGGGCTGGCTATTCCCCCGTTCATCGAGCCGCATATTCATCTTGATACCACCCAGACGGCGGGTGAGCCGAACTGGAACCAGTCCGGCACGCTGTTTGAGGGCATTGAGCGCTGGGCGGAGCGCAAGGCGCTGCTCAGCCATGACGACGTGAAAGCACGCGCCTGGAAAACGCTGAAGTGGCAAATCGCTAACGGCATTCAGTTTGTCCGCACCCATGTGGATGTCTCTGACCCAACGCTTACCGCCCTGAAGGCGATGCTGGAGGTGAAGCAGGAGGTGGCCCCGTGGGTAACGCTGCAAATCGTCGCGTTTCCTCAGGAAGGTATTCTCTCTTACCCGAACGGCGCGGCGCTGCTTGAAGAGGCGTTAAAACTGGGGGCCGACGTGGTGGGGGCGATCCCGCACTTCGAATTTACCCGGGAATATGGCGTGCAGTCGCTGCATATCGCTTTTGAGCTGGCGAAGAAGTATGACCGCCCGCTGGATATCCACTGCGATGAAATTGACGACGAACAGTCGCGATTTGTCGAGACGGTGGCCACGCTGGCGTACGAGGCCGGCATCGGCCCGCGCGTGACGGCCAGCCACACCACCGCCATGCACTCCTACAACGGCGCTTACACCTCGCGGCTTTTCCGTCTGCTGAAGATGTCGGGGATTAACTTCGTCGCTAACCCGCTGGTCAACATCCACCTGCAGGGGCGCTTTGATGACTATCCGAAGCGTCGCGGTATAACCCGGGTGAAAGAGCTGCAGGAGGCAGGTATTAACGTCTGCTTTGGTCATGACGACGTCTTCGACCCGTGGTACCCGCTCGGCACCGGCAACATGCTGCAGGTGCTGCATATGGGGCTACACGTCTGCCAGATGATGGGCTATCCGCAAATCGACAGCGGCCTGAACCTGATTACCCATAACAGCGCCCGCACCTTTGGCCTGAGCGATTACGGTATTGAAACGGGAAATCCGGCAAACCTGATTATTCTGCCTGCGGAGAGCGGGTTTGAAGCGGTGCGCTGTCAGGTGCCGGTGCGCTGGTCGATTCGTCAGGGGCGGATTATTGCCACTACGCAGCTGGCGCAGACCTGGATCCAGATGGATACCGGAGGAGAAGAGGTCAGTTTCGCCAGAAACAGCCCCTCTGCGTAATGCAAAGGGGCGCAGGGTTTAGTGCGATGCCGCTGCCGCGTTGTGCTGGCGGTGGCGGGTCACAAAGCCCAGGATGAAGCACATGATGAACACCACGGCGTACAGACCGTTCGCGGTCTGCAGTGCGGCCAGCGGGCCGCTGTGGGCAACGATCGGGCCCGTCACCACGAAGGTCAGCATGGTACCGATGGTGCCGCAGGTCAGAACGAAGTTAACCAGCTTCGGCGAGGCCACTTTGGTCTGCAGGGAGCCCAGGGTGATGATCGAGGTGTAAATCGCGCTGGAGAAGAAGCCCAGGGTCAGAATGAACCACGGCATATGCTCCGGGGAACCGTTGATGAACAGATACATCAGCACGGTCGCCAGGCCCGCCAGCACGGTCAGAATGCGCTGCAGGTCGAAGAAGCGCAGGATGAAGCTAAACGCCCACATGCCGAACATGTAGGACATCCAGAAATCGCTCACCAGTTTGCCCGCGTCGTTCAGGCTCATGCCCAGACCTTTGGCATATTCCGGTACCCAGGAGATAAAGCCCAGCTGGCCCAGGATGTAGCACAGGGCGGCGATGGAGAGGAACAGCACGCCGATACCCCATTTCTCTTTTGCGACAGGCTCTGCGGTGGTTTGCGCTTTTTTGCCCAGCACCGGGAACTCGCAGCCGAAGGTCAGAATAAAAATAGCAACGTAGACCAGACCGATGCAGGCGTAGACCCAGTACCACTCAATGCTGCGCGCCAGCAGAACGGCAGCGACCATCGGAAAGATCATTCCGGCCATGCTGAAGAAGGAGTCGGTAAACAGCAGGCGCGCGCCGCGCTGGCGGCCTTCATACATATGGGTAATCAGGAACGTCCCGATCGACATGGTGATCCCGCTGACCAGGCCGAGCACGAACATGGCGGCTGAGAACAGGGCGATGCTGTGGCTGAGCATCAGACCCGCCACGGCGGCAACCATCAGCACGAAGCCGAAGCGAAGCTGGGTTTTCAGCGGCACGATTTCCATCAGCCAGGCATTCAGGAAGATAGAGATCAGGATCCCTGCGTTGAGGAAGGTGAAGGTGTTACTCATGCTGGAAACGGGCAGCTGGAAGTAGTCTGCGATATTCCCCATCACCATCCCGGTGACGATCACCAACGCGCCGGTCAGGGCGTAGGAGAAGAAGCTGATCCATGTGAGCTTGATGCGATTGCTGTTAGTCATGTCTGGCCTGTTCAAAAAAAGAAAAGCGCCGAAGGGGCGCTGAGAGCGGGCAGATTTTAGTCGCTAAAGTGATCCATTCCTATCTTTTAAGGGTAATGATTATGTCATTGCAGGTTTTAATGTGATCTAAATCACATTAAGTGGCGGTCTAACCAATCGTTTGCGCAGTAATAATTGTTTCAATTTCGTAAAATTAGGTAAAAGGCTGGTCTACGTTCATACTGCTCTTTAGAATCAAGCCATTCGCTTTTTATACTGCGCTTTGTTAAGGAATTCTCATGCTCAAATCAACACTGGCGGCTGTCGCAGCTGTGTTTGCTCTTTCTGCCGTTTCCCCTGCTGCGCTGGCAGCAAAAGGGGACCCTCACGTTCTGCTGACCACCTCCGCCGGGAATATTGAGCTGGAACTGAATAGCCAGAAAGCTCCGGTTTCTGTGAAAAACTTCCTCGACTATGTGAACAGTGGTTTCTATAACAACACCACCTTCCACCGCGTGATCCCGGGCTTCATGATTCAGGGTGGCGGCTTCAACGAGCAGATGCAGCAGAAACAGCCGAACCCGCCAATCAAAAACGAAGCGGACAACGGCCTGCTGAACAAGCGCGGCACGATCTCTATGGCGCGTACCGCAGACAAAGATAGCGCGACCAGCCAGTTCTTCCTCAACGTGGCGGATAACGCCTTCCTCGACCACGGCCAGCGCGACTTCGGCTATGCGGTGTTCGGTAAAATCGTGAAAGGGATGGATGTGGCCGATAAGATTTCTCAGGTGCCTACCCATGACGTCGGTCCGTATCAGAATGTGCCGTCCAAACCTGTCGTGATCCTCTCCGCAAAAGTGCTGCCGTAACGTTCTTCGACGCGGGCGATGCTCGCCCGTGTTGTGACCCCTCCCTGCGAAAGCGCGTTTTGCTGCTTATACTTGTGGCAAACGGACTATTCAGGGAGGCGTTAAGTGAAAAAACTCACCGACAAGCAAAAATCCCGTCTCTGGGAGCAGCAGCGTAGCGTCAACTTTCAGGCCAGTTGTCTCCTTGAGAAAGGTAATGGTCCATCGGATCCCGACATTGAGAGCCTGGCGCTTGGGCCTTCCGCGCCCGGGTTACCCCATCTGTGCCTTATTCACCGCCATCTCTACCGCAGAGAGATGAAGCGGGCAGGTGAGTTCCGTACCGACGATATTTTCAAAGGTGATATTCCCTTCTGCCATTTCGAATACATCGAAAAGATGGGTAATGAACTGATGGCGGCGCTGGAAAGCGAAAAGTATCTGGCTGGCCTTGAGAAAGCGGCGTTCATTGAAAAAATTAGCCATTATTATTGTGAAATCAACATGCTGCATCCTTTTGCGAGTGGTAACGGTATCGCTCAGCGCGTTTTCTTTGAGCAGCTGGCGATCCATGCGGGCTATTCACTGGACTGGCGCGATATCGATCCCGAGGAGTGGGTGTCCGCTAACCGCAGCGGCGCAACGGGGGATTTAACCGCGCTAAACGCGATCTTTGCCAAAGTAGTGAGCGAAGCGCGGGAATCTGAGTAGAATAGGGCGGCATTTTTTTCGGGAGCCGCCATGATTCTGCTGATTGATAACTACGATTCCTTCACCTGGAACCTTTACCAGTATTTTTGCGAACTGGGTGCAGAGGTGGTTGTCCGACGTAACGACGAGATTGGCCTGGCCGATATCGAGACGCTGGCTCCGCAGAAAATCGTGATTTCACCCGGCCCCTGCACGCCGTCGGAATCAGGTATTTCGCTGGAGGTTATCCAGCACTATGCCGGCAAGCTGCCGATCCTCGGCGTTTGTCTGGGCCATCAGGCGATTGCCCAGGCCTTTGGTGCCACCATCGTGCGCGCCGCCAAAGTCATGCACGGTAAAACCTCGCCGGTCACCCACACGGGCACCGGAGTGTTCACGGGGCTCAATAATCCGTTAACCGTGACGCGCTACCATTCGCTGGTGATTGACCCGTCGACGCTGCCCGACGGCTTTGAGGTGACCGCCTGGAGCGATACGCAGGAGATCATGGGGATTCGTCACCGCGAATGGGATCTCGAAGGCGTGCAGTTCCATCCGGAAAGCATCCTCAGCGAGCAGGGGCACGCGCTGCTGGCAAATTTCCTCCATCGCTGAATATCTGTTGCCTTGCTATGATTTTTTATGCATATTTTGTGATTATATTTTCACAATCAATGTGACATAAATGGATGGGCATGACATGGCAACTGAACAACCAGCAATTACCCGCGCGACATTCGATGAAGTGATTCTGCCGATTTATGCACCGGCTGAATTTATCCCGGTGAAGGGGAAAGGCAGCCGCGTCTGGGATCAGCAGGGCAAGGAGTATGTGGATTTCGCGGGCGGTATTGCGGTCACGGCGCTGGGTCATTGCCATCCCGCGCTGGTGGAGGCGCTGAAAACCCAGGGCGAAACCCTGTGGCACACCAGCAACGTGTTCACCAACGAACCGGCGCTGCGCCTGGGCCGTAAGATCATTGATGCCACGTTTGCCGAGCGCGTGCTGTTTATGAACTCCGGCACCGAAGCCAACGAAACCGCCTTTAAGCTGGCGCGCTACTACGCGACCACGCGCCACAGCCCGTACAAAACCAAAATCATCGCCTTCCACAATGCCTTCCACGGACGCTCCTTCTTTACCGTCTCCGTTGGCGGCCAGCCGAAGTATTCCGACGGGTTTGGTCCGAAACCGGCCGACATCATCCACGTGCCGTTTAACGATCTGCACGCGGTGAAAGCGGTGATGGACGACCACACCTGCGCGGTGGTGGTCGAGCCTATTCAGGGGGAAGGCGGCGTGACCGCGGCAACCCCGGAATTCCTGAAAGGGCTGCGCGCGCTGTGCGACGAGCATCAGGCGCTGCTGGTGTTTGATGAAGTGCAGTGCGGGATGGGGCGTACCGGGGACCTGTTTGCCTATATGCACTACGGCGTGACGCCGGATATTCTGACCAGCGCGAAAGCGCTCGGCGGCGGTTTCCCGGTAAGTGCGGTCCTGACGACGCAGGAGATCGCCTCCGCGTTCCACGTCGGTTCTCACGGCTCTACCTACGGCGGTAACCCGCTGGCGAGCGCCGTGGCGGGGGCCGCGTTCGACATCATCAACACGCCAGAGGTGCTAAACGGCGTTAGCGCGAAGCGCGAGCTGTTTGTGAAGCACCTGAAGCAGATTGACGAGCAGTACGACGTGTTCAGCGAGATCCGCGGGATGGGGCTGCTGATTGGCGCCGAGCTGAAGCCGCAGTACAAGGGCCGGGCGCGCGACTTCCTGCACGCCGCCGCTCGCGAAGGGGTGATGGTGCTCAACGCCGGGCCGGACGTCATGCGCTTTGCGCCGTCGCTGGTGGTGGAAGACAAAGACATCGAAGACGGCTTAACCCGCTTTGCCGCGGCGGTTGCAAAGATCGTTAAAGGCTAATATTCGGTTCGTTTCAACCGGCGCGTTAACCAAACCCCATGATGCGGACGCTGACGCCATGCCACCGACGAAATGGTGTGCATGGTGTTCAGATGCCCCAGCACGCGCTGCAAGTGTTGCTCCAGGGTGCTCATTGGCCCGTGGGTTAACGTCTCCGGCGCTTCCAGAATATTTAAATCCCCCGACTCGCCCGGTGAGTCATACTCCAGACGCTGCTGGCAGCGCTGCAACGCAATTTCACACGACTGCAAATAGCGCTGCGCCAGATCCGGCGTCAGTATCGTATGCTCGCGCGCCAGCGTCGTCATGGCGTTAATGTGCTCAACGATAAACTGACTGTGCGTTACCCACAGCTTCATGTCCGCCAGATAGTGCGAATTAAAGCCCGGCTCCTGCATCGCCTGGTTGAGCGAGTTGAACAGGGCGTTGTGCGCCTGGTTGACCTTCATGCGTTGATACGCCAGCGGGGAGGGCTGCGGGTCGTCGCTCAGGATGAGGCGAATGGCCTGCTGGTCGGCCTCCAGCGCGTCGTGGGCGTTCTGCCTGAGCAGCCCGCTCTGCCACTGCGGCCACAGCCAGACCATGCCGCCGAAGGCAATCAGGCAGCCGATCAGGGTATCAATCAGCCTGGCGACAATAAACTGTTCGCCGTTCAGCGTAAGCAGCTGCAGGGTGTATACCGCCGTCACCGTAAAGCCCACCATCGCCCAGCCGTAATTTTTGCGGATAATCAGGTAGCTCACCAGCGTGATCGCCAGCATGCCTGCCAGGGTATAGCCTTCCGGCACGTGGAAGTGCAGCGTTACGCCTGCAATGATCAGCCCGGCCATGGTGCCGCCCGCCCGGTGCAGAATACGCACCCGCGTGGCGCCGTAGCCGTTCTGGGTGACGAACAGCACGGTCATTAAGATCCAGTAGGGCTTCGGCAGATGCAGCGCCATGCCCATCAGGCTGGCGATACTGAGCATCACGCTAATTCGTGCGGCATTGCGCAGGGCGGACGATTTGAGAGACAGATAGCTTTTGAGCGCGGGCAACAGGGGAAGCCGTTTTTGTTTATCCGCCATCAGGTCGCGGGAATAAAGCGGGCGCTGGGTGCGCAGCACGCGGGCGATGCGGCTGAAGTGCCAGGCGGCAAACTGGCCGACCGGGTTATCCGGATGCTGACGGGCGATTTTCTCCAGCGCGCCGAGCTGTTTTTCCATATTAAAGCGCGTGGGATAGCGGTGGTAGAGAATATCGTCAGCCAGCACGCGCAGGCGTGCCGAGACGGTCTGCGCGTTCCAGCGGATCACCGCTTCGGCGTGGCTGCGCTCAACCAGCTTTTGCACCTCCTGCGGGTGGTGCAGGCTAACGGAGATATGCTCCTGCAGATCCAGGCCTACCTGGAAGGTGCGAAGCAGCCGTTTGTACTCGTGGTTCTTGTTGGCGGCGAGCATATGCAGCTGCTGATAGCACTGGCTTATCAGATCCACCACCTTCTGCTGGCGCGTCAGCAGCGGCGGTAAGGCTTTTTCCGGATCGGTATGCTGGGTGAGCAGGGTGTATTTGGCTTCGCAGTATTCCGCCAACTGCACATAGAGCAGGCTCAGGGATTCGCGCAGCGGCTGTTCCCGCCACAGCCAGAACCAGAACCAATTAAACAGCCCGTACCACAGTGTCCCCAGCGCGTAGATCAGTAACGGCTCCCACACCGGCATATTCCCGGCGAGGCTCAGCGTGAAGATGGCCGCAATCAGCGAGGCGGGAAGCAGGCGGGCGTGCAGCGAGCTGATTTCTGCCGTGACGCCGAGCGTCATCGCCAGCACCGTCAGGATCAGCGGCAGCGGGATATCCCGGGCCAGTAAAAGCTGTACGGCAAGGCTACAGCCAGCAAACAGGCAGCCGCCCACGATCAGTCGTTTGAAAAAGCGCTTATGCGGTGTGTCCAGGCCAGCAATGTTGCAGCAGGCGGGCACGAGGGAAAAAAGCAGGCCTTGCTGAAGGTGTCCGAGGATCAGGCCGATGGCCACGGGTAGACACAACACCAGCGTTTGTCGCAGTGCGTAGTTAACTTCCGGGTGATAGATCAGCCTGCGCCACATGAGGAGTAGAGACAAAAACGGCGTGACACCTTGCGATGGCACGCCGTTTAAGCGGAATTAACGCGTTCCGTAGACCACGATGGTTTTACCGTGGGCGGAGATCAGGTTTTGATCTTCCAGCATTTTCAGGATACGACCCACTGTTTCACGGGAGCAACCGACGATCTGACCAATTTCCTGACGGGTAATTTTAATTTGCATGCCGTCCGGGTGGGTCATGGCGTCCGGCTGTTTCGCCAGGTTCAGCAGCGTCTGCGCGATACGACCGGTTACGTCCAGGAAGGCGAGGTTACCTACCTTCTCAGAGGTCACTTGCAGACGGCGTGCCATTTGGGAAGAGAGACGCATCAGGATGTCAGGGTTAACCTGAATCAGCTGACGGAACTTCTTGTAAGAAATTTCAGCCACTTCACATGCTGTCTTTGCACGAACCCAGGCGCTACGTTCCTGGCCCTCTTCAAACAGGCCCAGTTCACCGATGAAATCGCCCTGGTTCAGATAAGAAAGGATCATCTCTTTCCCTTCTTCATCTTTGATCAGCACTGCCACCGAGCCTTTAACGATGTAATACAACGTTTCCGCTTTTTCACCCTGGTGAATCAGCGTGCTCTTTGATGGGTACTTATGAATGTGGCAATGAGACAAGAACCATTCGAGAGTCGGGTCTGTTTGCGGTTTGCCAAGCACCATGCGCTGTTATCCTCTGTTATAAGCTGTCACCAGAGTCATCAGATGCATCCGGACTCTGGGGTTGCAATCGAATTCTTACCCATACCCTGGGAAGTCGGCTACCGTAACGTTTCGCAGCCAGTAAAGTTTGATGTCCTCTGCATACATGTGTAACGTCAATGTATTACTGTAGCATCCTGAGTGTTTTAGCATAGCTTTCGCCGCGTGTCTCCTGGTGTCTCGCTTCAGCATGATGCAGGTCGCCTTCCATTGCGAGAAATGTAACGCACGCGTAATCTGTCACCAAAAATGCAACGTTGGAGTTTAAGAATATGCAAGCGCGCGTGAAGTGGGTTGAAGGTTTAACGTTCCTGGGCGAGTCCGCGTCAGGGCATCAGATTTTGATGGATGGTAACTCCGGCGATAAAGCGCCCAGCCCAATGGAAATGGTGCTGATGGCGGCAGGGGGATGCAGCGCCATTGACGTGGTGTCGATTCTGCAAAAAGGCCGTCATGACGTGACGGATTGTGAGGTCAAACTCACGTCAGAACGCCGCGAAGAGGCGCCACGCCTGTTCACCCACATCAATCTGCACTTTGTGGTCACCGGTAAAGAACTGAAAGACGCGGCGGTTTCACGTGCGGTGGACCTGTCTGCGGAGAAGTACTGCTCTGTCGCGTTAATGCTGGAGAAAGCGGTAAAAATCACCCATTCGTATGAAGTGATCGAGGCTTAATGTTTTGGCGGGTGGCGCTTCGCTGACCCGCCCTACAAAAGCACGACCGTAGGCCCGGTAAGCGCAGCGCCACCGGGCAAAAAACTCACGCGATCTGTTTCCCTTCCATCAGTCGCTCCACCAGCGGCGTCATGATGAGCTCCATCGCCAGCCCCATTTTTCCGCCCGGTACGACTAATGTATTCATGTGAGAAATAAACGAGCCCTGCAGCATCGCCAGCAGCCAGGGGTAGTCAATGCCTTCGAGATTGCGGAAATGGATCACCACAAAGCTCTCATCCAGGGATGGGATACTTTTGGCCGCGAACGGGTTGGAGGTGTCCACCGTCGGCACGCGCTGGAAGTTGATATGGGTGCGGGAAAACTGCGGCGTCAGGAAGTTGATGTAGTCTTCCATGGAGCGCACCACCGAATCCATCACTGCTTCGCGCGAGTGGCCGCGCTCGCTCATGTCACGCGTCAGCTTCTGGATCCACTCCAGGTTAACGATAGGCACCACGCCAACCAGCAGATCCACGTGGCGCGCCACGTCGTGCTGCGGCGTGACCACGCCGCCGTGTAATCCTTCGTAGAACAGCACGTCGGTAGGTTCCGGCAGGGGCTGCCAGGGGGTAAAGGTGCCAGGCACCTGATTCCAGGGAACGGCTTCATCATAGGTATGCAGATACTTGCGGGACTGCCCTTTACCGCTCTGGCCGTACTCAATAAAGGTTTGTTCCAGCAGGCCGAAGTCATTGGCTTCCGGACCGAAGTAGCTGATGTGTTTACCCAGATCGCGCGCCTTACGGATGGCCATGTCCATCTCCGGGCGCGTGTAGCGGTGAAAGCTGTCGCCTTCGACCTCCGCCGCACGGAGATTCAGCTGGGCGAAAATCTTGCGAAATGCGAGGCTGGTGGTGGTGGTTCCCGCACCACTCGACCCCGTAACGGCAATAACCGGATGTCTGGCAGACATAGCAACTCCCTGACTGAAAAGGGTGGAAGATCAGCCGTGAAACGCGTTGCGGGGCATGATATTCACCGTCTCATGCAGTTCTGACCACACCAGCACCACGTCGCCGCTTTTCAGCTGGCGCTTTACATCGTTGACCTTTTGCTCAAGCGAGCGTTCCTGTTCACCATAATCGGTGCCTTCGCGTAATACAAAGCTTTCAATCAGATTATCGAGCGTTTCGGGAGCCAGATCCTGCCAGGGAATAATCATGTTGCACCGTCCAGATAAGGGGTTAGCCAGTCAGGAATACGCGCCTCAAGCCACATTTTCGGGCGGCGCAGCGTGCCGCCGATAAACCCGACGTGGCCGCCGTGCTCGGTCAACTGATAATGAACATTGTCGGGCAGGAATTCCTGAGCGGGAATCGAGTGATGATCCATAAATGGGTCATCTTTGGCATGAATGATCAGCGTCGGCTGCGTGATCTTGCTGAGCAGCGGCATGGCGCTGCATTGACGATAATAGTCAATTGCATCGGCGAAGCCGTGAATTTTCGCGGTGATCAGATCGTCGAATTCGCGTATGCGGCGCACTTTTTTCAGCTGGCGCAGGCTTACCGGGAGAGTATCCGGGTAGGCTTTCAGTTTACGCGCGGCATTGGCCTTCAGCAGGTTGAGCAGGTAGCGCTGATAGACGCGGGAAAAGCCTTTGTCCATGTGGTAGCTGCACTGCTCCAGCATGAACGGGGCGGAGACGATGACGGCGGCATCCAGCGGGACGCTTTCCCCTTCTTTAGCTAACAGGCAGGCCAGCATATTTCCGCCTAACGAGTAGCCTACGGCCGCGGTGGGCACGGTGCCAAAGTTGTCCCGCAGCCAGTGTAAAAACCACGTGCCGTCTTCTGTTTCACCCGAGTGATAGATACGCTTCTGCCGGTTCGGCTCGCCGCTGCAGCCGCGAAAATGCATCACCACGCCGAGCCAGCCGCGCGCTTTGGCCGCCTCAATGAGCCCGTGTGCATACGGGCTGTGCAGGCTGCCTTCCAGACCGTGAAAAACCACCAGCCGCGGCTTATGTCGAGCCTGATCCGGCGCTTCGCTCCAGGCGAGATCCAGAAAGTCACCGTCTGGCAGATCTAGCCGCTGCCAGTGTGGGGTGAACTGAACCTTGCGGCGGATCAGTCGCGGCAGCATGGTCTGCAAATGGCGATTGGCGACGCCGCGCATAGGCACGAACTCAGTGCTGTCTTCGGCGGCAATGTCGAAGCCTGATGGAATGATTTGGGTCATAGGCGCGATGCTGATTCTTGTCGGAAATTAACGATACTTTCCGAATTGTACCCCGTTTAGCCTGGTTTTCCGAAACATGAACTGATCCCGATCACAAATATTTACCTTGATTATTACTCTCAGGCTAATGATTCAGCTCTACGCTTAATTGATGCCTTTCTCACCAGAGCGCACACTCTACTCAACGTTAAGCAAATCAAAATGATTAGCTGAATCAGGAGGTTAATAATGTTATCTGGGCAAACACCCACCCGGCAATGGAACACGCGACGCAGCGAAAAAGCGCGTCGTCTGGCCTCCGTACCGGTGCAGGGCAAGGTACTGCCAACCGGCGATCTCGTCGCCATGCTGGAAAAACTGATCGCGCCAGGCGACAAGGTCGTGCTGGAAGGTAACAACCAGAAGCAGGCCGATTTCCTTTCCCGCTCGCTGGCCGAAGTGAACCCGCAGATCGTCCACGACCTGCATATGATCATGCCGAGCGTTGGCCGTAGCGAACATTTGGATATCTTTGAGAAAGGCATCGCCCGCAAGCTGGATTTCTCCTTCTCCGGGACGCAGAGCCTGCGCATCTCCCAACTGCTGGAGGATGGTCAGCTCGAAATCGGCGCGATTCACACCTACATCGAACTCTACTCCCGTCTCTACGTCGACCTGTCGCCCAACGTGGCGCTGATTGCTGGCTTTAAAGCTGACCGCAAAGGCAACCTCTATACCGGGGCGAGCACCGAAGATACCCCGGCGCTGGTGGAAGCCGCCGCGTTCCATGACGGCATCGTCATCGCGCAGGTGAACGAGCTGGTGGATGACGAGTGTGACCTGCCGCGCGTGGACATTCCGGGTTCGTGGATTGACTTTGTGGTGGTGGCCGATAAGCCGTTCTTTATCGAACCGCTGTTTACCCGCGACCCGCGCCTGATTAAACAGGAACACATCCTGATGGCGATGATGGCCATCAAGGGTATTTATGCGGAACACCAGGTGCAGTCCCTGAACCACGGGATCGGCTTTAACACTGCGGCGATTGAGCTGCTGCTGCCTACCTACGGTGAACAGCTCGGCCTTAAAGGCAAAATCTGTAAACACTGGACGCTGAACCCGCATCCGACGCTGATCCCGGCTATTGAAAGCGGCTGGGTCGAGAGCGTGCACTGCTTCGGCGGCGAGCTGGGGATGGAAGAGTACATCCGCGCGCGTCCGGACGTCTTCTTTACCGGTGCCGACGGCTCCATGCGCTCCAACCGCGCGTTCTGCCAGCTGGCAGGTCAGTACGCGGTGGATATGTTCATCGGCTCTACGCTGCAGGTGGACGGCTACGCCAACTCCTCAACCGTGACCCGTGGTCGTCTGTCCGGCTTCGGCGGTGCGCCAAACATGGGTCACGACCCGCACGGTCGTCGCCACGCCACGCCAGCCTGGCTGAACATGATCACCGAACCTGACCCAATGCAGCGCGGCAAAAAACTCGTCGTGCAGATGGTGGAAACCTTCCAGGCGGGCGTGAAGCCGACCTTCGTGGAAAAACTCGATGCCGTTGACGTGGCGAAAGCCTCCGGTATGCCGCTGGCGCCGGTGATGATCTACGGCGATGACGTCACCCACGTGCTGACGGAAGAGGGGATTGCCTACCTCTATCGGGCGAAAGATCTGGAAGAGCGTCGCGCCATGGTCGCCGCCGTCGCGGGGATCACCGACATCGGTCTGGGCGTGGATGCCAAACGCGTGGCGGAACTGCGTCAGAGCGGCAAGGTGCTCTATCCGGAAGATATGGGGATTCGCCGCACTGATGCCACCCGCTCTCTGCTGGCGGCAGGCAGCGTGTCTGATCTCGTGGAATGGTCCGGCGGTCTCTATAACCCACCTGCGAAATTCCGGAGCTGGTAATGAAACTTCTCCCCCAGATTCAGGTTGAAGGCGGTGCCGAATGGCTGGCGCGAACCGCCACGCAGTGTCTGATTGACGAAGCACGTTTAAGCCCGAAACCCGGTCTGGTGGACAGTCGGGGGAACGGCGCGCACCACGATTTATCCCTTGCGCTGATGGAGTGCTCCGCGCACAGCCTGACCTCCACGTTTCAGGCACTGGCGCTGCAAAGCTGGCAGCGCCCGGCAGATATCGCACTTCGGCAAACCGTCGGGCGACTCGGTCGCGAAGGCGAGCAGCAGATGATGGCCGCAACCGGTGGCGTAAACACCCATCGCGGCGCGATTTGGGCGCTGGGGCTGCTGGTCAGCGCGGTGGCGATGCTCGGCGGTGATGCCAGGGCGCAAGACGTCGCCCGCACCGCCGCACAGCTGGCGAGACTGCCGGACGACGCGGCGCCGAAGGTGTTCAGTAAAGGCCTGCGCGCCACGCACCGTTACCGCGTGCCGGGCGCGCGTGAAGAGGCGCAGCAGGCGTTCCCGCACGTTATGCAGCGCGCGCTGCCGCAGCTTCGTCTGAGCCGCCTCAACGGCAGCAGCGAAACGCACGCCAGGCTCGACGCGCTGATGGCCATCATGACCTCACTCACCGACACCTGCGTGCTGTCACGTGCCGGAATGGAAGGGCTTGATGCTATGCAGGACGGCGCCCGTGCGGTGCTGAATGCCGGCGGCAGCGCAACGCCTGCGGGCCAGCAGGCGCTGGCGAGGTTAGACCGTCAGATGCTGGCGCTCAACGCCTCACCGGGCGGCGCTGCCGACCTGCTTGCCGCCACGCTGTTTCTCGACCGCATCGAAACGCCAAATTCAAAGCATTAAGAGGATGTTATGGAAAAAATCACATTGACCGTGCCAGCCAGCCGCACGTTAAGCGGCAGGGCGCTGGCAGGGGTAGTCGGTTCCGGGGATATGGAGGTGCTCTTCACCGCCGAACCGGGCCAGACGTTAACCATTGATATCACCACCTCCGTGGACAACAGCCGGGGGCGCTGGGAGGCGCTGTTCAACCGTCTGCAAACCGTCAGCAGCCTGCCCGCAGGGAAGCTGACCATCCACGACTTCGGCGCGACGCCGGGCGTGGCGCGCATTCGCATCGAACAGGTTTTTGAGGGGGTGAGCCATGCGTGATGACAGCAGCTTTATCGAACTGAAAGCGCGCCAGCGCGCGCAGGCCCTGCTCGACGAGGGCAGCTACCGCGAACTGCTGGATCCGTTTGAAGGCATTATTTCTCCGTGGCTTGGGCCACAGGGCATTGTGCCGCAGGCGGACGACGGCATGGTGGTGGCGAAGGGCACCATCAACGGCAAGCCTGCCGTCGTCGTGGCGATTGAAGGCGCGTTCCAGGGCGGCAGCATGGGCGAAGTGTCCGGCGCCAAAATGGCGGCGGCGCTGGAGCTGGCGGCGGAGGATAACCGCAACGGCATTCCGACTCAGGCGGTACTGTGCCTCGAAACCGGCGGCGTGCGTCTGCAGGAGGCGAACCTCGGCCTGGCGGCGATTGCCGATATTCACGCGGCGATTGTGGACCTGCGTCGCTACACGCCGGTTATTGGCATTGTGGCCGGAACCGTGGGCTGCTTCGGTGGGATGTCCATCGCGGCGGCGCTCTGCAGCTACCTGATCGTGACCCGCGAAGCGCGTCTTGGCCTCAACGGCCCGCAGGTTATCGAACAGGAGGCGGGCATTGAGGAGTACGACTCCCGCGATCGTCCGTTTATCTGGAGCATGACCGGCGGTGAAGTGCGCTATCAAAGCGGGCTGGTGGATGCGCTCGTCGGCGACGGTATCAACGCGGTGAAACAGGCGATGAACGACGCGATTGCTAAAGGCGTTCCCGCGAAACATCGCACCGATAACTACGACGATTACCTGAACCGTCTGACGAATTTCGACACCCGCAAACAGGCTGATGCCGAACAGATTAACGCGCTTTTTGCCCGGGAGGTGAAATGATGAGTAACGCAATAAGCCGTGGCGAACGCTGGCTGGACATCCTCGCCCCGAACGCCAAACGTATCGAGGGGCTATGCCCGTCCGTCCAGGCGGCAGACGGCGAGCTGAACGGCGAGGCGGTGCGCTTTGTTGCCGTGGTGCCGGATGCCAACAACCACTTCCCGCGTGCGGCGAAAGGGGAAGTGGGGCTGCTGGAAGGCTGGACCCTGGCGAAAGTGGTCAGTGAAACCGTCGCGGCGGATGCTGACAAACCCGTGAAGCGCCCGATTGTGGCGGTGATCGACGTCCCAAGCCAGGCCTATGGCCGACGCGAAGAGGCGTTTGGGATTCATCAGGCGCTGGCCGGTGCGGCAGCAGCCTATGCGAATGCCCGCCTGGCCGGTCACCCGGTGATTGGGCTTATCGTCGGCAAGGCGATGTCCGGCGCGTTCCTGGCGCACGGCTACCAGGCTAACCGTCTGATCGCCTTTAACGACAAAGGCGTGCTGATCCACGCGATGGGCAAAGAGTCTGCGGCGCGCATCACGCTGCGTACCGTCGAGGCGCTGGAAAAACTGGCGGCGACCATTCCGCCAATGGCCTACGACATCAGCAACTACGCCACGCTGGGGCTGCTCTCTAACCTGCTGGATATCAGCAACCCGGATGCCCCCTCCGATAACGATCTGACGCTGGTGAAATCCACCCTGCAACAGGCCATCAGTGACGCTCGTCAGGACACCACGTTGAAAAACCGTCTGGGTGCTGACAATCGCCGCAGCTCGGCGCTCGTACGCGAACGTATGCGAGCCAGCTGGTAAGTAAAAAGAGACCTGCCAGATGCATCAACCCGTGGGCGCGTGACAGCGCCCACGCGGGAACCTGCATCCTGAAAATAATAATCATCGCGCCAGTGCTAAAACTTTTTTACTACAGGTGATTTATGACTTACGTAATTGTTCATGCTCTTGCACCGATTTTCGTCATCATGCTGCTGGGATTCTGGGCCGGCAAGGCAAAGATGGTCGATAACAAAAATGTTTCCCTGCTTAATATCTTCGTAATGGATTTTGCACTCCCTGCCGCGCTGTTCAGTGCCACCGTGCAAACCCCGTGGACCGGCATCGTTGCCCAGTCGCCGCTGATCCTGGTGCTGACGCTGGCGATGTGGATCACATATGCGGTCATCTATTTCCTCGCCACCGGCGTCTTTAAGAAATCGCCACAGGATGCGGCCGTGCTGACGCTCACCGTCGCGCTGCCCAACTATGCAGCGCTGGGTCTGCCGATTCTGGGCAGCGTGCTGGGCGAAGGTTCCTCTACGTCGCTCTCCGTCGCGGTCTCCATCGCCTGCGGTTCGGTGCTGATGACCCCGTTCTGCCTGCTCATTCTGGAGCGTGAAAAAGCGCGCGCTGAAGGCAATAGCTCCGGCTCAACGCTCTCGATGCTGCCGGAGCTGATGTGGCGTTCCATTAAAAAACCGATCGTGATGGGCCCGCTGCTGGGCGTGATTTTGTCCGCCATCGGCATCAAAATGCCGGAGCTGGTGCTGGCGGCGATCAAACCGCTGGGGCTGTCCGCGACCGCTGCAGCGCTGTTCCTGACCGGGGTGATCCTCTCTGCCCGTAAGCTGCAGATTAATACCATGGTCATCACCTCCACGATCGCCAAGCTGCTGATTCAGCCAGCCATTGCCTGGGGTATCGTCTTGATCTTTGGTCTGCACGGCTCCGTGGCGATCACCGCTATCCTGATGATTGCGCTGTCTGCGGGCTTCTTCGGCGTCGTGTTCGGTAACCGCTTTGGCGTGCAGTCGCCGGATGCAGAAGCCGTGCTGCTGTTAAGCTCCGTCCTGTGTATCCTGTCGCTGCCGCTGTTTATCTCGCTAACTTCAGGAATGTAACCATGACCACCCCATTACGCCCGCACGACCTTATCTGGCTTACTTCCCGCGATGCGCTGGAAGGCATCACTGAATCCTGGGTGGAGGCCGCCTGGCATACCGGCCTGCCGGTGGTGGTGCGGCGTGATGTGGATAGCGAAGGCCGGATCCCCGTTGGCGTGCGCGGTTTACGTCGCGACCAGCGGGCGGCCGGATGGGGGAAGCCCGAAAACGTGTTACGCGTGGTTTCACCAGAAGACCTGAGCGTTGCGGCCGAATTGCTGCGCTCGCCCTTTGTGACTCAGCCACCCGTTCAGGTGGCGCTTCAGCTTTCTCAGCAGGCGTGGCCGTGGACGTGGGGCATTACCGGCAGTACCGGCTACGCTCTGGCGACCGGTATCCCGGTGATCCATGCCGACAGCGATCTCGATCTGCTTATCCGCGCTCCGCTGCCGATCTCACCGGACGCCCTGACGACGTGGCAGTCCCGGCTAAGCCGTGCGCTGTGTCGTGCCGATACGCAGGTGGATACGCCCGAGGGCGGTTTCGCGCTGGCGGAGTGGCTGCGCGACGGCAAAACGCTGCTGAAAACCCGCCGTGGACCGCGCCTGGTGGCGGATCCGTGGCGCAGGGAGGAGTGATGAAAATAGTGTTTACCTTTCCAGGGCAGGGCACGCAGCACGAAGGCATGCTGCAAAACCTGCCGGGAACGGAACTGGCTCAGGCGCGTGAGGTGCTTGGCGCCGAAGTGGATACGCTGGATAGCGCAGACGCGTTAACCCACACCCGCGCGGTTCAGCTTTGCCTGCTAATTGCAGGCGTGGCCTGGGCGCGCGAGCTGGAACGGCGCGGCGTGACGCCGGATATCGTCAGCGGGCTGTCCATCGGCGCTTATCCGGCGGCGGTCATCGCAGGCGCGCTGGACTTCACGGATGCGCTGAAGCTGGTGGCGCTGCGTGGCGATCTGATGGAGCAGGCGTATCCGCACGGCTACGGCCTGACGGCAATTATGGGGCTCACTCTGCCGCAGGTGGAAGACCTTATCCAGGGCACCGGGACCTACATAGCCAACCTGAATGCCGAAACGCAGATCGTGATTGCCGGAGCCGATGAAGGAATGGCGGAGGCGGCGTTGCGCGCGCTGGCGAAAGGGGCGAGCAAGGCCAAACAGCTGGCGGTCAGCGTGCCGTCGCACTGCGAACTGCTGACAGCACCCGCGCAAAAGCTGGCAACGGCGTTTGAATCGGTCACGCTTTCACGCCCACGCTGCGCCTACCTGAGCGGCAGCACCGGGCGCGTGCTGTGGCAGCCGGAAAAGATCGCCGACGATCTGGCGATGAACATGGCGCGTACGGTGCGCTGGCAGGAGGCGATGATTTCAGCGAATGAACGCGAAGCCCGGCTGGCGATCGAGATGCCCCCCGGCGGCGTACTGACCTGCCTCACGCGTCAGGCGCCGTGGGAAGGAGAGACCATTTCGCTGGAGCGCAGCGGAGTTGATGTGGCGGTACATCTGGCGAAGCGACTCCGTGCGTGATGGCTTAGCCCGGTGGCGGCTGCGCCTTACCGGGCCTACAACTGCACGAACGTAGGCCGGGTAAAACGCGACGCGTCGTCACCCGGCACGACCTCAGGCTCCGTCCTGCAAACTGCGGGCATACATCCGCCCTTCGGCGGCCAGCGCCCGCAGGCTTGGATCCTGCTCGCGGTTGCGGGCAAAGACGATGGCGATCAGCTGTTGCATCTGGTACGGCTCAGCCAGCTTCAGGAGCTGCACGGAATTCTCATAGACCTTTTTCATCCTGCCCGGCATCAGCGTAAAGCCCACGCCCGCCTGCACCAGACTGAGCATTGAGAAAATGTCATTCACCCGGGTAACAATCTCCGGCTCGAACCCGGCGATATGAAACGCCTCCTGGAAGCCTGCATAGGTGGCGAACCCTTCCGCAAGAGAGACAAATTTTCGATCTTTATAGTCGCGCAGATCGGCCGGGCCGCGGGTATTGAGCGTCGCCGAGGCCGGTGCGGCAAGGAAAATATCGTCGTGGAACAGGGGGAGCACTTCGAGGCTGTTACGGTCGATATCGCTCTCGGAAATGGAGATAAGAATGGCGTCCAGCGAGCCTTCATCCAGCATGTGCAGCAGGGTTTCGTTGGAGCCCATCGTCAGATCCATTTCCAGATCCGGACGACGTAGCTTCATGCCCATGATCAGACGCGGCACGGTTTCCAGGGTGAGCGAGTAGAGCGTTCCCACGCGCAGCCGCCCCTGGCCGATCCCGGCAATTTTGCGCGACGCTTCCAGCCCGCGCTCCATCACCTGCATCACTTCCTGACAATATTCCAGCAAGGTCCAGGCGGAAGGGAGAGCAATCAGGTTGCGCCCCTTATGGGTAAAGAGCGGACAGCGCACGTTCTCTTCCAGCGTGTGCAGCGCACGGTGAACGCTGACGCCGCTCAGGCCCAGAGTTTCGGCGGTACGCGCGATATTCCCCTTCTCCATAAACGTCATGAAGATGCTGAGCTTGCGGAATGTAATCTCGCTCGTGTTATCGAAACTCATAGCCCTCCCGGTATCAGTCAGCCTGCAGCATCGCTTCCAGCTGTTCCTGCGCGTCCAGCCACGCCATCTCACACTCTTCAAGGCTGGATTTGGTCTTCGCCTGGGTTTGCAGGCAGTCCGTCAGTTCGGCTTTACGGCTCTGGTCATACAGACCGCTGTCGCCGAGCTTCTCTTCAACGGTAGCAAGCGTGGCGTTGAGCTTTTCCATCTCTTTTTCGAGACGGGCAATCTCTTTACGCAGCGGCTGCGTCTGGGTGCGCAGCTCCGCTTCACGGCGCTTCTGGTCTTTACGTGCCTGCGCGCTGTTGGCGTTGTCTTTCGCCGACTCCTCCGGCTGGTTCTCCTGCTTCTGCACGTCCGTCAGCCACTGCTGGTAGTCTTCCAGATCGCCGTCGAACGGTTCGACTTTGCCGTCGTGCACTAAGTAGAGATCGTCCGTGGTGGAGCGGATCAGGTGACGGTCGTGCGAAACCACCACCAGTGCGCCTTCGAACTCAATCAGCGCTTCGGTCAGCGCCTGACGCATATCGAGATCCAGGTGGTTGGTCGGTTCATCGAGCAGCAGCAGGTTCGGGCGCTGCCAGACGATCAGCGCCAGCACCAGACGGGCCTTTTCGCCGCCGGAGAAACGCTCGGTGTTTTCGGTGACCTTATCGCCCTGGAAGCCGAAGCCGCCGAGGTAGTCGCGCAGCTTCTGCTCCATCTCCTGCGGCGCCAGACGCGCAAGGTGCTGAATCGGGGATTCATCCGCGCGTAAAAATTCCAGCTGATGCTGGGCGAAGTAACCCAGCTTGATGCCCTTCGCCAGGCCGATTTCACCCTTGACCGGATTAAGCTCACCCGCCAGCAGTTTGATCAGCGTGGATTTACCGGCACCGTTGCGCCCGAGCAGACCAATACGTGAACCCGGCACCAGGTTGAGCTTGATGGAGTCGAGAATAATGCGGTCGGCATAACCCGCGCTGACCTTTTCCATTTTCAGCAGGGGATTTGGCAGGCTTTCCGGGGCCCGGAAGCTGAAGTGGAACGGGTTGTCGACGTGCGCCGGGGCGATCATCTCCATGCGCTCCAGCATCTTGATGCGGCTCTGGGCCTGCTTCGCCTTTGACGCCTTGGCCTTGAAGCGATCCACAAAGCTTTGCAGGTGCGCCACGCGCTGCTGCTGGCTTTCATACATCGACTGCTGCTGGGCAAGGCGCGTCGCGCGCTGGCGCTCGAAGGAGCTGTAGTTGCCCGTGTACTCGAACATCGTTTGCTGTTCGATATGAATGATTTTATCCACCACCGGGTCGAGGAAGTCGCGGTCGTGGGAGATCAGAATCAGAGTGCCCTGATAGCTCTTGAGCCACTTCTCCAGCCAAATAACCGCATCGAGATCGAGGTGGTTAGTCGGTTCATCGAGCAGCAGCAGGTCAGAGCGGCAGATCAGCGCCTGCGCCAGGTTGAGGCGCATACGCCAGCCGCCGGAGAAGTCGCTGACCGGGCGTTCCAGCTGCTCATTGCTGAAGCCCAGGCCATGCAGCAGGCTGGAGGCGCGGGAGCGAATGGTCCACGCGTCAATGGCGTCCAGCTTGCCGTGAACGGTGGCGATGGCGTGGCCGTCATTGCGCTCGTTAGCGGCGTTAAGTTCCGCCTCGAGCTTGCGGTATTCCCGGTCGCCATCAATAACATAGTCGAGTGCCGGTTCGCTCAGGGCGGGCGTCTCCTGGTTCACCCAGGCGAGCTGCCAGTTCCCCGGGAAGGTGAAGTTACCGCCATCCGCGCTAATCTCGTTTTTCAGCAACGCCAGCAGCGTGGATTTACCACAGCCGTTTTTGCCGACCAGACCCACTTTTTGGCCTGGGTTGATGGTAGCAGTGGCGTTATCCAGCAGGACGCGCACGCCGCGACGAATTTGTAACGAGGAGAAAACAATCATAGAAGCGCCGTATGTTCCGACTATGTTAATTTGTCATTATGATAATGTAAGGTGTGGGCCATTTTCCGCACCGGGCCGCCATGGTAGCCCAAAACAACAACGATACACAAAAACAGAAACAAGACCGGGAGGGGAATGATGTCTCAGACAGCAAAAGTGCTGCTGCTGTATGCCCATCCGGAATCTCAGGACTCGGTGGCAAACCGGGTGCTGCTTAAGCCGGCTACTCAGCTCAGCAACGTGACGGTGCACGATCTCTACGCGCACTATCCTGATTTCTTTATTGATATTCCTTACGAGCAGGAACTGCTGCGTCAGCATGACGTGATTGTGTTCCAGCATCCGCTTTATACCTACAGCTGTCCGGCGCTGCTCAAAGAGTGGCTGGACCGCGTGCTGAGCCGGGGCTTCTCCAGCGGGGTGGGGGGCAACCAGCTGGCGGGAAAGTACTGGCGTAGTGTGATTACGACCGGTGAACCCGAAAGCGCCTACCGCCACGACGGGCTGAACCGCTATCCGATGAGCGACATTCTGCGGCCTTTTGAGCTGACGGCGGCCATGTGCCGTATGCACTGGATGAGCCCGATTATTGTCTACTGGGCCCGTCGTCAGGATCCGAAAGAGCTGGCCAGCCACGCCAGAGCCTACGGTGAATGGCTGGCGTCACCGATTCCGGCAGGAGGGCGTTAATGGAAGGATCGAATTTGCTCCTCGCCGGGGTGCTGTTTTTATTTGCGGCCGTCGTCGCGGTGCCGCTTGCCGCCCGTATCGGCATCGGGGCGGTGCTGGGGTATCTGCTGGCGGGGATCGCCATTGGCCCCTGGGGACTGGGATTCATCAGCGATGTGGATGAAATACTCCACTTCTCCGAGCTGGGCGTGGTGTTCCTGATGTTCATCATTGGCCTTGAGCTTAACCCTTCAAAATTGTGGCAGCTCCGACGCTCCATCTTTGGCGTAGGTGCCGCTCAGGTGTTGCTCAGCGCCGCGATTCTGGGTGGCCTGTTAATGCTGACGAATTTCTCCTGGCAGGCGGCGGTGATCGGCGGGATAGGCCTTGCGATGTCGTCGACGGCGATGGCCCTGCAGCTGATGCGCGACAAGGGGATGAACCGTAACGAAGCCGGTCAGCTGGGTTTTTCGGTGCTGCTGTTCCAGGATTTGGCGGTCATCCCGGCGCTGGCGCTGGTGCCGCTGCTGGCGGGCTCCGGCGACGACCACTTCGACTGGGCGAAAATCGCGATGAAGGTGCTGGCCTTCGCGGGGATGCTGATTGGCGGACGTTTCCTGTTACGTCCGGTGTTCCGCTTTATTGCCGCGTCCGGCGTGCGCGAGGTGTTTACCGCCGCGACGCTGCTGCTGGTGCTGGGGTCGGCATTGTTTATGGACGCGCTGGGGCTGTCGATGGCGCTCGGGACCTTTATCGCCGGGGTGCTGCTGGCGGAAAGTGAATACCGCCACGAGCTGGAAATTGCCATCGATCCCTTCAAAGGGTTGCTGTTGGGGTTGTTCTTTATTTCGGTGGGGATGGCGCTCAATCTTGGCGTGCTCTATACCCATCTCCTGTGGGTTGTGGTGAGCGTCGCTATCCTGGTGGCGGTGAAAACGCTGGTGCTGTACGTTATGGCGCGCATTTACGGCCTGCGCAGTTCGGAGCGCATGCAGTTTGCGAGCGTGTTGAGCCAGGGAGGTGAGTTCGCGTTTGTGCTGTTCTCTACCGCCTCGTCCCAGAAGCTGTTTAAAGACGATCAGATGGCGCTTTTGCTGGTAACGGTCACGCTGTCCATGATGACCACGCCGCTGCTGATGAAGATGGTGGATAGACTGCTGTCGCGCCGCCTGAACCCGGCAGACGACGAAGACGAAGCGCCGTGGGTGGAAGACGATAAGCCCCAGGTGATCGTGGTGGGCTTTGGCCGCTTTGGACAGGTAATCGGACGTTTGCTGATGGCGAACAAAATGCGCATTACGGTGCTGGAGCGGGATATCAGCGCGGTCAACCTGATGCGCAAATATGGCTATAAGGTTTACTACGGCGATGCGACCCAGCTCGAGCTACTGCGCTCGGCGGGGGCAGAGGCGGCAGAGTCCATCGTCATTACCTGTAACGACCCGGAAGACACGATGAAGCTGGTGGATCTGTGCCAGCAGCATTTCCCGCATCTGCATATTCTGGCGCGTGCGCGGGGACGTGTTGAAGCTCACGAATTATTGCAGGCGGGTGTGAAACACTTCTCCCGTGAGACGTTCTCCAGTGCGCTGGAGCTGGGGCGCAAGGCGCTGATCTCGCTTGGCATGCATCCGCATCAGGCGCAGCGCGCCCAGATGCACTTCCGCCGGCTGGATATGCGGATGCTGCGCGAGCTGATGCCGGTACATACCGATACGGCGCAGATCTCCCGCGTGCGGGAAGCGCGTCGCGAGCTGGAGGAGATCTTCCAGCGCGAGATGCAGCAGGAACGACGCCAGCTCGATGGCTGGGATGAATTTGAATAAAGGGTAACGAAAGATGGCTGTACGTAAACGCTTTATCGCGGGTGCAAAATGCCCGACCTGCCAGGCGCAAGACACCCTGGCGATGTGGCGGGAAAATAATATTGATGTTGTTGAGTGTGTTAAGTGCGGTCACCAGATGCGTGAGGCCGACAAAGAGGCGCGCGAGCACGTTCGCAAAGAAGAGCAAGTTATCGGGATTTTTCATCCGGACTAGCGATATGCCCTGAGTTTTTTTAAGCTAAAGGGTACACAGGTGCAGATTTCCGCTACAATCTGCGCCAGCAATTTTCCCACGCTCAGGAGATATCATGAAAGTAGCAAAAGACCTGGTGGTCAGCCTGGCCTATCAGGTACGTACAGAAGACGGTGTGTTGGTTGATGAGTCTCCGGTGAGTGCGCCGCTTGACTACCTGCATGGTCACGGTTCCCTGATTTCCGGCCTGGAAAACGCGCTGGAAGGTCATGAAGTTGGCGACAAATTTGACGTTGCTGTAGGCGCGAACGACGCTTACGGTCAGTATGACGACAACCTGGTTCAGCGCGTTCCTAAAGACGTGTTCATGGGCGTTGACGAACTGCAGGTTGGCATGCGCTTCCTGGCGGAAACCGACCAGGGCCCGGTTCCTGTTGAAATCACCGAAGTGGAAGATGACCACGTCGTGGTTGACGGCAACCATATGCTGGCTGGCCAGAACCTGAAGTTCAACGTAGAAGTTGTTGCGATCCGCGAAGCGACCGAAGAAGAGCTGGCTCATGGCCACGTTCACGGTGCGCACGGTCACGACCATGACCACGATCACGGCCACGACGGCTGCTGCGGTGGTCACGGCCACGACCATGGTCATGACCACGGCCACGGTAAAGGTGGTTGCGGTAACGGCGGCTGCGGCTGCCACTAATTCCGTCATGCGGAAAATAAAAAAGCGGGATTATCCCGCTTTTTTTACGCCTCAATAATGAGGAGGTGGCGTCTCTTCTGACTGAGAGGCGATGTTCGACGGCTGCGTAGCCTTCAGCTTTTCCGTCAGCAGGCGCATATGATCCCGCAGTTTCGCCATTTCGAGCTCATGTGCGGTCACGGTCTGGTTTAGCTCTTCGATGGTGATGTCCTGAAAAGCCAGGCGGCTTTCCAGCTCAGCCATTCTCGCTTCTATCGTTGTATCCTTCATCATTCACCTCGTTTATTTCAGATTCGCCATAATGGCCCAGCGGCGGCGCAGTTTAACTGAGTTTATCCTTAAGTACAGTTCGCATCCCTCTGGCAAGAAACTTATTTAAACAAAAATAGTCTGAAAAGTGGCGAGAATTGGACGTGTCTGTCTGTAGATTTCTTCTGCAACGTTTTATAGTACGTCACTCATTTACGTTTAACGCTGGGGTGAGAGTCCCCAGGCCCTGGAGATATGGATGAAATCACTGTTTAAAGTAACGCTGCTGGCGACGACGATGGCTGTTGCGCTGAACGCGCCGCTGTCATTCGCTGCTGATACTGCTGCGAAGCCTGCTGCCACTGCAGACAGCAAAGCAGCGTTCAAAAATGACGACCAGAAATCCGCCTACGCACTGGGCGCATCTCTGGGTCGTTACATGGAAAACTCTCTGAAAGAACAAGAGAAACTGGGCATCAAACTGGATAAAGCTCAGCTGATCGCAGGCGTTCAGGACGCATTTGCCGATAAGAGCAAGCTGTCTGACCAGGAAATTGAACAGACTCTGCAGGCGTTCGAAGCGCGTGTGAAGGGCGCCGCGCAGACTAAGATGGACGCGGACGCAAAAGACAACGAAGCGAAAGGCAAAGCCTACCGCGATGCTTTCGCTAAAGAGAAGGGTGTGAAAACCTCTTCGACTGGCCTGGTGTACAAAGTTGAGAAAGAAGGCACCGGCGATGCGCCTAAAGACAGCGACACGGTTGTCGTGAACTACAAAGGTACGCTGATCGACGGTAAAGAGTTCGATAACTCTTACACCCGTGGTGAGCCGCTCTCCTTCCGTCTGGATGGTGTGATCCCTGGCTGGACTGAAGGCCTGAAAAACATCAAGAAAGGCGGCAAGATCAAGATGGTCATCCCACCGGATCTGGCCTATGGCAAAACCGGCGTTCCGGGGATCCCTGCCAACTCTACGCTGGTCTTTGACGTAGAGCTGCTGGACATCAAACCGGCACCGAAAGCGGATGCCAAGGCAGACGCACCGGCTGACGATAAAGCCGCTGCTGCTAAGAAGTAATGCTGAAAAAAAACCGCCGCCTTTAAGGCGGCGGTTTTTTATTGTGGGGCAGATATAATTAACACTGGAAAGCGTTAGGCACGCTGTATTAATTTAGTTGTCCGTGTAGATAATGAGCCTGCCCTGAAAACCTAACGACAGGCTCCTGAAAAGGAGTGTTTTTTTCATGTCCAGGTCGCTTTTAACCAACGAAACCAGTGAACTTGATTTGCTGGATCAACGTCCTTTTGACCAGACCGACTTCGATATTCTGAAATCCTATGAAGCGGTAGTGGACGGGTTAGCGATGCTCATTGGCTCCCACTGCGAAATCGTATTGCACTCCCTGCAAGATCTGAAGTGTTCCGCCATCCGCATTGCGAATGGTGAGCATACTGGCCGTAAAATTGGCTCGCCAATTACCGACCTTGCATTGCGTATGTTGCATGACATGACCGGCGCGGACAGCAGCGTCTCCAAATGCTATTTCACCCGCGCCAAAAGCGGCGTGCTGATGAAATCAGAAACCATCGCGATTCGAAACCGCGAGCATCGTGTTATTGGGCTGCTGTGCATCAACATGAACCTTGATGTGCCTTTCTCGCAGATCATGAGCACCTTTATTCCACCCGAAACGCCGGATGTTGGCTCTTCTGTTAACTTTGCCTCTTCCGTCGAAGATCTCGTCACGCAGACGCTTGAGTTCACCATTGAAGAGGTGAATGCCGACCGCAACGTCTCGAACAACGCCAAGAATCGCCAGATCGTGCTCAATCTCTATGAAAAAGGGATTTTTGATATTAAAGACGCTATCAACCAGGTGGCCGATCGTCTCAACATCTCCAAGCACACGGTCTACCTCTATATTCGCCAGTTCAAAAGCGGTGATTTCCTGGGACAAGACAAGTAATGCGTTATGCGCTAATGGTGACAGGCCCGGCGTACGGGGCTCAGCAGGCCAGCAGCGCGCTGCAGTTTGCGCATGCGCTGCTGGCAGCCGGACATGAGCTGGCGAGCGTCTTCTTCTATCGGGAAGGGGTGTATAACGCGAACCAGTTTACGTCGCCGGCGAGCGATGAGTTTGATGTGGTGCGCGGCTGGCAGGCATTAAACGAAAAGCAGGGCGTAGAACTGCACATCTGCGTGGCGGCGGCACTGCGCCGCGGCGTGACCGATGCAACCGAAGCCGCCCGTCTTGGTTTGTCGGGTTCTAACCTCCAGCCCGGTTTTTCGTTAAGCGGTCTGGGCGCGCTGGCACAGGCGGCGCTCACCTGCGACAGAGTGGTGCAATTCTGATGAAGCGCGTGGCATTTGTTTTTGCGTCTGCGCCGCACGGGAGCGCTTCTGGCCGCGAAGGGCTGGATGCGTTACTTGCGACGTCCGCGCTGACCGAAGATATCGGCGTCTTCTTTTTAGGGGACGGTGTGTTTCAGCTTCTGGCGGGTCAGCAGCCACAGGCCATTCTGGCGCGGGATTACATCGCTACGTTTAAAGTGCTGCCGCTGTATGACATTGAAACCCTTTATGTCTGCGCCGACTCGCTGGCCGCTCGCGGTTTGGATGAGAAGACGCCTTTCGTGCTGGATGTGACCGTCGTGTCTTCTGCGGCATTGCGCGAACACCTTTCCCACTACGACACCGTTCTGACCTTCTGAGGCTGCCATGCTCCATACTCTGAGCCATTCACCATGGCAATGTGATATCGACGCGTTACTGAGTATGCTGCGCGACGGTGATGACCTGCTGCTGATTCAGGACGGCGTGCTTGCCGCACTTGAAGGCAGTCGCTTCGTTGAAATGCTCACGAATGCCCCCATAACAGTTTCTGCGCTGAAAGACGATCTGGATGCGCGGGGTCTTTCTGGTCAAATTTCAGCCAAAATTGACGTGGTTGGCTATACTGATTTCGTCAATCTTACTGTGACGCACGCCAGTCAAATGAACTGGTGATTTGAGATCGCTGTATATTTCTTGACACCTTTTCGACGTAGCCCTAAAATTTCGCGTCCTCATATTGTATGAGGTCGTTTTATTACGTGTTTACGAAGCAAAAGCTAAAACCAGGAGCTATTTAATGGCAACAGTTAACCAGCTGGTACGCAAACCACGTGCACGCAAAGTTGCGAAAAGCAACGTGCCTGCGCTGGAAGCCTGCCCGCAGAAACGTGGTGTATGTACTCGTGTATATACCACCACTCCTAAAAAACCAAACTCCGCACTGCGTAAAGTATGCCGTGTGCGTTTGACTAACGGTTTCGAAGTGACTTCCTACATCGGTGGTGAAGGTCACAACCTGCAGGAGCACTCCGTGATCCTGATCCGTGGCGGTCGTGTTAAAGACCTTCCGGGTGTTCGTTACCACACCGTTCGTGGTGCGCTGGACTGCTCAGGTGTTAAAGACCGTAAGCAGGCTCGCTCCAAGTACGGCGTGAAGCGTCCTAAGGCTTAATGGTTCTCCGTTAAGTAAGGCCAAACTGATTTATCTTAATGTCATACTAAACTCTTTGAGTTTTGGACAATCCTGAATTAACAACGGAGTATTCCCATGCCACGTCGTCGCGTCATTGGTCAGCGTAAAATTCTTCCAGATCCGAAATTCGGATCAGAACTGCTGGCAAAATTTGTAAATATCCTGATGGTAGATGGTAAAAAATCTACTGCAGAAGCAATCGTATACAGCGCGCTGGAGACCCTGGCTCAGCGTTCTGGTAAAAATGAACTGGAAGCTTTCGAAGTCGCTCTCGACAACGTTCGCCCAACTGTAGAAGTTAAGTCCCGCCGCGTTGGTGGTTCTACTTATCAGGTTCCAGTTGAAGTTCGTCCGGTTCGTCGTAATGCCCTGGCAATGCGTTGGATCGTTGAAGCTGCTCGTAAACGCGGTGATAAATCCATGGCTCTGCGTCTGGCGAACGAACTTTCTGATGCTGCAGACAACAAAGGTACTGCAGTTAAGAAACGTGAAGACGTTCACCGTATGGCAGAAGCCAACAAGGCGTTCGCACACTACCGTTGGTAATCCCTTCGGAGTCTTAGTCACCAGGCGGGCGCTTCAGAGAAGCCGCCCGCTCTGGGTAACTTAACTGAACGCCTAAAGATATAAACGAGGAATCAAATGGCTCGTACAACACCCATCGCACGCTACCGTAACATCGGTATCAGTGCGCACATCGACGCCGGTAAAACCACTACTACCGAACGTATTCTGTTCTACACCGGTGTAAACCACAAAATCGGTGAAGTTCATGACGGCGCAGCCACCATGGACTGGATGGAACAGGAGCAGGAGCGTGGTATCACTATCACCTCCGCAGCGACTACTGCATTCTGGTCAGGTATGGCTAAGCAGTACGAACCGCATCGCGTAAACATCATCGACACCCCAGGGCACGTTGACTTCACCATCGAAGTAGAACGTTCCATGCGTGTTCTTGACGGCGCGGTAATGGTTTATTGCGCAGTTGGTGGTGTTCAGCCACAGTCTGAAACCGTATGGCGTCAGGCGAACAAATATAAAGTTCCACGCATCGCGTTCGTTAACAAAATGGACCGTATGGGTGCTAACTTCCTGAAAGTTGTTGGTCAGATCAAAACCCGTCTGGGCGCGAACCCTGTTCCGCTGCAGCTGGCAATTGGTGCTGAAGAAGGCTTCACCGGCGTTATCGACCTGGTGAAAATGAAAGCCATCAACTGGAACGATGCAGACCAGGGCGTTACCTTCGAATACGAAGATATCCCAGCTGCAATGCAGGACCTGGCTGACGAATGGCACCAGAACCTGATCGAATCCGCTGCTGAAGCTTCTGAAGAGCTGATGGAGAAATACCTGGGTGGTGAAGAACTGACTGAAGAAGAGATCAAAAAAGCTCTGCGTCAGCGCGTTCTGAACAACGAAATCATCCTGGTAACCTGTGGTTCTGCGTTCAAGAACAAAGGTGTTCAGGCGATGCTGGATGCGGTAGTTGACTACCTGCCATCCCCAGTTGATGTTCCTGCGATCAACGGCATCCTGGACGACGGTAAAGATACCCCGGCTGAGCGTCACGCAAGTGACGAAGAGCCATTCTCTGCACTGGCGTTCAAAATTGCTACCGACCCATTCGTGGGTAACCTGACCTTCTTCCGCGTTTACTCTGGTGTGGTTAACTCCGGTGACACCATCCTGAACTCCGTGAAAGCGGCGCGTGAGCGTTTTGGCCGTATCGTACAGATGCACGCTAACAAACGTGAAGAGATCAAAGAAGTTCGTGCGGGCGACATCGCTGCAGCTATCGGTCTGAAAGACGTGACCACTGGTGACACCCTGTGTGACCCGGATCACCCGATCATTCTGGAGCGTATGGAATTCCCAGAGCCGGTAATCTCCATCGCAGTTGAACCAAAAACCAAAGCTGACCAGGAAAAAATGGGTCTGGCTCTGGGCCGTCTGGCGAAAGAAGACCCATCATTCCGCGTATGGACTGATGAAGAATCTAACCAGACCATCATCGCTGGTATGGGTGAACTGCACCTGGACATCATCGTTGACCGTATGAAGCGTGAATTCAACGTTGAAGCGAACGTGGGTAAACCTCAGGTTGCTTACCGCGAAGCGATTCGCGCGAAAGTTACCGACATTGAAGGTAAACACGCTAAGCAGTCTGGTGGTCGCGGTCAGTACGGTCACGTTGTGATCGACATGTACCCACTGGAGCCGGGCTCTAACCCGAAAGGTTACGAGTTCATCAACGACATCAAAGGTGGTGTAATTCCTGGCGAATACATCCCAGCCGTTGATAAAGGCATCCAGGAACAGCTGAAAGCGGGCCCTCTGGCTGGCTATCCGGTTGTTGACATGGGTGTTCGTCTGCACTTCGGTTCTTACCACGACGTTGACTCCTCTGAACTGGCGTTTAAACTGGCTGCGTCTATTGCCTTTAAAGAAGGCTTTAAGAAAGCAAAACCAGTTCTGCTTGAGCCAATCATGAAGGTTGAAGTAGAAACTCCTGAAGAGAACACCGGTGACGTTATCGGTGACTTGAGCCGTCGTCGCGGTATGCTGCGTGGTCAGGAATCCGAAGTAACTGGCGTTAAGATCCACGCTGAAGTTCCGCTGTCTGAAATGTTCGGATATGCAACTCAGCTGCGTTCTCTGACCAAAGGTCGTGCATCATACACCATGGAATTCCTGAAGTATGATGATGCGCCTAACAACGTTGCTCAGGCCGTTATTGAAGCCCGTGGTAAGTAATCCACAGGATTAAAACCTAAGTCCCGTGCTCTCTCCAAAGGGGAGAGCACTATAGTAAGGAATATAGCCGTGTCTAAAGAAAAATTTGAACGTACAAAACCGCACGTCAACGTTGGTACTATCGGCCACGTTGACCATGGTAAAACTACCCTGACTGCTGCAATCACTACCGTTCTGGCTAAAACCTACGGTGGTTCTGCTCGTGCATTCGACCAGATCGATAACGCACCAGAAGAAAAAGCTCGTGGTATCACCATCAACACTTCCCACGTTGAATACGACACCCCGACTCGCCACTACGCACACGTAGACTGCCCAGGCCACGCCGACTATGTTAAAAACATGATCACCGGTGCTGCGCAGATGGACGGCGCGATCCTGGTTGTTGCTGCGACTGACGGCCCAATGCCTCAGACTCGTGAGCACATCCTGCTGGGTCGTCAGGTAGGCGTTCCTTTCATCATCGTGTTCCTGAACAAATGCGACATGGTTGATGACGAAGAGCTGCTGGAACTGGTAGAGATGGAAGTTCGTGAACTGCTGTCTCAGTACGATTTCCCAGGCGACGATACTCCAATCGTTCGTGGTTCTGCTCTGAAAGCGCTGGAAGGCGAAGCTGAGTGGGAAGCGAAAATCATCGAACTGGCTGGCTTCCTGGATTCTTACATCCCAGAACCAGAGCGTGCGATTGACAAGCCATTCCTGCTGCCAATCGAAGACGTATTCTCCATCTCCGGTCGTGGTACCGTTGTTACCGGTCGTGTAGAGCGCGGTATCATCAAAGTTGGTGAAGAAGTTGAAATCGTTGGTATCAAAGAGACTGCGAAGTCTACCTGTACTGGCGTTGAAATGTTCCGCAAACTGCTGGACGAAGGCCGTGCTGGTGAGAACGTTGGTGTTCTGCTGCGTGGTATCAAACGTGAAGAAATCGAACGTGGTCAGGTTCTGGCGAAGCCAGGCTCAATCAAGCCACACACCAAGTTCGAATCTGAAGTGTACATCCTGTCCAAAGACGAAGGCGGCCGTCATACTCCGTTCTTCAAAGGCTACCGTCCACAGTTCTACTTCCGTACAACTGACGTGACCGGTACCATCGAACTGCCAGAAGGCGTAGAGATGGTAATGCCAGGCGACAACATCAAGATGGTTGTGACTCTGATCCACCCAATCGCGATGGACGACGGTCTGCGTTTCGCAATCCGTGAAGGCGGCCGTACCGTTGGCGCGGGCGTTGTTGCTAAAGTTCTGGGCTAATTAATTATCCCTGAATTAAAAAAGGACGCTTCGGCGTCCTTTTTTGTTTTCTACCGCTCAGGCGTCGTCACAAAATTTCGCATTTTTTGCCTGCTCCCGCCCCGCATTCTGGCGTTTGTGCTATTGTAATCATAACCATTCTCACTTACACTTTGCGCATAATTTGAACGGGAGTTTCTATGTACGTTTGTTTATGTAATGGTGTAAGCGACAAAAAAATACGTCAGGCCGTTCGCCAGTTTCAGCCCCAGTCATTCCAGCAGCTTCGCAAATTTGTTCCGGTGGGAAATCAATGCGGTAAATGTGTACGTGCTGCGCGAGAAATCATGCAGGACGAACTGATGCAGATCCCGGAATACAAAGAGATCGCCTAAGCGCCCATCTTTTTTTTGACATCCCTGTAGCCCGATCTACGCTTCAATGAGTGGAAGCGGAGGGACTATATAATGAAAGGTGATGTTAAAATCATAAGTTATCTCAATAAATTATTGGGAAATGAGCTTGTCGCAATCAACCAGTACTTTCTTCACGCGAGAATGTTCAAAAACTGGGGACTCAAACGTTTAAACGACGTTGAGTACCATGAATCTATCGATGAGATGAAACACGCTGATAAATACATCGAGCGTATTTTATTCCTTGAAGGCATTCCAAACCTGCAGGATCTCGGCAAGCTGGGCATCGGAGAAGATGTCGAAGAGATGCTGCGTTCCGACCTCAGGCTAGAACTTGAAGGTGCCAAAGATCTCCGTGAAGCCATTGCCTATGCTGACAGCGTACATGACTACGTCAGCCGAGATATGATGATTCAGATCCTGGCCGATGAAGAAGGGCATATTGACTGGCTGGAAACAGAGCTGGATCTCATTGCTAAAATCGGCCTGCAAAACTATCTTCAGTCACAGATTAAAGTGGAAGAATAACCAACGTCTTCCACCCTACGCATAAACCCGCTGCTGCCAGAAATGGCCCAAAAGGCAGCGGGTTTTTTATTGCCTTCTTATCAGGGCGGATTACCGAAAAAACAAGAATACAAAGAAGCGCCATCAGCGCCGCGAGCAACGCCAGCGCAGGCAGTACGCACCAGCCATGCCATGCACCAAGCGCCGCCAGGTACTTCACGTCGCCATATCCCATCCCTTCACGCCGGCAGATAAACCAATAGCCCCAGTAAATAACGGCAAAGGCAATATATCCGGCCATCGCACCCGCCACCGCACTCGGCAGAAAATCAGGTTGGATACAGAGCTGGAAGAGCAGCCCCGCCCATAGCAGCGGGCAGAGAAATTTATCGGGAAGCAGACCGTAGCGAATATCGGCATGTACCAGTAAGGCAGTCAGTGAAAGATAGATCAGCAGAAAGGGGAGGGTGGTTAGCATGTAAAAGGCCTCAAACGGGTTTGAGCGCATAGTCGTTATAATCGGCCTGTCCGGCAATGCACAAAAAACGGAGATGCGTAGCGGCTCGAAACAAAGCATCGCCGCAGAATACATTGCATAAAACGTTGCGCGCTCTTACGCACCCTGCGACATTGGCGCTTAATTTCTAAACGGCACTTGCGTCTTGCCCAGATTTACGTATAATGCGCGGGCTTGTCGTAATTGACGGCGGGTTCAATCAGAACCAGAGTAGCTCATTTTGTTACTCAACAATGCTCCCAATTGGGGAGCTACGTAAGAACGGTTACACTCTCCCATCAATCGTAATGGGTTTGAGGAGTAATCATTTTCGTTTATAAAATAATTGGAGCTCTGGTCTCATGCAGAACCAAAGAATCCGTATCCGCCTTAAAGCGTTTGATCATCGTCTGATCGATCAATCAACCGCGGAAATCGTCGAGACTGCTAAGCGCACTGGTGCGCAAGTCCGTGGTCCGATCCCGCTGCCGACCCGCAAAGAGCGCTTCACCGTTCTGATCTCTCCGCACGTTAACAAAGACGCGCGCGATCAGTACGAAATCCGCACTCACAAGCGTCTGGTTGACATCGTTGAGCCAACTGAGAAAACCGTTGATGCTCTGATGCGTCTGGATCTGGCTGCCGGTGTAGACGTGCAGATCAGCCTGGGTTAATCAGGTCATCGAGCGATTGAGAGGTTGAAACAATGATTGGTTTAGTCGGTAAAAAAGTGGGTATGACCCGCATCTTCACTGAAGATGGCGTTTCTATCCCAGTAACCGTAATCGAAGTTGAAGCAAACCGCGTTACTCAGGTTAAAGATCTGGCTAACGATGGCTACCGCGCTATTCAGGTTACCACTGGTGCTAAAAAAGCTAACCGTGTAACCAAACCAGAAGCGGGTCACTTCGCTAAAGCTGGCGTAGAAGCTGGCCGTGGTCTGTGGGAATTCCGTCTTGCTGAAGGCGAAGAGTTCACCGTAGGTCAGGACATTAGCGTTGAGCTGTTTGCTGACGTTAAAAAAGTTGACGTAACCGGTACCTCTAAAGGTAAAGGTTTTGCTGGTACCGTTAAGCGCTGGAACTTCCGTACCCAGGACGCTACCCACGGTAACTCCTTGTCTCACCGCGTTCCGGGTTCTATCGGTCAGAACCAGACTCCGGGCAAAGTGTTCAAAGGCAAGAAAATGGCAGGTCAGCTGGGTAACGAACGTGTAACCGTTCAGAGCCTGGACGTAGTACGTGTTGACGCTGAGCGCAACCTGCTGCTGGTTAAAGGTGCGGTCCCGGGTGCAACCGGTAGCGACCTGATCGTTAAACCAGCTGTGAAGGCGTAAGGGGATAGCAATGGAATTAGTATTGAAAGACGCGCAGAGCGCGCTGACTGTTTCCGAAACTACCTTCGGTCGTGATTTCAACGAAGCGCTGGTTCACCAGGTTGTTGTTGCTTATGCAGCTGGTGCTCGTCAGGGTACTCGTGCTCAGAAGACTCGTGCTGAAGTAACTGGTTCTGGCAAAAAGCCATGGCGCCAGAAAGGTACCGGCCGTGCGCGTTCAGGTTCTATCAAGAGCCCGATCTGGCGTTCAGGTGGCGTGACCTTCGCTGCGCGTCCACAGGACCACAGTCAAAAAGTTAACAAAAAGATGTACCGCGGCGCGCTGAAAAGCATCCTGTCCGAACTGGTACGTCAGGATCGTCTGATCGTTGTCGAGAAGTTCTCTGTTGAAGCGCCTAAAACTAAGCTGCTGGCACAGAAACTGAAAGACATGGCTCTGGAAGATGTGCTGATCATCACCGGTGAGCTGGACGAGAACCTGTTCCTGGCCGCACGTAACCTGCACAAGGTTGACGTACGCGATGCGACTGGTATCGACCCGGTTAGCCTGATCGCCTTCGACAAAGTCGTAATGACTGCTGATGCTGTTAAGCAAGTTGAGGAGATGCTGGCATGATTCGTGAAGAACGTCTGCTGAAGGTGCTTCGCGCACCGCACGTTTCTGAAAAAGCGTCTACTGCGATGGAAAAAACAAACACCATCGTTCTCAAAGTTGCTAAAGACGCGACCAAAGCAGAGATCAAAGCTGCTGTGCAGAAACTGTTTGAAGTCGAAGTCGAAGTCGTTAACACCCTGGTCGTTAAAGGGAAAGTTAAACGTCACGGACAGCGTATCGGTCGTCGTAGCGACTGGAAAAAAGCTTACGTCACCCTGAAAGAAGGCCAGAATCTGGACTTCGTTGGCGGCGCTGAGTAAGTCGGAGGAGTAATACAATGGCAGTTGTTAAATGTAAACCGACATCTCCGGGTCGTCGCCACGTAGTTAAAGTGGTTAACCCTGAGCTGCACAAGGGCAAACCTTTTGCTCCGTTGCTGGAAAAAAACAGCAAATCCGGTGGTCGTAACAACAATGGCCGTATCACCACTCGTCACATCGGTGGTGGCCACAAGCAGGCTTATCGTATTGTTGACTTCAAACGCAACAAAGACGGTATCCCAGCAGTTGTTGAACGTCTTGAGTACGATCCGAACCGTTCCGCGAACATCGCGCTGGTTCTGTACAAAGACGGCGAACGCCGTTACATCCTGGCCCCTAAAGGCCTGAAAGCTGGCGACCAGATTCAGTCTGGCGTTGATGCTGCAATCAAAGCAGGCAACACCCTGCCGATGCGCAATATCCCGGTTGGTTCTACCGTTCATAACGTAGAAATGAAACCAGGTAAAGGCGGTCAGCTGGCGCGTTCCGCGGGTACTTACGTTCAGATCGTTGCGCGTGATGGTGCTTATGTCACCCTGCGTCTGCGTTCTGGTGAAATGCGTAAAGTCGAAGCAGACTGCCGCGCTACTCTGGGCGAAGTTGGCAATGCTGAGCATATGCTGCGCGTTCTGGGTAAAGCAGGTGCTGCACGCTGGCGTGGTGTTCGTCCTACCGTTCGCGGTACTGCGATGAACCCAGTCGACCACCCACATGGTGGTGGTGAAGGTCGTAACTTTGGTAAGCACCCGGTATCTCCGTGGGGCGTTCAGACCAAAGGTAAGAAGACCCGCAGCAACAAGCGTACTGATAAATTTATCGTACGTCGCCGTAGCAAATAATTTTAGAGGATAAGCCATGCCACGTTCTCTCAAGAAAGGTCCTTTTATTGACCTGCACTTGCTGAAGAAGGTAGAGAAAGCGGTGGAAAGCGGAGACAAGAAGCCCCTGCGCACTTGGTCCCGTCGTTCAACGATCTTTCCTAACATGATCGGTTTGACCATCGCTGTCCATAATGGTCGTCAGCACGTTCCAGTCTTTGTTACCGACGAAATGGTTGGTCACAAACTGGGTGAATTCGCACCGACTCGTACTTATCGCGGCCACGCTGCTGATAAAAAAGCGAAGAAGAAATAAGGTAGGAGGAAGAGATGGAAACTTTAGCTCAACATCGCCATGCTCGTTCTTCTGCACAGAAGGTTCGCCTTGTTGCTGACCTGATTCGCGGTAAGAAAGTGTCGCAGGCCCTGGACATCCTGACCTATACCAACAAGAAAGCTGCGGTATTGGTCAAGAAAGTACTGGAATCTGCCATTGCTAACGCTGAACACAACGATGGCGCTGACATCGACGATCTGAAAGTCGCGAAAATTTTCGTAGATGAAGGCCCAAGCATGAAGCGCATTATGCCGCGTGCGAAAGGTCGTGCAGATCGCATCCTGAAGCGCACCAGCCACATTACTGTGGTTGTGTCCGATCGCTGAGACTCTGGAGACTAGCAATGGGTCAGAAAGTACATCCTAATGGTATTCGCCTGGGTATTGTAAAACCATGGAACTCTACCTGGTTTGCGAACACCAAAGAATTCGCTGACAACCTGGACAGCGATTTTAAAGTACGTCAGTACCTGACTAAGGAACTGGCTAAAGCGTCTGTATCTCGTATCGTTATCGAGCGTCCAGCGAAGAGCATCCGTGTGACTATTCACACTGCTCGTCCTGGCATCGTTATCGGTAAGAAAGGCGAAGACGTAGAAAAACTGCGCAAGGTCGTAGCGGATATCGCTGGCGTTCCTGCACAGATCAATATCGCTGAAGTTCGTAAGCCTGAACTGGACGCTAAATTGGTTGCTGACAGCATCACTTCACAGTTGGAACGTCGTGTTATGTTCCGTCGTGCTATGAAGCGTGCTGTACAGAACGCAATGCGTCTGGGCGCTAAAGGTATCAAAGTTGAAGTTAGCGGCCGTCTGGGCGGCGCGGAAATCGCACGTACCGAATGGTACCGTGAAGGTCGCGTACCGCTGCACACTCTGCGTGCTGACATCGACTACAACACCTCTGAAGCGCACACCACTTACGGTGTAATCGGCGTTAAGGTATGGATCTTCAAAGGTGAGATCCTGGGTGGTATGGCTGCTGTTGAACAACCGGAAAAACCGGCTGCTCAACCTAAAAAGCAGCAGCGTAAAGGCCGTAAATAAGGAGCGTCGCTGATGTTACAACCAAAGCGTACAAAATTCCGTAAAGTGCACAAAGGCCGCAACCGTGGTCTGGCGCAGGGTACGGATGTTAGCTTCGGCACTTTCGGTCTGAAAGCTGTTGGCCGTGGTCGTCTGACTGCACGTCAGATCGAAGCAGCACGTCGTGCAATGACCCGTGCAGTTAAGCGTCAAGGTAAGATCTGGATCCGTGTATTCCCGGACAAACCGATCACCGAGAAGCCGCTGGAAGTTCGTATGGGTAAAGGTAAAGGTAACGTGGAGTACTGGGTTGCCTTGATCCAACCGGGCAAAGTCCTGTATGAAATGGACGGTGTTCCGGAAGAGCTGGCCCGTGAAGCCTTCGGCCTGGCAGCAGCGAAACTGCCTATCAAAACCACCTTTGTAACTAAGACGGTGATGTAATGAAAGCAAAAGAGCTGCGTGAAAAAAGCGTTGAAGAGCTGAACGCTGAGCTGCTGAACCTGCTGCGTGAGCAGTTCAACCTGCGTATGCAGGCTGCAAGTGGCCAGCTGCAACAGACTCACCTGCTGAAGCAAGTGCGTCGTAATGTTGCACGCGTTAAGACTTTACTGACTCAGAAGGCGGGTGCGTAATGACCGATAAAATCCGTACTCTGCAAGGTCGTGTTGTTAGCGACAAAATGGAGAAATCCATTGTTGTAGCTATCGAACGTATTGTGAAACACCCGATCTACGGTAAATTCATCAAGCGTACGACCAAACTGCACGTACATGACGAGAACAACGAATGTGGTATCGGCGACAAGGTTGAAATCCGTGAATGCCGTCCACTGTCCAAGACTAAGTCCTGGACGCTGGTTCGCGTTGTAGAGAAAGCGGTTCTGTAATACAGTACGCCTTCTCAATACGAATAAACGGCTCAGCGATGAGCCGTTTATTTTTTCTACCCATATTGCAGAAGCGGTGTTATAATGCCGCGCCCTCGATATGGGGCTTTTTAACGGCTCTGATTTTAGAGTCTCAGGTAGTAGTTGACATTAGCGGAGCACTAAAATGATCCAAGAACAGACTATGCTGAACGTCGCCGACAACTCCGGTGCACGTCGCGTAATGTGTATCAAGGTTCTGGGTGGCTCGCACCGTCGCTACGCAGGCGTAGGCGACATCATCAAGATCACCATCAAAGAAGCAATTCCACGTGGTAAGGTCAAAAAAGGTGATGTGCTGAAGGCGGTAGTGGTGCGCACCAAGAAGGGTGTTCGTCGCCCTGACGGTTCTGTCATTCGCTTCGATGGTAATGCATGCGTTATTTTAAACAATAACAGCGAGCAGCCTATCGGCACGCGTATCTTTGGGCCGGTAACTCGTGAACTTCGTACTGAGAAGTTCATGAAAATTATCTCTCTGGCACCAGAAGTACTCTAAGGAGCGAATCATGGCAGCGAAAATCCGTCGTGATGACGAAGTTATCGTGTTAACCGGTAAAGATAAAGGTAAACGCGGTAAAGTAAAAAATGTTCTGTCTTCCGGCAAACTTGTCGTTGAAGGTATCAACCTGGTTAAGAAACATCAGAAGCCGGTTCCGGCCCTGAACCAACCAGGTGGCATCGTTGAAAAAGAAGCTGCTATTCAGGTTTCTAACGTTGCAATCTTCAATGCGGCTACCGGCAAGGCTGACCGTGTAGGCTTTAGATTCGAAGACGGTAAAAAAGTCCGTTTCTTCAAGTCTAACAGCGAAACTATCAAGTAATTTGGAGTAGTACGATGGCGAAACTGCATGATTACTACAAAGACGAAGTAGTTAAGAAACTCATGACCGAGTTTAACTACAATTCTGTCATGCAAGTCCCTCGGGTCGAGAAGATCACCCTGAACATGGGTGTTGGTGAAGCGATCGCTGACAAGAAACTGCTGGATAACGCAGCAGCTGACCTGACAGCAATCTCCGGTCAAAAACCGCTGATCACCAAAGCACGCAAATCTGTTGCAGGCTTCAAAATCCGTCAGGGCTATCCGATCGGCTGTAAAGTAACTCTGCGTGGCGAACGCATGTGGGAGTTCTTTGAGCGCCTGATCACTATTGCTGTTCCACGTATCCGTGACTTCCGTGGCTTGTCCGCTAAGTCTTTCGACGGTCGTGGTAACTACAGCATGGGTGTCCGTGAGCAGATCATCTTCCCAGAAATCGACTACGATAAAGTCGACCGCGTGCGTGGTTTGGATATTACCATTACCACTACTGCGAAATCTGACGAAGAAGGCCGTGCTCTGCTGGCTGCCTTTGACTTCCCGTTCCGCAAGTAAGGTAGGGTTACTGAATGGCTAAGCAATCAATGAAAGCACGCGAAGTAAAGCGCGTAGCTTTAGCTGATAAATTCTTCGCTAAACGCGCTGAACTGAAAGCGATCATTTCTGATGTGAACGCTTCCGACGAAGATCGTTGGAATGCGGTTCTCAAGCTGCAGTCTCTGCCGCGTGATTCCAGCCCGTCTCGTCAGCGTAACCGCTGTCGTCAAACAGGTCGTCCACATGGTTATGTGGGCAAGTTTGGGTTGAGCCGTATCAAACTGCGTGAAGCCGCCATGCGCGGTGAAGTGCCAGGCTTGAAAAAGGCTAGCTGGTAATTACCAATTGAATCACGGGAGTAAAGACAGATGAGCATGCAAGATCCGATCGCGGATATGCTGACCCGTATCCGTAACGGTCAGGCCGCGAACAAAGTTGCGGTCACCATGCCTTCCGCCAAGCTGAAAGTGGCAATTGCCAACGTGCTGAAGGAAGAAGGTTTTATCGAAGATTTTAAAGTTGAAGGCGACACCAAGCCGGAACTGGAACTTACTCTCAAGTATTTCCAGGGTAAAGCTGTTGTAGAAAGCATTCAGCGTGTCAGCCGCCCAGGCCTGCGCATCTATAAGAAAAAAGATGAGCTGCCAAAAGTTATGGCTGGTCTTGGTATCGCAGTTGTTTCTACCTCTAAAGGTGTTATGACTGATCGTGCAGCGCGCCAGGCTGGTCTTGGTGGCGAAATTATCTGCTACGTAGCCTAATCGGAGGAAAGAATGTCTCGTGTTGCTAAAGCACCGGTCGTTATTCCTGCCGGCGTTGATGTAAAAATCGACGGTCAGGTTATTACGATCAAAGGTAAAAACGGCGAGCTGACTCGTACCCTCAACAAAGCTGTTGAAGTTAAACATGCAGATAACGCTCTGACCTTCGGTCCACGTGATGGTTTCGTGGATGGTTGGGCTCAGGCTGGTACCGCGCGTGCCCTGCTGAACTCAATGGTTGTTGGTGTTACCGAAGGCTTCACTAAAAAGCTTCAGCTGGTTGGTGTAGGTTATCGTGCAGCTATCAAAGGGAATGCAGTAGGCCTGTCTCTGGGCTTCTCACACCCTGTTGAGCATCCGCTGCCGGCCGGTATCACTGCAGAATGCCCGACTCAGACTGAAATCGTGCTGAAAGGCGCTGATAAACAGCTGATCGGTCAGGTTGCAGCAGATCTGCGCGCCTACCGTCGTCCTGAGCCTTACAAAGGCAAGGGTGTTCGTTACGCCGACGAAGTCGTGCGTACCAAAGAGGCTAAGAAGAAGTAAGGTAACACTATGGATAAGAAATCTGCTCGTATCCGTCGTGCGACCCGCGCACGCCGCAAGCTCAAAGAGCTGGGTGCAACTCGCCTGGTGGTACATCGTACCCCGCGTCATATTTACGCACAGGTAATTGCACCGAACGGTTCTGAAGTTCTGGTAGCTGCTTCTACTGTAGAAAAAGCTATCTCAGAACAATTGAAGTACACCGGTAACAAAGACGCCGCTGCAGCTGTAGGTAAAGCTGTTGCTGAACGCGCTCTGGAAAAAGGCATCAGCAATGTTTCCTTTGACCGTTCCGGGTTCCAATATCATGGTCGTGTCCAGGCACTGGCAGATGCTGCCCGTGAAGCTGGCCTTCAGTTCTAAGGTAGAGGTGTAAGATGGCTCACATCGAAAAACAGGCTGGCGAACTGCAGGAAAAGCTGATCGCGGTAAACCGCGTATCTAAAACCGTTAAAGGTGGTCGTATTTTCTCCTTCACAGCTCTGACTGTAGTAGGCGATGGTAACGGTCGCGTTGGTTTTGGTTACGGTAAAGCGCGTGAAGTTCCAGCAGCGATCCAGAAAGCGATGGAAAAAGCCCGTCGCAACATGATTAACGTCGCGCTGAACAACGGCACCCTGCAGCACCCAGTTAAAGGTGTTCACACGGGTTCTCGTGTATTCATGCAGCCAGCTTCAGAAGGTACCGGTATCATCGCCGGTGGTGCAATGCGCGCCGTTCTGGAAGTTGCTGGGGTTCATAACGTTCTGGCTAAAGCATATGGTTCCACCAACCCGATCAACGTGGTTCGTGCAACTATTGATGGCCTGGAAAATATGAATTCTCCAGAAATGGTCGCTGCCAAGCGTGGTAAATCCGTTGAAGAAATTCTGGGGTAATTGACCATGGCAAAGACTATTAAAATCACTCAAACCCGCAGTGCAATCGGTCGTCTGCCGAAACACAAGGCAACGCTGCTTGGCCTGGGTCTGCGTCGTATTGGTCATACCGTTGAGCGCGAGGATACTCCTGCTGTTCGTGGTATGGTCAACGCGGTTTACTTCATGGTTAAAGTTGAGGAGTAAGAGATGCGTTTAAATACTCTGTCTCCGGCCGAAGGCTCTAAAAAGGCGGGTAAACGCCTGGGTCGTGGTATCGGTTCTGGCCTCGGCAAAACCGGTGGTCGTGGTCACAAAGGTCAGAACTCTCGTTCTGGCGGTGGCGTACGTCGCGGTTTCGAGGGTGGCCAGATGCCACTGTACCGTCGTCTGCCGAAGTTCGGCTTCACCTCTCGCAAAGCAGCGATCACAGCGGAAATCCGTCTGTCTGACCTGGCGAAAGTTGAAGGCGGCGTTGTAGACCTGAACACGCTGAAAGCAGCAAACATTATCGGTATCCAGATCGAGTTCGCGAAAGTGATCCTGGCTGGTGAAGTTTCTACTCCGGTAACTGTTCGTGGCCTGCGTGTTACTAAAGGTGCTCGTGCTGCTATCGAAGCTGCTGGCGGTAAAATTGAGGAATAAGTAGCAGATGGCTAAGCAACCGGGATTAGATTTTCAAAGTGCCAAAGGTGGATTTGGCGAGCTGAAACGCAGACTGCTGTTTGTTATCGGCGCGCTGATTGTGTTCCGTATTGGCTCTTTTATTCCGATCCCTGGTATCGATGCCGCTGTACTTGCCAAACTGCTTGAGCAACAGCGAGGCACCATCATTGAAATGTTCAACATGTTCTCTGGTGGTGCTCTCAGCCGTGCTTCTATCTTCGCACTGGGTATTATGCCGTACATTTCGGCATCGATTATTATCCAGCTGCTGACGGTCGTTCATCCGGCCCTGGCAGAGTTGAAGAAAGAAGGGGAGTCTGGACGTCGTAAGATTAGTCAGTACACCCGTTACGGTACTCTGGTGCTGGCAATATTCCAGTCGATCGGTATTGCTACCGGTCTGCCGAATATGCCTGGTATGCAGGGCCTGGTGTTAAACCCGGGCTTTGCATTCTACTTCACCGCTGTTGTAAGTCTGGTCACAGGGACAATGTTCCTGATGTGGCTCGGCGAACAGATTACTGAGCGTGGTATCGGTAACGGTATCTCAATCATTATCTTCGCCGGTATTGTTGCGGGCCTCCCGCCAGCCATCGCCCACACTATCGAGCAAGCGCGTCAAGGCGACCTGCACTTCCTCCTGTTGCTGTTGGTTGCAGTATTAGTATTTGCAGTGACGTTCTTTGTTGTCTTTGTTGAACGTGGTCAACGCCGCATTGTGGTGAACTACGCTAAGCGTCAGCAAGGTCGTCGTGTCTATGCTGCACAGAGCACACATTTACCGCTGAAAGTGAACATGGCGGGGGTTATCCCGGCTATCTTCGCTTCCAGTATTATTCTGTTCCCGGCAACCATCGCGTCATGGTTCGGGGGCGGTACTGGTTGGAACTGGCTGACAACAATTTCGCTGTATTTGCAGCCTGGGCAACCACTTTATGTGTTACTCTATGCGTCTGCGATCATCTTCTTCTGTTTCTTCTACACGGCGTTGGTCTTCAACCCGCGTGAAACAGCAGATAACCTGAAGAAGTCCGGTGCATTTGTACCAGGAATTCGTCCGGGAGAGCAAACGGCGAAGTATATCGATAAAGTAATGACCCGCCTGACTTTGGTTGGTGCGCTCTATATTACTTTTATCTGCCTGATCCCGGAGTTCATGCGTGATGCAATGAAAGTACCGTTCTACTTCGGTGGGACCTCACTGCTTATCGTTGTTGTCGTGATTATGGACTTTATGGCTCAAGTGCAAACTCTGATGATGTCCAGTCAGTATGAGTCTGCATTGAAGAAGGCGAACCTGAAAGGCTACGGCCGCTAATTGGTCGCCTGAGAAGTTACGGAGAGTAAAAATGAAAGTTCGTGCTTCCGTCAAGAAATTATGCCGTAACTGCAAAATCGTTAAGCGTGATGGTGTCATCCGTGTGATTTGCAGTGCCGAGCCGAAGCATAAACAGCGCCAAGGCTGATTATTTCGCATATTTTTCTTGCAAAGTTGGGTTGAGCTGGCTAGATTAGCCAGCCAATCTTTTGTATGTCTGTACGTTTCCATTTGAGTATCCTGAAAACGGGCTTTTCAGCATGGTGCGTACATATTAAATAGTAGGAGTGCATAGTGGCCCGTATAGCAGGCATTAACATTCCTGATCAGAAACATGCTGTGATCGCATTAACTTCGATCTACGGCATCGGCAAGACCCGTTCTAAGGCCATTCTGGCTGCAGCGGGTATCGCTGAAGATGTTAAGATCAGTGAGCTGTCTGAAGAACAAATCGACACGCTGCGTGACGAAGTTGCCAAATTTGTCGTTGAAGGTGATCTGCGCCGTGAAATCAGCATGAGCATCAAGCGCCTGATGGATCTTGGTTGCTATCGCGGTTTGCGTCATCGTCGTGGTCTGCCAGTGCGCGGTCAGCGTACTAAGACCAACGCACGTACCCGTAAGGGTCCGCGCAAACCGATCAAGAAATAATCGGGGTGATTGAATAATGGCAAAGGCACCAGTTCGTGCACGTAAACGTGTAAGAAAACAAGTCTCTGACGGCGTGGCTCATATCCATGCTTCTTTCAACAACACCATCGTTACTATTACTGATCGTCAGGGTAACGCATTGGGTTGGGCAACAGCCGGTGGTTCCGGTTTCCGTGGTTCTCGCAAATCCACTCCGTTCGCAGCTCAGGTTGCAGCAGAGCGTTGCGCAGAAGCCGTAAAAGAATACGGCATCAAGAATCTGGAAGTTATGGTTAAAGGTCCGGGTCCGGGTCGTGAATCTACTGTTCGCGCTCTGAACGCCGCTGGTTTCCGCATCACTAATATTACTGATGTGACTCCGATCCCTCATAACGGTTGTCGTCCGCCGAAAAAACGTCGCGTATAACGCTCGTTTTTTAGGTTAGTTGGAGATAGAAAATGGCAAGATATTTGGGTCCTAAGCTCAAGCTGAGCCGTCGTGAGGGCACCGACTTATTCCTTAAGTCTGGCGTTCGCGCGATCGATACCAAGTGTAAAATTGAACAAGCTCCTGGCCAGCACGGTGCGCGTAAACCGCGTCTGTCTGACTATGGTGTGCAGTTGCGTGAAAAGCAAAAAGTTCGCCGTATGTACGGTGTGCTGGAGCGTCAGTTCCGTAACTACTATAAAGAAGCAGCACGTCTGAAAGGCAACACAGGTGAAAACCTGCTGGCTCTGCTGGAAGGTCGTCTGGACAACGTTGTATACCGTATGGGCTTCGGCGCTACTCGTGCTGAATCACGTCAGCTGGTTAGCCACAAAGCAATCATGGTAAACGGTCGTGTTGTTAACATCGCTTCTTATCAGGTTAAAGCGAATGACGTTGTTAGCATTCGTGAGAAAGCGAAAAAGCAATCTCGCGTGAAGGCCGCTCTGGAGCTGGCTGAGCAGCGTGAAAAGCCAACCTGGCTGGAAGTTGATGCTGGCAAGATGGAAGGTACGTTCAAGCGTCAGCCAGAACGTTCTGATCTGTCTGCGGACATTAACGAACACCTGATCGTCGAGCTTTACTCCAAGTAAAGCTTAGTACCAAAGAGAGGACACAATGCAGGGTTCTGTGACAGAGTTTCTAAAACCGCGCCTGGTAGATATCGAGCAAGTGAGTTCGACGCACGCCAAGGTGACCCTTGAGCCTTTAGAGCGTGGCTTTGGCCATACTCTGGGTAACGCACTGCGCCGTATTCTGCTCTCATCGATGCCGGGTTGCGCGGTGACCGAGGTTGAGATTGATGGTGTACTTCATGAGTACAGCACCAAAGAAGGCGTTCAGGAAGATATCCTTGAAATCCTGCTCAACCTGAAAGGGCTGGCGGTGAGAGTTCAGGGTAAAGATGAAGTTATTCTTACTCTGAATAAATCTGGCATTGGCCCTGTGACTGCAGCCGACATCACCCACGACGGTGATGTTGAAATCGTCAAGCCGCAGCACGTGATCTGCCACCTGACCGATGAGAACGCAGCTATTAGCATGCGTATCAAAGTTCAGCGCGGTCGTGGTTATGTGCCGGCTTCTGCCCGAATTCATTCGGAAGAAGATGAGCGCCCAATCGGCCGTCTGCTGGTCGACGCATGCTACAGCCCTGTAGAGCGTATTGCCTACAATGTTGAAGCAGCGCGTGTAGAACAGCGTACCGACCTGGACAAGCTGGTCATCGAAATGGAAACCAACGGCACAATCGATCCTGAAGAGGCGATTCGTCGTGCGGCAACCATCCTGGCAGAACAACTGGAAGCTTTCGTTGACTTACGTGATGTTCGTCAGCCGGAAGTGAAAGAAGAGAAACCAGAATTCGATCCGATCCTGCTGCGCCCTGTTGACGATCTCGAATTGACTGTCCGCTCTGCTAACTGCCTCAAGGCAGAAGCTATCCACTATATCGGTGATCTGGTACAGCGTACCGAGGTTGAGTTGCTGAAAACGCCGAACCTGGGTAAAAAATCTCTTACCGAGATTAAAGACGTGCTGGCTTCACGTGGTCTGTCTCTGGGCATGCGCCTGGAAAACTGGCCACCGGCAAGCATTGCTGACGAGTAACCGGATCACAGGTTAAGGTTTTACTGAGAAGGATAAGGTCATGCGCCATCGTAAGAGTGGTCGTCAACTGAACCGCAACAGCAGCCATCGCCAGGCTATGTTCCGCAACATGGCAGGTTCACTGGTTCGTCATGAGATCATCAAGACGACCCTGCCTAAAGCGAAAGAGCTGCGTCGCGTAGTTGAGCCGCTGATTACTCTTGCCAAGACTGACAGCGTTGCTAATCGTCGTCTGGCATTCGCCCGTACTCGTGATAACGAGATCGTGGCAAAACTGTTTAACGAACTGGGCCCGCGTTTCGCGAGCCGTGCCGGTGGTTACACTCGCATTCTGAAGTGTGGCTTCCGTGCAGGCGACAACGCGCCGATGGCTTACATCGAGCTGGTTGATCGTTCAGAGAAAGCAGAAGCTGCTGCAGAGTAATCTGCAGTAACGTAAAAAAACCCGCTCCGGCGGGTTTTTTTATATCCGTGATATCCCCACTTCTCTACAATATCTGTATCAATTCTGTTCATCCCCTGGAGCGGGTAATGTGGCTGCTTGACCAGTGGGCAGAACGCCATATTCGTGATGCCCAAAAAAAAGGTGAATTCGACGATCTTCCGGGACGCGGCGAACCCCTTATGCTTGACGATGACTCGCATATTGCGCGTGAATTACGCGCGGGATACCGTTTACTAAAGAATGCAGGCTGTCTCCCTCCTGAACTCGAACAGCGCAGAGAGGCTGTTGAACTTGTCGATCTGCTAAAAGGGATCCGTCAGGACGATCCGCGACATTCTGAACTTAGCCGCCGTCTCGCCGTGCTTGAACTTAAACTGCGTCAGGCAGGAATGAACACTGACTTTCTGCACGGTGAATACGGTGAACGCTTGTTGCGGAAAATAAACGAGGAGTAGTTATGTACCGTATCGGTGAACTTGCGAAGCTCGCGAACGTCACACCGGATACCATCCGATATTACGAAAAGCAGCAGATGATCGATCATGAAGTTCGTACTGAAGGTGGCTTTCGACTTTATACCGATAACGATCTGCAGCGCCTGCGGTTTATTCGGTATGCGCGTCAGCTTGGTTTCACATTAGATTCGATCCGCGAGTTATTATCGATCCGCATCGATCCGGCACATCACACCTGTCAGGAGTCGAAAAGCATTGTGCAGGCCCGGTTGGATGAAGTTGAAGCACGCATTCAGGAATTGCAAACCATGCAGCGCTCTCTGCAAAGGCTGAATGATGCTTGTTGTGGCACGGCCCACAGCAGTATTTATTGTTCTATTCTGGAAGCCCTTGAACAGGGGGCCAGTGGGGAAACCGAGGACTGTTGATTTTTAGTCCAACCGGGTCTAGACTCCCGTCGACATAAACCATGCTCAGGAGAATTTATGAGCCGCTATCAGCACACGAAAGGACAGATTAAAGACAATGCCATTGAGGCACTACTCCATGACCCGCTATTCAGACAGCGCGTTGAGAAGAATAAAAAAGGGAAAGGAAGTTATCTGCGTAAAGACAAGTATGCAAAACGGGGTAACTGGGAGGCCAGTGGCAAACAAGCGAATCGCTTATTTACCACTGGCCTTCCTGCTTTAAGCTTCTGATTAAACGCGCTTGTTCTGCTCTTTTAACAGATCGCGAATCTCACTCAGCAGCACTTCTTCTTTTGTCGGTGCAGGCGCTGCTGCCGGCTCTTCTTTTTTACGGTTGAGTTTATTGATCAGCTTGATAGCCATAAAAATGGCAAACGCTACAATCACGAAATCAAATACGTTCTGAATAAATACACCGTAGTGCATCACGACTGCCGGCACATCACCCTGTGCTTCACGCAGCGTGAAAGCGAACTGTTTGAAATCAATGCCCCCGATCAGCAACCCTAAAGGTGGCATGATAATGTCGGCCACTAATGATGAAACAATCTTGCCGAATGCTGCACCAATAATGACACCCACTGCCAAATCCACCACGTTTCCGCGCATCGCAAATTCGCGAAATTCTTTAATAAAACTCATTTTGTTCTCCTTGTGCCAGCTGACGACTATAAGTTTAACAAATGATTAGCTAATTGCCATTCGTGATAATTAAACGTTATGCAAAATAAAAGGCACAGAAATGAGAAGGATAAAGAGCGGGTACCCCATTTGAGAGCACCCGACACATTAAAGGAAGAATGGGCTTGGCTGGAATAAACGTTCGACGTCGGTAATAAACTTTTTATCGGTAAGGAACATAATAACGTGATCGCCTTGCTCAATGCGCAAAGTATCATTGGCAATCATGACATCATTCCCGCGCACGACAGCACCAATAATGGTGCCCGGTGGCAGCTTAATTTCGTCTATCGAACGGCCCACGACGCGTGATGTGGTTTCATCTCCGTGCGCTACGGCTTCAATGGCTTCCGCTACCCCGCGACGAAGCGATGATACCCCAACAATATCCGCTTTACGCACATGGCTCAGTAACGCGGAAATTGTCGCCTGCTGCGGCGAAATGGCAATATCAATGACGCTGCCCTGAACCAGATCAACATAGGCTTTGCGCTGGATAAGCACCATGACCTTCTTTGCCCCCATACGTTTCGCGAGCATGGCAGACATTATATTCGCCTCGTCGTCGTTGGTGACGGCAATAAAAAGATCAACTTGATCAATATGCTCTTCAGCCAGCAACTCCTGATCTGACGCATCGCCATAAAATACGATCGTATTTTGCAGTTTTTCCGCCAGTTCAGCCGCTCGCTGCTGATCGCGTTCGATCAATTTTACGCTGTAATCTTTTTCCAGCCGGTGTGCCAGACCGGCACCAATATTGCCGCCGCCGACCAGCATAATGCGTTTATAGGGTTTTTCGAGACGCTGAAGTTCACTCATCACCGCACGAATATGCTGTGAAGCCGCAATAAAGAAGACTTCGTCCCCGGCTTCGACAATCGTAGAGCCCTGCGGGCGGATAGGTCTGTCGTGGCGGAAAATAGCCGCGACGCGCGTATCAATATGCGGCATATGCTCGCGCATGGTGGACAACGCGTTGCCAATCAACGGGCCGCCGTAATAGGCCTTAACGACGGCCAGGCTCACTTTACCTTCGGCAAAGTTCACCACCTGCAGGGCGCCCGGATATTCGATCAGACGGTAGATATTGTCGATCACCAGCTGTTCTGGCGCGATGAGATGGTCAATAGGAACTGCTTCTGAATTAAACAGTTTCTCAGCATCGCGGACATAGTCCGGAGAGCGGATGCGCGCGATTCGGTTTGGCGTGTTAAAAAGCGAGTAGGCCACCTGACAGGCCACCATATTGGTTTCGTCAGAACTGGTCACCGCAACCAGCATGTCGGCATCGTCAGCGCCCGCCTCACGAAGGACGCGGGGGTGCGAACCATGACCCTGCACAACGCGCAAATCAAATTTGTCCTGTAAAACTCGCAGGCGATCGCCGTTGGTATCCACTATGGTGATATCGTTGTTTTCGCCAACCAGATTTTCCGCCAGCGTTCCACCAACCTGTCCTGCGCCCAGAATGATAATCTTCATCTCTCGTGACCTGTTCTCAACATCACTCTTTGATTAGCTTAGCGTAAAAGAAGCCATCACCCTCTTCTGCACCCGGCAGATTTTGCTGACCCGGGCATTCAGGCGTTCCCGTATCGTGCAGCGCCGCGTCCGGGGTTCGTTTAAGGAAGGCCGCGATTTGCTGACTGTTTTCTTCCGGCAGTACTGAACAGGTTGCATAGACCAGCGTGCCGCCGGGTTTGAGATGTGGCCAGATGGCGTCGAGGATGTCGGATTGCAGTTGGGCAAGCTCACTAATATCACGATCGCGACGCAGCCACTTGATATCCGGATGACGACGAATCACACCGGTTGCAGAGCAGGGGGCATCCAGCAAAATGCGATCGAATTGTGTTTCGCCACACCATTCTGCGGGTTTGCGTCCATCGCCTTGCTTAACCTGCGCCTTCATGCCCAGACGCTTGAGGTTGTCATAGACGCGTGAAAGACGCTGCTCATCAACGTCCACTGCCATCACGTTGGCCTGCGGAGCCACTTCAAGAATATGCGTCGTTTTGCCCCCAGGCGCTGCGCAGAGATCCAGAATCTGCTCACCGTTTTTAGGTTCGAGCCAGGTCATGCAACCCTGAGCAGAAGCATCCTGTACCGTTACCCAACCCTCTTCAAAGCCGGGTAATGCATGTACCGGTGCAGGCGATGCTAAGCGCACGGCATCAGGGTATGCGTCATGGGTGAAGCCGCTCATTCCAGCTTCTTCGAGTAATGCCAGCCATGCGTCACGGGTGTGGTGATTACGATTCACGCGTAACCACATTGGCGGACGCTGGTTGTTGGCATCGGCAATGTCCTGCCACTGCTGCGGATAAGCTTTTTTCAGGCGCTTCAACAGCCAGTCCGGATGCAGGAAGCGCGCTTCGTTTTGGGCAAATTCAGCCAGAAGCTCATCCTGCTGTCGCTGGAACTGACGCAATACGCCGTTGATCAGCCCTTTCAGCTGAGGACGTTTAATCGCAACGGCACCTTCCACCGTCTCTGCCAGCGCGGCATGAGGTGGGATGCGGGTATGAAGAAGCTGATAAAAACCCACCATAATTAAATAATGTACGGTGCGCTGCTTGCCCGTCATTGGGCGGGACATCAGCTTGTTAATCAACCACTCAAGCTGAGAGAGTGTGCGCAGGACGCCAAAGCAGAGCTCCTGAAGCAGGGCTTTGTCTTTATCAGAGACTTTTTGCTGCAGGGGAGGCAGGACGTTGCTCAGTGACTGGCCCTGCTCGATAACCTGCTCGACGGCCTGGGCCGCCATGCTGCGTAGATTTTGTTTTTTCATAACCGTAAAAATAAAAATGCCCGGAAACACCGGGCCTTAAGAATAAATTTGCTCAGGCAAGGCGATTGCCAGGGATAAACCATTCGCGACGGGAATTTAGTAGATCCTGAGCACTCATGGCTTTCTTACCGGCCGGTTGGAGCGATTCAAGATTCAAAATCCCTTGCGCAGTCGCCACCTGGATGCCGTTCTTGCTGGCATCAATAATCGTACCGGGTTCCACCGTGGTAGCACCGCTAATGACGGAGGCTTTCCAGACTTTTACTGGCTGCTCATCAATTTCCAACCAGCTCATCGGCCACGGATTAAAAGCGCGAATGCAACGTTCAAGCTGAGCGGCTGACAGGGACCAGTCGATCCGCGCTTCTTCTTTGCTCAGCTTTTCGGCGTAGGTTACCAGCGCGTCGTCCTGAACTTCTGGTTTTGCCGTATTGTCAGCAAGCTGCTGAAGCGTCTCGATGAGCCCTTGTGGACCAAGCTCTGCCAGTTTGTCATACAGCGTGGCGCTGGTATCGTCTGACGTAATGGGGCAGGCCAGTTTATAGAGCATGTCGCCGGTGTCTAAACCTACGTCCATCTTCATGATGGTAACGCCCGTTTCGGCATCACCCGCCCACAGCGCTCGCTGGATAGGAGCTGCACCACGCCAGCGTGGGAGCAGGGACCCATGCACGTTGATACAACCCAGACGCGGCATATCAAGCACGGCTTTTGGCAGAATTAAACCGTAAGCCACCACCACCATTACGTCGGCATTCAGGTCAGAAACCAGCTGCTGATTTTCCTGCGGGCGCAGCGATGCGGGCTGAAAAACAGGAAGCCCATGCTCTTCTGCCAGCACCTTGACCGGGCTCGGCATCAGTTTTTTGCCGCGACCAGCAGGACGATCCGGCTGGGTAAAGACGCCAACAATCTGGTGACCAGACGATAACAGCGCGTCAAGATGACGCGCTGCAAAATCAGGGGTTCCGGCGAAGATAATACGTAGTGATTTAGACACGATGATCCTTGTATCCGGTGGGACGTTATGCGCGAGAACGCAAACGATCCAGTTTCTCTACTTTCTGACGAATACGCTGCTGTTTCAGCGGCGAGAGATAATCGATAAACAGTTTACCGACCAGGTGATCCATCTCATGCTGAATACAAATCGCCAGCAGATCGTCTGCCTCCAGTTCGAACTGATTACCGTCACGATCCAGGGCGCGAATTTTCACTTTTTCGGCACGCGGCACTAATGCACGCTGTTCAGGAATGGAGAGACAGCCTTCCTCAATACCGGTTTCGCCACTCTTTTCAAGCAGCTCTGGGTTGATCAGCACCAGACGGCCATCGCGATTCTCAGAAACGTCGATCACGATAATACGCTTGTGAATGTCCACCTGCGTTGCCGCCAGGCCAATGCCTTCTTCGGCGTACATGGTATCGAACATATCATCAACGATACGCTGGATTTCTGCATTCACTTCTTTAACCGGTTCAGCGACGATGCGAAGGCGCTCGTCCGGAATATGTAATACTTGCAAAACTGCCATAAATTTCCAGAGTCGTGTTCAGGAGTTGATAAGAATACTCCCTCTATTCTAGACAAATCCCCCATCGATTGACAGCATCAGTGACCAATCGCAATGATTGCGGAGACCGCTTATGGCAGGGGAAAGGATGACATCTACCGAGATTTGGCTACGGCTCATGCACACAGGTTCTTTGTGTGGTGATGTCGTGGTGGAAGCGGCTGCACGACTGCAGAGGCAGGAAGGCATCGACACGCTTGTTCTGAGAAACACTGGTTTGACAGCAAAGCAGGCTGAACGGTTCGTTGCGCTCAATGAGAGTGAGCTGGAACGTAGCCTGGTATGGCTTGAGCAGCCGGGTCATCATTTATTAACGGCCAACCATCCCCTTTATCCCCCTTTGCTCCGCACGATCCCTGATTATCCCGGAGCATTATTCATAAAAGGTAACCCTGAGACGCTTAATACCATTCAGCTGGCGGTGGTAGGCAGTCGTGCGCCGTCATGGTACGGCGAGCGGTGGGGGAAAATCCTGTGCGAACAACTTTCACAAAGTGGTTTCACGATCACCAGCGGGCTGGCCTGTGGTATTGACGGCGTTGCCCACAGCGCGGCGCTGTCAGTAAAAGGACGAAGTGTCGCGGTGCTGGGAAACGGTCTTTTTAGTATTTATCCACGTCGGCATCAGGCATTGGCGATGCGGCTTATTGAGTCTGACGGCGCGATAGTGTCTGAGTTTCCGCTTTCGGCGCAGCCCCGACCGGCAAACTTTCCGCGTCGTAATCGCATCATCAGCGGCCTTAGCAAAGGCGTGCTGGTCGTTGAAGCCGCGCGGCGAAGCGGTTCGCTGGTCACGGCACGGTGCGCGCTCGAACAGGGGCGAGAAGTCTTCGCCTTGCCAGGCCCGATAGGTAATCCCGGATGCGAGGGACCGCACTGGCTGATTAAGCAGGGGGCAACACCGGTAACGGAAGTCGCGGACATTCTTGAAAATTTGCAATATGGGCTGCAATGGCTGCAGGAAGATCCCGAAAAGCGACAATATTCATCAGATCAGGGAAAGGTGGCATTGCCATTTCCCAAGCTCCTGGCTAACGTAGGAGATGAGGTAACACCTGTTGACGTTGTCGCTGAACGTGCCGGCCAACCTGTGCCAGTAACGGTAGCACAGCTACTCGAACTGGAGTTAGCAGGGTGGATCGCAGCTGTACCCGGCGGCTATGTCCGATTAAGGAGGGCATGCCATGTTCGACGTACTGATGTATTTGTTTGAGACTTACATCCATAACGAAGCAGAAATGCGAGTGGATCAGGACAAGTTGACACAGGATCTTACCGATGCGGGATTTGAGCGGGAAGATATCTACAATGCGTTGATGTGGCTGGAAAAACTGGCTGATTATCAGGAAGGCCTTGCCGAACCGATGCAGCTTGCTTCTGACCCATTGTCAGTACGCATTTATACCGCTGAAGAGTGTGAACGGCTGGACGCCAGCTGCCGGGGATTCATTTTATTCCTTGAGCAGATTCAGGTGCTAAACCTCGAAACGAGAGAAATGGTGATAGAGCGCGTCATGGCGCTGGATACCGCAGAATTTGAACTGGAAGATCTCAAATGGGTGATCCTGATGGTTCTGTTTAATATCCCGGGCTGTGAAAATGCCTATCAGCAAATGGAAGAATTACTCTTTGAAGTTAATGAAGGTATGCTGCACTAATTCAATGTGCAGCACCAAGAGTTGTTATGGTCAAATCAGCACTGTTCACGGTGCATAAAAACGAGCCCTGCCCGCAGTGCGGGGCTGAACTTGTTATTCGGTCCGGGAAACACGGCCCGTTTCTCGGTTGTTCTCACTATCCGGAATGCGATTATGTTCGTCCTCTGAAAAGCCAGGCGGATGGACATATCGTTAAAATTCTGGAGGGTCAGCTTTGTCCTCTCTGCGGTGGCGAACTCGCGCTACGTCAGGGGCGTTTCGGCATGTTTATTGGATGTAGCCGCTACCCGGAATGTGAGCATACGGAACAAATTGATAAGCCTGATGAAACGGCAATTGCCTGCCCTCAGTGTCAGCGAGGTCAGCTGGTACAGCGCCGCTCCCGTTATGGTAAGACTTTCCATTCGTGCGATCGCTACCCTGAATGCCAGTTCGTTATCAATTTTAAGCCGGTAGCGGGAATCTGCCCTCATTGCAATTATCCGCTACTGATAGTGAAGAAAACCGCGCAAGGCATGAAACGCTTCTGCGCCAGTAAACAATGTGGAAAGCCGGTTACGGCGGATCAAAATAGTGAATAATAACCTGCCATCAGGCTCCATTGCGCATGCAGTGGACGTACTGAAAAATGAAGAAGTCATCGCCTATCCAACTGAAGCTGTTTTTGGGGTCGGTTGCGATCCTGACAGCGAAACGGCTGTGAGACGTCTGCTTACTCTTAAACAAAGACCCGTCGAGAAAGGGCTGATTTTGATCGCTGCGAATTACGAGCAGCTTAAACCCTATATCGATGATTCTATGCTGACACCGGCACAGCGCGAGACAATCTTCTCCGCATGGCCTGGACCAGTAACCTTTGTCTTCCCGGCTCAGCCTACAACGCCGCGCTGGTTAACCGGACGCTTTGACTCCCTTGCCGTTCGCGTCACTGACCATCCGCTGGTGGTGGAGCTGTGCCTGGCATTTGGTAAACCACTGGTCTCAACCAGCGCCAACCTGACCGGGCAGCCGCCTTGTCGGACAACTGAAGAAGTGCTGGCGCAGTTCGGGAATGACTTCCCTGTCGCTGTTGGTGAAACGGGAGGGCGCCTGAATCCGTCTGAGATTCGCGACGCTTTGACCGGCGAACGTTTTCGCCAGGGGTAATCTCATGGAAACCTATGCTGTTTTTGGTAATCCGATTGCACACAGCAAGTCACCGTGGATTCATCAGCAATTCGCGGAGCAGCTGCAGATAGATCATCCCTATGGGCGCGTACTGGCGCCAGTGGATGCCTTTATCCCAACGCTGGAGGCCTTTTTCGCAGCGGGGGGCAAAGGCGCGAATGTGACGGTCCCGTTTAAAGAAGAAGCATTCGAACGTGCAGATGAGCTGACCGAGCGCGCTTCACTTGCAGGTGCAGTCAATACTCTAAAACGGCTTGAGGATGGACGCCTTCTGGGTGACAACACCGACGGGATTGGTTTACTCAGCGATCTGGAAAGACTCTCCTTTATCAAACCCGGATTCCGGGTTCTGCTGATTGGCGCGGGTGGTGCATCGAGGGGCGTTCTGTTGCCTCTGCTTTCCCTGGACTGTTCAGTGACCATTACTAACAGAACCTTTTCCCGGGCAGAAGCGCTGGCGGCGTTGTTTGCGCATACCGGCAGCGTGAGCGCGGTAGCGCTTGACGATCTTGCTGAACGTGAGTTCGATCTTGTCATTAATGCCACATCCAGCGGCATCAGTGGCGAGATCCCGGCGATCCCCGCTTCGCTGGTCAGTGCGCATATGTACTTCTATGACATGTTCTATCAGAAAGGTAAGACGCCTTTCCTGAATTGGTGTGAACAACACGGCGCGAAACAGTTAGCCGATGGGCTGGGAATGCTGGTGGGGCAGGCTGCGCATGCGGTACTGCTCTGGCACGGAGTGTTGCCTGCTGTCGAGCCGGTCATTGAAAAGCTAAAGCAGGAGCTTTCGGCGTGAATCAGGCTATTCATTTCCCGGACAGAGAGAGCTGGGATGAGCATAAACAAGCGGTCTGTTTTCCGGTGCTGGTGCAGGGCATGCAACTTACCTGTGCCATCCATGGAGAAACGCTGTTGCATCGTTTTGGCGGCGCAGACCCGCTAGCGGTATTTTGCGAAAATCGCTGGGATCTGGAAGAGGAAGCCAGCGATTTAATCCGCGAACAGCAGGAAGACGATCAGGGCTGGGTTTGGTTATCCTGATCCAGATAGTCATTCTTCCATTTTACGTAGTTGTTCGCCGAGTATTTTAATCCTTCGATCTCTGCCTCCTTAAGGGGGCGGATCTGTTTTACCGGACTTCCCAGATAGAGATAACCGCTCTCCAGCCGTTTGTTCTGCGGGACCAGGCTACCGGCACCAATCATTACGTCATCTTCTACTATGACGCCATCCAGCAAAATCGACCCCATGCCAACAAGGACGCGATTTCCGATCGTGCAGCCGTGGAGCATCACTTTATGGCCGACGGTAACATCCTCTCCAATGATGAGGGGATTACCCTCGGGGTTATAGGAGGATTTGTGCGTGACATGCAGAACGCTACCGTCCTGAATGTTGGTACGTGCACCAATCGACACATAGTTAACATCTCCCCTGATGGCGACGAGCGGCCAGATACTAACGTCATCGGCCAATCGGACATCACCAATGACCACACTACTGGCGTCGATCATCACGCGATCGCCTTGTTTGGGGAACAGATCTTTATAAGGACGTAATACTGCAGACATAACTACCTCTGGGAATGAGCGCTATACAGAAGACTTTGATCGTATTCGTCGATCGAGGCAAGGCAAAATACGTCAATATTTAAGCAGATCGGGCGGGATTTCAGCGAAAAGCGCGGAAAATCAGCAGTCGGAAAAAAAGATCTAAAAAATACTTGTGCTAAAAATTGGGATCCCTATAATGCGCCTCCATCGACACGGCAGATGTGAATCACTTCACAAACAACGCGGTCGGTTGAAGAGAAAAAATCCTGAAATAACGGGTTGACTCTGAAAGAGGAAAGCGTAATATACGCCACCTCGCAACGATGAGCGAAAGCCGCGTTGCACTGCTCTTTAACAATTTATCAGACAATCTGTGTGGGCACTCAAAGTGACATGGATTCTTAACGTCCTCGGACGAAAAATGAATACCAAGTCTCTGAGTGAACATGCGTAATT